>NZ_JBEXYN010000043.1:0-69422 GCF_040630935.1 Streptomyces sp. NPDC005722
TCTCGGGCCCGGCGCCGCCGGCCTGGGGGGGGTCGCGGGGGGTGCCCACCCCGCGGTGGGGGGCATGCCCCTGGGGCCGCCCGCGGCCTCGGCGGCCGGCACCAGGGACCGTGCACGTTGGAGTGCGGACGAGCGCAAGCCTCAGGCGCCGACGCTCGCGTTGAGGAAGATGCCGCCGTCCACGACCAGCGTCTGGCCGGTGATCCAGGCCGCCGCGTCCGAGAGCAGGAAGGCGGCGGCGCCGCCGATGTCCTCGGGCACGCCGAGCCGTCCCAGCGGGTACGCGGACGCGGCCTGCTCCTCCCGGCCCTCGTACAGGGCCGAGGCGAACCTGGTCTTGACCACGGCCGGGGCGATGGCGTTGGCGCGGACGCCGGGCGCCATCTCGGAGGCGAGCTGCAGCGTGAGGTTGACCATGGCGGCCTTGCTCATGCCGTACGCGCCGATGAACGGGGAGGCGCTGATGCCCGCCACGGAGGCGATGTTGACGATCGCACCGCCGTTCTCCTTCATCCACGCCCGGTAGGTCTGCTGGGCGAAGCCGAGCGCGGAGATGACGTTGGTCTCGAAGACCTTGCGGGCGACACCGAGGTCGAGTTCGGCAAGGGGGCCGAAGACCGGGTTGGTGCCGGCGTTGTTGGCGAGGTAGTCGACGCGGCCGAAGGCCTCCATCGTGCGCTCGACGACCTCCGCCTGGTGCGCCTCGTCGTGGGCCTTGCCGGCCACGCCGAGGGCCCGGTCGGCGCCGAGCCGTTCGACGGCCTCCTTCAGCGCCTCCTCGTTGCGGCCGGTGATGACGACGCGGTCGCCGCGGGCGACCAGGGCCTCGGCGATGCCGTAGCCGATGCCGCGGCTGGCGCCGGTGACGATCGCGACGCGGCCGTCTTCGGGCTGGGTGCTCATGATGCGGGTCTCCTGTCGCGGGTCAGTCGAGCGGGCCGCCGGCCACGTACAGCACCTGGCCGGAGACGAAGCCCGCGGCGTCGCCGGTGAAGAAGGCGATGGCGTTGGCGACGTCGTCCGGGTTGCCGACGCGCTGCACCGGGATCTGGGTGGCGGCCGCGGCCTGGAACTCCTCGAAGCCCATGCCGACGCGGGCGGCGGTCGCGGCGGTCATGTCGGTGGCGATGAAGCCGGGGGCGACGGCGTTGGCGGTGACGCCGAACTTGCCGAGCTCGTGCGCGAGGGTCTTGGTGAAGCCCTGCAGGCCGGCCTTGGCGGCGGAGTAGTTGGCCTGGCCCCGGTTGCCGAGGGCGGACGACGAGGACAGGTTGACCACGCGGCCGAACTTCGCGTCCACCATGTGCTTCTGGACGGCGCGGGTCATCAGGAAGGCGCCGCGCAGGTGCACGTTCATGACCGTGTCCCAGTCGGCCGCGCTCATCTTGAACAGCAGGTTGTCGCGGAGCACGCCCGCGTTGTTGACGAGGATCGTCGGCGCTCCGAGCTCCTCGGCGACGCGTGCGACCGCGGCCGCGACCTGCTCCTCGTCGGAGACGTCGGCGCCGACGGCGACGGCCCGGCCGCCCGCCTTGGTGATCTGCTCGACGGTGTCCTTGCACGCGGTCTCGTCGAGGTCCAGCACGGCCACGGCGCGGCCCTCGGCGGCCAGGCGCAATGCGGTGGCGGCGCCGATGCCGCGCGCCGCCCCCGTCACGATCGCTACGCGCTGCTCGGTGGTCGACATCTGCTCTCCTCAGCCCTGTGGGGAGCGGTCGCGCAGGTGAGCGACCGCTTAGTACGTCCCGTAGCCGAAACCGTAGGAGTGCAGTGACCCTGTGTCAACGCCCACCGCGCCGATGTGGCTCAGCGCACCAGAAGATCCAGCAGACGGTCCACCTCGGCCTCGGGGTCCTCCGTCAGCCCGGTGTGGATCGGGCCCGGCTGCACGATGGTGCTGCGCGGCGCCGTCAGCCACCGGAAGCGCCGCCCGGGATCGTCCTCCGCCGCCTGCCCGGCCCGCGCACCGCCCGCGCAGATCCCCTCGTAACCGCGCAGCGCGGCCCGTACGCCGGCGACGTCCACCTCGGGGTCGAGGCAGCGCAGCCGGGTCTCGTCCAGGTGGACGCGGGCGCCCACGAAGGACTTGGCGCGGCAGTACACGAGCACGCCCGCGTTGATCAGCTCACCGCGCTCGATCCGGGGCATCACGCGCACCAGCGCGTACTCGAACACATCGCGCCCGCTCGCCGTGCTCACTTGGCGGCCTTCCCCTCGACCCAGGTGCGCAGCCACTCCGGCGGCGCCTGCTTCTCCTGCTGCTTCGGGGCCAGGACGATCCGCTCCCCCACGGTGCCGGCACGCGCCAGCAGTACCCGCTCGTACGCGCGCCGCACCTCGTCGGGGTCCGCGAAACCGGGCTCGTCCACCAGCCACTCGTCGGGGACCTGGGCGGTCACCTCGCGCAGCAGCGCCTCGTCCACCCGCGGGGCGAGGTCGCGGGCGGCGGCCTCGACGTCCGGCGCGAAGCGGGCGAGGGCGTGGTCCGCGGCGTCGTACGGCTTGTCGGCGGCCTGGTCGGCGCCCTTCCAGTTGTGGTGGAAGATCAGCGAGGCGCCGTGGTCGATCAGCCAGAGGTCCTGGTGCCAGACCAGCATGTTGGGGTTGCGCCACGAGCGGTCGACGTTGCCGACGAGCGCGTCGAACCACACGATCCGCCCCGCCTCGCCGGACTCCACCTCGAAGACCAGCGGGTCGAAGCCGAGCGCGCCGGGCAGGAAGTCCATGCCGAGGTTGAGGCCGCCGCTGGCCTTCAACAGGTCCTGGATCTCCTGGTCCGGCTCACCGAGCCCGATCACCGGGTCGAACTGGAACCGCACCAGCACCGGCACCCGCAACCCCAGCCGCCGGGCCAGCTCCCCCGCGACCACCTCCGCCACCAGCGCCTTGCGGCCCTGTGCGGCACCCACGAACTTCACCACGTACGTCCCCAGGTCGTCGGCCTCGACGACACCGGGCACCGATCCGCCCTCACGCAACGGCGTGACATAGCGGATCCCGGTCACTTCCTCCATGGACGCATCCTAATGATCGGTGTCCCACGGCCACGCCACGCCGTCGCCCGGCGCCGGGAACGTGCCGACACGCCTCCGTCGACTGGAGGGTCGTCGAGGCGCCTCCGTCAGCTCCGGAATCATCGGGATCCGATCGCCGATGCCGGCGACGTTCCTCTTGAGGCTCCGAGAGGTGACCGAGGCCCCGGCCGCATCCGCGGGCCGGGGTTCCTCTCACGTCTGCGACGCGCTACTCCGACGCGGGCTCGCGCTCGTAGCGGACGTCGCGCTGGTGATCCCAGCGGTACGACCACTTCATCTCGCTCGTGACGCCCTTGACGCTTCCCTCAGGCAGTTGCTCCATGGCGGCCGTCACGGCTGCCTCGGCGGCGGCCTCGTACGCCGCCCGGACCCTCGGTGCTCCAACCGTCGACCCTGCGGTCTGGAGATCGAAGTCCAGTGTGATCGTCATGTGCTTGGGTACGGGATCCTCGGCCATACGCCCCCCTCGGGTGATCGGCGGAGCCGCCAGTATCGGCCTCACTCCCGGCACACCGCCATCGTTCGGACGAAAACCCTCAGGTAGGTGCTTCCAAGCATCTGTGGGCGGCCTCGGCCACAACTACCGGCCGGCCATCGTGCCGCACGCACCGCGGCTCTCGGCGCTGCGCGCCGCCGCCGGCCGCGCCGGGTGATTTTCCGGGGGATGGTTGAACGGCTCACCCATCTCGTCCGTACGACTGGGCAGGGCGTGACCCACGCTCCCGGGCGCCTGTACGGCGGTCCGGAACGGACGAGGCAACAGGATGTGTGACGCATGGCCGAGACGACTGGCATCGCAGGAGCTCCGACCCGCCGCGCCGTGGTCGCGGGAGTGGGCGCGGCGGGGCTCGCGGCCGCGCTGGCCGCCTGCGGCGACTCCAACGACTCCGCGGGCGCCTACAGCCCGGCCGCGCCGCCGCAGGACGGCGGCGACCAGGGCACCGGGGGGTCGGCCCCGGCCGGCGGCGGGGCCGAGGCGGCGCTGGCCAAGACCTCGGAGATCCCGGTGGGCGGCGGCAAGATCTTCGCGGACAAGAAGGTCGTCGTCTGCCAGCCCGAGGCGGGCTCCTTCAAGGCCTTCTCCGCGATCTGCACCCACCAGGGCTGCGCCGTCAACGAGATCGCGGGCGGCACGATCAACTGCCCTTGCCACGGCAGCAAGTTCAGCATCAAGGACGGCAGCGTGGCCAACGGCCCGGCGACCCAGCCGCTGGCAGCGGCGAACATCAAGGTGGAGGGGGACTCAGTGGCCCTGGCCTGAGTCCGGACCCGGCCCGGACCGTTCCCAGCTGCCGATGACCTCGTCGGCTGTGGTGACCGTGGCGACGAGCGCGAGGGTGTACCGCAGCATGTCGGCGGTGTACGACTGCGGCACCCCCGCGATGGCGTCGCCGGGCACGACCGCCTCGTAGCCGAGGTTGACCGCGTCGAAGACGGCATTGGGAACGGCCACGTTGGCCGACACCCCGGTGACGACGACCGTGCGCACGCCGAGGTTGCGCAGCACGGCGTCGAGGCCGGTGCCGGCGACCGGCGACAGCCCGTGCAGCCGTCGTACGACGAGGTCGCCGGCACCGACCGGTATCTCCTCGGCGAGCTCGACGGCCGGCGTGCCGGCGACCTGGAGGACGGGCAGCCGCTCGGCGGCGCGGAAGATCCGCGCGTTGCGGCTGGACCCGCGGCCGTCGGGGCGGCGTTCGGCGACCGCGTGCACCACGGTGGCGCCCGCCGCGTGGGCCGCGGCGACCAGCCGTGCGGTGGCGTCGAGCGCCCCGCCGTCGCGCACGGCGGCCGCGAGTTCCGGGAGCGCGCCGCCCGGGCCGACCACCCCGCGCTGGCACTCCACGGTGAGCACGGCGGTGGACCGGGGGGTCAGGAGCGCGTCGAGCCTCCGCTGCCGGTCGCCGTCCGCCATGCTTGCCCCCTCGCGCACGGGTGCCCTACCGTCGTCCCGGGTGACCGTATCTGACGGAACGTCAGACTGGGAAGTGGGGGCGCGCATGACCGTCGCACAACGCCGCGGACGCCGGATCATGATGACCCCGGAGGAGGTCGACGCCTTCCTCGGCGAGCAGCGCACCTGCCGTGTCGCCACCGTCTCGCCCGACGGCCGCCCGCACGTGGGCGCGTTGTGGTTCGTCTGGGACGGGACGTCCCTGTGGCTGTACTCCATCGTCCGCAGCCGCCGCTGGGCCGACCTCCGGCGTGACCCGCGCGTCGCGGTCGTCGTCGACGACGGTACGGAGTACGGCGAGCTGCGCGGCGTCGAGCTCTCCGGCACCGTCGAGTTCGTGGGCGAGGCGCCCCGCACCGGCGACCCCCACCCCGCGCTGGAGGCGCCCGAGCGGCTGTTCGCCGCCAAGAACTTCGGCCTGGAGTCCATGCCCCACGACGGCCGCCACGCCTGGCTCCGCCTGACCCCGGACTCCGTCGTCTCCTGGGACTTCCGCAAAATGCCGGGCCTCGCCTAGGGCACGCGCAGCACCGCGTCCCCGAGGGATCTCAGACGTCGGCGGCCGCCACGTCCTCCCCCGCCCGGCGGAGGGCCTCGACGGCGGCGCGGATGGCGGGGCGGCGGTCGGCGTCGGAGCGCCAGACGGCGTAGATGTGGCGCTTCATGGTGTGGCGCACCGGGATGGCGCGGACCCCGGCCGGCAGGGGGCCGCGGCCCAGGCGCGGGACGACGGCGACGCCCAGGCCGGCGGCGACGAGGGCGAGGACCGTGGGGTGTTCCTCGGCGTGGTGGGCGATGCGGGGTTCCACGCCCTTGCCGCGCAGCGTGAACAGCAGCCACTCGTGGCAGAAGCCGCCGTCGGGCCAGGCGATCCAGTCGTCGTCGGCGAGTTCGCCGAGGTCGGCCTCGGCACGGCCGGCCAGGGGGTGGCCCTCGGGGACGACCACGTCGGCGATGTCGTCGAGCAGCGGCTCCTTGGCCAGGCCGCCGGGCAGCGAGAGCGGCTTGTTGTACCAGTCGAGGACGACCGCCATGTCGATGTCGCCGCGCACGAGCCGGGCCAGCGCGTCCTGGGGCTCCATCTCGTGGACCATCGCGCGCAGCTTGGGGTGCTCGCGCCGCGTCGCGGCGAGCGCCTGCGGGAAGAGTCCGCGCACCGCGGTGGGGAAGGCCCCCATGCGCAGTTCGCCGACCGCGGCGCCGCGGTGGGCCTCCAGGTCGGAGTGGGCGAGCTCGACGAGGGAGAGGATGCGGCCCGCGTGCCCGGACAGCAGCCGGCCCGCGTCGGTGAGCCGGACCCCGCGGCCGTTCTTGGCGAGCAGGGTCTGCCCGGTCTCGCGCTCGAGCTTGCCCATCTGCTGGGAGACGGCCGAGGTCGTCACGTGGAGGACGTCCGCCGCGGCGCTCACCGAACCGTAGGTGGAGATCGCGTGCAGGACGCGCAGGCGCTCGAGATTCAACATGTAAGCAACACTACGTGATCGCCGGGAGGTTTTCTCGCTTGTCCTAAGAGGTTCAATCCGTCATCGTGATGGCCATGAGCGCACCCAGCACCCGCCGCCCGGCCGCCGAGGCCGTCCCCTCCCCCGCCGACGCCCCGCCCGCTCCCGCCGTCGCCGGCGCCGCCGCCCCGGCCACCGCCGGGCGTCGCCGTCGCGTCGTGGACTGGCGGGTCAACTGGGCCGTGCTCGCGCTCATCTGGGGCTTCAGCTTCCTGTTCATCAAGGTGGGCACCGAGGCCTACGCCCCGCTGCAGGTCGCGCTCGGCCGCATGGCGTTCGGCACCGCGGTGCTGGCCGCGGCCTTCGCCGTGAAGCGGGAACGGCTGCCGCGCGGCGCTCGCGCCTGGGGGCACATGGCCGTGGCCGCGCTTCTGCTGAACACCATTCCGTTCACGCTCTTCGCGTACGCGGAGCTGACCATCCCGTCCACGCTCGCGGGCATCTGCAACGCCACGACCCCGCTGTGGAGCATGGTGCTGTCGGTGGTCGCGCTCTCGGACGACAAGCCGACCCGGCAGCGGGTCGCGGGCGTCGGCATCGGCTTCGTCGGCGTGCTGACCGTGCTGGGCGCCTGGCAGGGCTTCTCCGGGACGGACCCCGCGGGCACCGCGATGGCGCTGGGCGCCTCGGCGAGCTACGCGGTGGGCTGGATATACGTGCGCCGCACGCTGAGCGGCAGCGGCAACTCGGCCCTGTCGATGTCCTCCGCGCAGCTCTTCCTCGGCACCGTCCAACTGGCCGTGCTGACACCGCTGTTCACCTCGGTGCCCGGCTCGTTCCCGCTCTGGCCGACGCTGTCGGTGGTCGCGCTGGGCGCGCTGGGCACCGGGATCGCCTTCCTCCTCCAGTACGGGATCGTCGCGGAGAAGGGCCCGACCATCGCCACGATGGTCACCTACCTCATCCCGGTCATCGCGACCGCGGCCGGTGTCGCGCTGCTGGACGAGCACCTGACGTGGAACGAGCCGGTCGGCGCCCTCGTGGTGCTCGCCGGCGCGGCACTGACCCAGCGCCGCCCGGCGGGCTGAACCACCTTCGCCGTCAGCCGAAGCGCCCCGCGCGGTGCGGGCGGACCGCGGCGGCGACGGCGTCGGCCAGGGCCGGTACCTCGTCCGCGGTGACCGGCGAGATCGTGATGCGGATGCCCGGCGGTGACTGCAGCCGGAAGCGCGCGCCGGGCGCCACGGCCCAGCCCGCCTGCAGCAGCCGGGCCACCGCCCCGGTCTCGTCCGGCACCGGGACCCACACGTTCATGCCGCTGCGGCCGTGCGCCGCGACGCCGAGGCCGTCCAGCGCCCGCACCAGCGCGTCACGGCGCGCGGCGTACGCGGCGGAGACGGCGGGGACGTCGACCGCGCCGGTGCGCCACAGGTGCGCGACGGTGCGCTGCAGGAGGTGGCTGACCCAGCCGGGTCCGAGCCGGTAGCGCCCGCGGACCCGGTCGACGGTGACCGGGTCGCCGGTGAGCACGGCCAGCCGCAGGTCGGGGCCGTAGGCCTTCGCGGTGGAGCGGACCAGCATCCAGTGCGCGGTGCTGCCGGCGAGCGGGTGCAGCGGCAGCTCGGTCAGGCCGTTGACGTGGTCGTCGTCGATGACCAGCACCTGCGGGTGGCCGCCCAGGACGGCGCGCAGCGCGCCGGCGCGTGCCGCGGAGAGCGTGGCGCCGGTCGGGTTCTGGCCGCGGTCGGTGACGATCAGCGCCCGGGCGCCCTGCCGGAGGGCCGCGTCCACGTCCTGCGGCAGCGGGCCCTCGTCGTCCACGCCGACCGGGACGGCGCGCAGGCCCAGGGCCGGGACGAGGTCGAAGACGCTGCCCCAGCCGGGGTCCTCCACCGCCACGGCGTCCCCGGGCCGCAGGTGGGCGGTGAGCGCGCGCTCCATCGCGTCCAGCGAGCCGGAGGTGAGCCCGACCGGGCCCGCCGGCACGCCGTCGGCGTCGAAGGCGGCCCGCGCCAGGGCGGCGAGCTCCTCGTCGACCGGGGCGTGCCCGTACAGCATGGGCCGTTGCGCGTTCCGCGCGGCCGCCTCGGCCAGCGCCTCCCCGAGCGGGGGCAGCAGCGCGGTGTCCGGGTTGCCGGTGGACAGGTCCCGGACCCCCGGCGGCACCTCCAGGCGGAGCTCGTCCCGCGCGGTGGTCGCCGGACGCCGCCGCACGCGGCTGCCGCGCCGGCCCGCGGTCTCGATGACGCCGCGGTCGCGCAGCAGACGGTAGGCGGCGGCGACGGTGTTGGGGTTGACGCCGAGTCCGGCGGCGAGCTCCCGCAGCGGCGGCAGCGCGGCACCGGGCGCGAGGACGCCCTCCCCGATGGCCCGTTCGACGCTCGCCGCGATGTCCGCTGCGCCCCGGCCGGTGAACGTGTACTCTCCTAGCACAAAAAGCATTATGCACTAGTGCAAAGGATCGCGCCATGTCCGCCACGCCCTCCGCTGCCGATGCGTACGCTCCCACCGACCGCACCGTCCCCACCCGCAGCCGCGAGCGGGCCTCGTACGACCGCGACCTGGTGCACGCGATCCTCGACGCGGACTACCTCTGCCACCTCGGCTTCGTCCGCGACGGCGCGCCGGTCGTGCTGCCCACCCTCTACGCGCGCGTCGGCGAGCGGCTCTACGTGCACGGTTCCACCGGCTCCCGTCCGCTGCGCGGCGCCGGCGAGGACACCGGGCTCCCGGTCTGCCTGACCGTGACGCACCTGGACGGTCTCGTGCTGGCCCGTTCCGCCTTCCACCACTCGATCAACTACCGCTCGGTGGTGGTGCACGGCGTGGCCCGCCAGGTCACCGACCCCGCCGAGCGCTCCGCCGCCCTGGACGCCCTGGTCGACCACATCGTGCCCGGCCGCGCCGCCGACTCCCGCCCCGCCAACGCGAGGGAACTGGCCGCCACCGCCGTCATCGCCCTGGACCTGGACGAGGTCTCCGCCAAGGTGCGCAGCGGCGGCCCCGGCGACGACCCCGAGGACCTGGCACTCCCCCACTGGACGGGCGTGCTCCCCGTCACCCGCGCCTACGGGACGCCGGAACCCGCGGACGACCTCGACCCGTCGATCGCCGTCCCCGGCTACCTCACCGCGCGCTGAAAGGAGCCCCGCACATGCTCGTCCACCCCTGGGACGCCGCCGTCGACGAGGCCGAGTGGCAGGACTGGCTCGCCGCACACGACTTCGGCCAGCTCGCCGTCAACGGCCTCGACGGCGAGCCCCCGTTCGTCCAGCCGCTGCACTTCGCCTACGACGCGGGACGGGGCGAGGCGGTCACCCACCTCGCCCGCCCCAACCCGCTGTGGCCCGCGCTGGAGGCGCACCCCCGGGTGACGCTCAGCGTCGTCGACGACTACACCTTCATCCCCGGCCCATGGCACGCCCCGGAGGGCACCCCGCCCGAGCACGGGACGCCCACCAGCTACTACGCCGCCGTGCAACTGCTGTGCGTGGCCCACCTCGTGGACGACCCCCAGGAGAAGGCGGACCTGCTGCACCGGCAGCTCGCCCACTTCCAGCCGCGCGGCGACCACGCCCCCGTCGTCCCCGGCGAGGCGCCGTTCGGCCGGATGCTGCCCGGCATCCGCGGGATCCGGCTGGAGGTCACCGACGTCCGCGCCAAGTTCAAGTTCGGCGGGAACCGGCCGCGCGAGACGCAGTGGCGGGTCAACCGGCTGCTGGCCGAGCGGGGTGGTCCGGGCGACGAGGCCGCCCGGACCCGGCAGTCGCACCGCCTCGGGCAGCCCGGTCAGTCGTCGATCGCCGCGCCGAACCGGGCGTTCTGAGACGGCGCGCCGAGCGAACCCCCGCCGTACGTCCAGCTCCCCGGCAGCTTGAGGCCGCCGGCGCCGGCCGAGAACACCCACACCACACCGTCGTCGGTGTTCTCGCCCGGGGCCGCGACGAGCAGACCGAAGTAGCCGTCGCGGTTGGGGTCGGTGAAGGAGACCTGGGCGCCGAACTTGTCGGCCTTCTCCGCGCCGCCCGGGACGCCAGTGGTGTTCTGGTTGACGTCCAGGACACCGGCGGTGGTCAGGCCCCGCGCCGAACCGCGCAGCACCCACACGGCCCCGGCGTCGGCGACGCTGCCGATGTCCTCGCCGGAGGCGCCGATCGCGACGTCCGCGTAGCCGTCGCGGTTGACGTCGCCGACGGAGAGGTCGGAGCCGAAGCCGTCACCGCGCTCGGAGACACCCGGCACGCCGGGGTTGTCCTGGGTCCACCAGACGGGCGGGCTCCCCGGGCCCTCCTGCCCGGCCGGCCCGTCCGGGCTGCCGTAGTAGACGCCGACCATGCCGCCGGTCATCGACGCGCCGCCGTCGTCGGGGCTGTGCGGTTCGCCGGTGACCAGGTCGTCGAACCCGTCGCCGTTGACGTCGCCGGAGGCGACGACGGGGCCGCCGCGCAGGGCGGTGACGGGCAGCGGGTCGATGTCGTCGCTGAGGATGACGTACGACCAGCCGTGGCCCGGCTCGGCGCCCAGGCTCAGGCCGGAGACCACGATGTCGGCCAGGCCGTTGTCGTCGTAGTCGCCGGTCGTCAGCGAGGTGGGCGCGATGCCCGGGCCTTCCGCCTGCCGGGCGAGCGGCGTGCGCCGCCGGTCCTTGAAGGGCGTGAAGGTCCCCGCGTCCCCGCCCTTGCGGGCGGCGGCCTGCGGCACGGACTCGTACTGGAAGATCGACAGCCCCACCCTGTCGATCACGGCGAGCAGGTCGCCCGGGACGTAGGTGGTGAAGTGCCCGGCGGCCAGGGCGCTGCCGAACCGGTCGCCCTTCATGGCGCTGACGGACTGCAGCCAGTCGCTCGCGGCGCCGGACAGCCCCTTCGCCGAGCCCCACAGGACCACGATGCCGCCCGCGTCGGCGCCGACCCCGACCAGGTCCTCGCCGGGGATGCCGACGACGGCGTCGTCGTACCCGTCCCCGTCCAGGTCGCCGCTGGCCACGGCCTGGCCGAAGGCGTCCCCGGTCTCGGCGGCGCCGGGCACGCCGGAGGTGTTCTGGCTGAAGACCTTGGCGCTGGTGGTGACCCCCTTGGGGCCGCCGTACTGCACGGTGACGACACCGGCGCCGGAACGGCCGCCCACGGTGGCGCCGGGCGCGCCGGTCAGCACGTCCTCGTACCCGTCGCCGTTGAAGTCCCGGTTGCGATCGCTCGCGTGGGTGCCGCCGGGGGTCCCGGCGAACGAGGCGGGCGCGGTGGCGATGGCCGCGCCCGTGATGAGGAGAAATGACGCCGCGGTGACCGCAGCCGAGCGGTTCTTGCGCATGAGCGGCTCCTTCGCTCAAGAACGACCGGGCGGTGCGGGGGTGTCCCGGAAAGAGCCCGTTTCCTTCTCCGGCACCGTCTTTGACACACCGTGGGAAGAAAGGGTTGTAGGGGAACGCGGGACAGGCGTCGGTCGGGTGGCGTGGTGACGGGGGTGGGGGTGGGTGGTTGGTTGGGTGGATGGGTGGGTGCGGGTTCGTCTCGCGCCCTGCGGGCGCACAGCGCCGGCTGCGGATGGGAGGGTGGCGGTCCGGGGGCGGTCGGCAGTGTGCGAGTGGGTGGGGGCCGGCGTTCAGGCGCCGGAGCGGGTCTCCGCTCCGGCGGTGTCGGTCTCGTTGCCGTCCGCGGGTATAGATGGCCGCTTCCACGCCATCCGTGGGTGGTGGGCGCGCCCGCCGTAACCCGCGACTGCGGGTATTTCGGGGTGCCGCCTGGGCGGTCGGCGGGAGATCGGGCCCGCTTTCAGCGGTATAGCCGTCGAAACAGAGCCCGATCTCGGATCGGGGAAGCACCCGCAGACGCCGGTTACGGCGGGCGCGCCACCCACGAACCGTGGGCGTGGTCACCGGCCATCTGCACCCGCGGACGGCAACGAGACCCGGGCCAAAGGAACAACCCACCCCGCTCCGGCGCCTGAACCCCAGCCACGCACCCACCCGCACACTGCGAACAAAGCAGGCCCCCACCCTCCCACCCGCAGCCCGCGCAGTGCGCCCGCAGGGCGCGAGACGGCGGGACAGCCGAAGAACCGGCACCACCGCCCCCGCCCCACCGCCCCCGCCCCACCGGCGCCGCCCCACCGCCCCCGCCCCACCGGCGCCGCGCTACACCGGCTGCGTGCGGGGGTTCGTGGTGTCCGCGTCGGACGGGGTGCCGGAGGCGATGACCGTGGTCGTCCCCTGCTTCTTGGCGGTCTGGGCGACGAAGGCGCCCGCCAGCACGAGCGTGCCGCCGATGATCTGCGGGACGCCGAGGTGTTCGCCCAGCAGCACCCACGCGAACACGGTGCCGACCACCGCCTCCAGGCAGGCCACGACGCCGGCCACCTGCGGCGACAGCCGCCGCACGGCGACCACACCGGTCAGGTAGGCGAGCACGGTGGCCACCAGCACGACCCAGCCCACGAGCAGGATCGCGGGCACGTCCGTCTCCCCGAGCGCAGCCTGCCGTGTGAGCACCGACCAGTCCATCGACCACGGACGGGAGACGGCGGTCAGCACCACGGCACCGATGGTCAGGCCGTACGCGATGACGGCGACCGGGTCCGGGGCGTCGTCGCCGTCGCTGCCGTGGTCGGCCAGCACGAAGTAGCTGACCTGGCAGCAGGCGGCGCCGAAGGCGAGCGCCAGGCCCAGCGGGTCGAAGGCGAGCCCGGACCACACCTCGACCACCGCCGCCATGCCTCCGACGGCCAGCACGACCCCGATCGCGGCGGCCTTGCTGACGGCCTTGCGCTGGACGAAGCGCACCCAGCCGAGCAGCAGCGCCGGGCCGAGGAACTCCACGAGGATCGCGACGCCGACCGGGATGCGCGATATCGCCGCGAAGTAGAGGGTCTGGACCCCGGCGACGCCCAGCAGGCCGAAGCCGAGCAGCAGGCCGGGGCGGCGCAGCAGGAGCGCCCGGTGCCGCAGCACCACGGGGAGCATGATGAGCGTGGCGCCGGTCACCCGGAGCCACACGACGTGCAGCGGGTCGAGGCCCGCCTCGATCAGCGGCTTCGCCGCCACCCCCGAACCGCCGAACGCGAACGCGGAAACCAGCGCGAGCCAGAGCCCGGCGTTCCTCCCCTGAGAGACATGCATCGGGCCATGATGTCAGCTCGCGACAGGACCGTCATCCCGGTAGCGGCTGTCCTCCTCGCCGCTCGGCGACGGCGGGCGGGCGGCCAGGACCCGCGGTTCGACCCCCGCCGACCTCAGCACCTGCGCGGCCCGGCTCCCCGCGTCGGCGACGAGCGCGGCGAGCAGGTCGGTACCCTCCGCCCGTGACGCACCCCGCTCCCCGGCTTGGACGGCGGCCGCGCGCAGGGCCGCGGCGGCGGCCGGGCTCCAGCCGGGCGCGTCCACGGCGGCGAGCACGGTCCCGGAGCCGGCGTCCTCCACCGTCTCCCGCCAGGCGATGCCGTAGCCGATGGTGCGTTGCGCGAGGTAGCCGAGGACGCGTGCCACCCGCCTGCCGCCGGCCGCTCCCGCCGCCCCGTCGACGGCGTCGCGCGCCCGCGGGTCGGCCTCGAGGAGGGAGTGCAGGAGGTGCGCGGTGTCGACCTGGCGGTCCCCGTCCCTCGTGGCGCGCCGCCGGGCCGCGGCGGTCACCGTGCGCAGCTCGGCCCCGAGCCGCGAGTCGTTCCAGTGCACGCCCTCCACCCCATCAGCCCGCACCGCCCCGCGGCATCGCCGCGCGGTACCGTTCCGGCGTCCTGCGCGGGTCGGGTGCGCCCGTACGCGGCGTCCTCCTCAGGGATGACGGCGGCCCCGGAACGGGTCCGGGTCCGCGCGCCGCACGAACGCTCAGTAGCGGACGTCGCTCTGCAGCAGCGGCGGGTACACCGCGGACGTCTCGCCGTCGACCGTGGTGCCCGCGAACTGCAGCATCGCCCGCATCGCCCCGTGCAGGGGCGCCGGGTAGCCCAGGACCGGGGCGGACACCTCGTCCAGGCGCCGCAGGTGCTCCGGCGTGAGGACCGTGTCGAGGCCGGCGAGGTTGTCCTCGAGGTGTTGCAGGCGCCGGGCGCCGACGATCGGGACGACGGTGCCCTCGCGGGCCCGCAGCCACGCCAGGGACACCGCGGCCGAGGTGGTGCCGAGTTCGTCGGCGACGGCGGCGACCTCCTCGATGACGGGGTACTCGTCCTCCCCGGGGCCGCCAACGAACGCCGTGCGCGCGGAGTCGGCGACCGTGCCGCCGCGCCGGTACTTGCCCGACAGGAAGCCGTTCTTCAGCGGGCTCCACGGCACGAGCGCCATGCCCTGGTCGAGGGCGAGCGGGGCGAGTTCGCCCTCCACGGTGCGGGCGAGCAGCGAGTACTCCACCTGCAGCGCGATCAGCGGGGTCCAGCCCTTGAGCAGCGCGGTGGTCTGCGCCTGCGCGGTCAGCCAGGCGGGGGTGTTGGAGAAGCCGACGTAGCGGATCTTCCCCACGCGCACCAGGTCGTCGAGGGTGCGCATCGTCTCCTCGATCGGCGTGTGCCGGTCCCAGTTGTGCAGCCAGTACAGGTCCAGGTAGTCGGTCCGCAGCCGGCGCAGGGTCTCGTCGAGCTGGGCGACGATCGAACCGCGGCCCGCGCCACCGCCGTTGGGGTCTCCGGGGAACAGGTTGGTGAAGAACTTCGACGCCAGCACGACGTGCTCGCGGCGTCCGGGGTGCGCGGCGAACCAGTCGCCGAGGATCCGCTCGGAGTGGCCGTTGGTGTAGAAGTTCGCGGTGTCCACGAAGTTGCCGCCGCGGTCCAGGTAGGTCGCCAGGATCTTCTCGGACTCCTCGACGCCGCACCCGGCGCCGCCGGGGTCCTCGCCGAAGGTCATCGCGCCGAGGGCGAAGGGGCTGACCCGCAGCCCGGACCGGCCGAGGGTGACGTAGTGGTCGAGCGGCATGTTCGTGCTCCCTTGTGCGTCGGATTCGGTGCTCTCCATGCAACGGGAGGCCGCTGCGGCGGGGTAGACCGATCCTCGCGGGCTCTTGCCCGATCCTGCCGACTTCGCCCGGATCGGGCTTGCCCGGCCCTGTCCGCGGGTGGTTCGGTGAGGGGGTGCGCACCCCTCCCGGACTCCTCCTGGCCGAGCTCCGCGACCTCATCGCGACGCACGCCCGGCCCTCCCTGCGGACCGCGGTCGACGGACTGCTGCTGTCCCGGGTCGCGACGGCCCCACCGGACTACTCGCTGACCGAGCCGCTGCTGGTCGTCATGGCCCGGGGTGGCAAGCGCCTGCTGCTCGGCGAGGAGGTGCACGACTACCGGGCGGGGCAGTACCTGCTGGTCACCGCTGTCCTGCCGGTCACCGGCCATTACCTGGACGTGAGCGCGCGGGACCCGGCACTGGGCATGGGGATGGTGCTGCGGGCGGCCGCCATCGCCCCGCTGCTGCTGGAGGCACCGCCCGGCCGCCGGGCCCGCGCCACGTCCGCGCCGCCCGCGCTCGCCACCGGCGGGGCCGGACCGGAACTGCTCGACGCCGTCGTACGGCTGGTGCGGCTGCTCGACCATCCCGCGGACGCCCCCGTGCTCGCCCCGATGGTCGAGCGGGAGATCCTGTGGCGGCTGCTCACCGGGCCGCACGGCGCCATGGTCCGCGAGATCGGCCTGGCCGACAGCGGGCTGTCGCACGTCAGCCGGGCCATCCACTGGATCCGCGACAACTACGCGGAGCCCATGCGGGTCGACGACCTGGCCCGCCTCGCGGGCATGAGCCCGTCCGCCTTCCACCGGCACTTCCGCGCCGTGACGACGATGAGCCCGCTGCAGTTCCAGAAGCAGATCCGGCTGCAGGAGGCCCGTTCGCTCCTCGTGGCCCGGCCCGACGACGTCGCGGGCGTGGGCCACGTCGTCGGCTACGCCAGTCCCACCCAGTTCAACCGCGAGTACCGCCGTCTGTTCGGCGCCCCGCCGGGTCAGGACGCCGCCCGTGTCCGCGCCGCCGCCACCCCCGCGGGCGTGCGGCACCTGCCCTGAGGGGTCAGGGCCAGAGCAGCCCGCGCGCCCAGCCGTCGGGAACGGCCGGGTCGCGGGTGTAGCGGAGGCGGACGTGGCCCTGCGCGGGGGCGGCCTGCCAGAACTCGGCCTCGTCGGCGACGAGGCGGTAGACGGTGTGGCCCTCGGGCACGTCGTCGGGGTGGGCGGCGACGTGCCCGGTGGCCCGGCGGCGGGCCTCCTCGTACGCGGCGCGACCCTCCAGCGGGGCGCTCATCGTTCCCGTGAAGCCGGCGACACGGGAGGCCTCGCGGCGGCCGAGGAAGTCGCGGCGGGCGGCGGCGCGGTCCAGGGTCCCGACCGGTCCGGTCACCCGGACCTGCCGGCCGTGCCGCGGCCAGTACCAGCTGAGCGCGGCGTAGGGGCGGTCCGTCAGGTCGCGGCCCTTGCGGCTGCCCGCGTCGGAGGCGAAGTCGAAGGAGGGGCCGTCGAGGTCGACGCCGCGCAGCATGAGGACCCGCGCGGAGGGCCGGCCGCCGGCGTCCGCCGTACTGAGCGTCATGACGTGCGGCTCGGGGACCCCGTCGTCGAGGGCGTACGCCAGCCAGCGGGCGAACAGCGGCCCCGGTGCCGGTCCTGCGGTGGCGGGGTCGAAGGCCGGGAGGGGCCCGGCGAGGACGGGCGCGGAGCGCATGCGTTCCCGGAGGGCTTCGGCGGTCACGGGTGCCTGGTCGTCGGTCACGTCCCGATCCTGGCATGCGGCCGCCCGGCGCGCCGCGGATCCGCGGTGCGCCGGGCGGCGGCGGTGGGGCCGTCAGGCCGGGAGGTGGAACTGCTGGTTGGTGCCGCTGGCGCAGGTCCAGATCTGCAGCCGGGCGCCGTTGGCGGTGGACTTGTCGGTGACGTCCAGGCACTTGCCGGAGACGGGGTTCACCAGGGTGTCCCCGCTGCCGCGCTGCCAGACCTGGGCGCCGGTGCCGTTGCAGTCGTAGAGCTGGACCTTGGTGCCGTTGGCGGTGCCGGCGGCGGTGAGGTCCATGCACTTGCCGAGGGCGCGCAGGGTGCCGTCGGTGCCCACCGTCCACTGCTGCGCGGTGGTGCCGTTGCAGTCGTACATCTGGACGGCGGTGCCGTTGGCGCTGCTCGCGGCGGCGACGTCGACGCACTTGCCGCCGAGGCCGGTGACCTGGCCGGTGGAGCCGGTGGGCGGCGGGGTGGTGCCGCCGCCGGTCACGGTGTTGAAGACGGAGGAGAACTGCCAGGCGCTCTGCGGGGTGCCGCTGCAGCTGTCGGAGAGCTGGCCGTTGGTGGCGCAGGCCTTGTCGCGGCCGAGCGCCCAGAAGGCGAGTTCCTGGATGCCCTTGGACTTGGCGAAGTTGGCGAGCGTGGTGGCGTTGCCGGTGGTGAAGATCTCGCTGGTGTCGTCGTTGACCCCGATCATCGGGGTGTTGCCCTCCATCGCCCACAGCTGGGCGTCGGACTTCTCCGGCCAGATCGCGCCGAGCTGGCCGCGCAGGGCGGTGGCGGCGTCGGTGGCCGCCTTGCCCATGTCGCGGGTCCCGTCGTAGTAGTCCATCGTCATGATGTTGACGAGGTTGACGTTCAGCCCGTTGCTCTTGGCGTTGGAGAGCAGCTTCGTCCCGTTGTCGTCCAGGCCGTTGGGCATGGACGGCAGGGTGTACTGGACGTCGAGCTTGCGCCCGGCGGCCGCGTACTCCTGCTGGAGCTGGGCGAGGGCCTTGTTGCGGCGGTCGTTGGCCGCGGTGTTGGCGATCGCGCTGCCTTCGACGTCGAGGTCGATGCGGGTGAGGTTGAGGGCGTCGACGACCTTCTTGTACTGGGCCTTGAGCGCGGACACGCTCGAACAGGACAGGCCGATCTCGGTGCCGGAGGCGCCGCCGAAGGAGACGATGACGTCGCCGCCGGCGGCCCGCAGGGAGTTGACCGCGGAGGTCCAGCCGGCGTCGGTCACGGGCGTGTCGCCGTTGAACATGGCGTTGCAGCCGCCGCCGTCGATGACGAAGGCGAGCGTGAAGTACTTCAGGCCCGTCGCGTTGCGCACGCTGGTCATCGCCGAGGGCGAGTTCCAGGTCTCGACGTAGGGCGCGGCGTAGTGGGCGGGGAAGCCGGGGCCGGGGTTGGCTGCGGCGCTCGCGGAGCCGCCGGTGGCGACGACTGCGGTGGCGGCCATCGCGAGGACGGCGGGGGCGGCGGTGAGGGCTCTGACGGCGGATTTCAGCACGGGACGGCTCCTTCGTGTGCGCGACCGGAGTGCGCGTCGTGGGGGGCAAGCCGTTGGGGGGAGGAGCGGGGTGGGGGGTCTGGACAGCCGTTCATGTAGGTGAACGTCGCCTCACTACATGAACAGCTGATGGCCGATGACGGTATGGACTAGACCAGCCTCACGTCAATACCCCTTGCGTCAGCAGCTTGTTGGGAGCCTCGACGGCGGCCTGGGGGCGCGCGGGCATGCCTGGTGGCGGGGTCGCCGCCGCCCGCCGTGCGGACGGCGGAGACCCCGCCTGCTGTCGTCCGGCCGGGTCAGGGACCGGAGACGAGGTTGGCCACGTTGTTCGCGGAGTTGGACGGCCCCCCGCTGTTGTTGATGACGTGGCTGATCGTGCCCGTGCCGCCGAGGGAGACCGTCACCATGTCGCGGAAACGGACCCCGGACACCGCGGGCACCTCGAAGGCCCGGTCGGCGACGACGGACGGGTTGACGTTGAAGTAGCAGTAGCTGCCCAGGCCCCAGGCCTCGTGGCTGGTCACCGAGGGGCTGACCTTGTAGGCGTCGTAGCCCCTCGTGGAACCGTTCATCCAGGCCGCCTGGTTGGGCGGGTCGTACGGCATCTCGTTCTGGAAGAAGTACGTGCGGCCGCCGTTGCCGTTCCAGATCACCTGGTGCTGCTGGTAGTGCTCCACGAACAGCCCGTACATCGTCACGTTCGTGCCGTTGACGATCAGGCCGTTGGCGGCGGTGTTGCTGTTCCAGCCCACCCCGCTGCCGTGGTCGGCGCGCCACAGCCACATGTGGTCGCCGATGACGTCCGAGCTGTTGACCACCAGGCTCTGGGAGGCCTTGCCGACGCCGGCACCGCCGATGCGGAAGAAGACGTCGTGCAGCGAGGTCGGGTCGGCGGTGTGCCGCGCGGCCGAGCCGGCGGGGCCGACCTGCATCAGCGTCTGCGAGTTGGTGGTGCCCGCGTCGATGAGGAGCCCGGCGATCTTGACGCCGTCGACGTCCGCGACGTTCACCGCGGTGATGCCGTTGTCCGGGATGACGGTCGCCAGGCCCAGGCCGAGGACGACGGTGCCGGCGCGGTTGACGTTCAGCGTCTGGTTGAGGTGGTAGACGCCGGGCGTGAAGAGCAGGTTCTTGCCCTGGGCGAGCGCGCCGTTGATGTCGGTGGCGGTGGCGCCGGGCTTGACGACGAAGAACTGGTCGATCGGCAGCGAGCTGCCCGCGGGGCTGCCGCCCGCCCAGGTCGTTCCCTGGGTGTTGGTGCGCAGCGAGGGGACGAAGACCTTGTAGGCGCCGGCCTGGTCCACGTACAGGAACGGCTTCTCGCGGGTCACCGGGGACTGCGCGACGGTGGTGTAGGGCGGGCTCGGGAAGGTGTTCGCGGGCGCGTTCACGTCACCGACGAAGACCATGTTCCAGTTGGAGCCGGTCCAGCTGCCCCACTGGCTGTTCCGCGACAGCCACTGCTGCTGCGAGCCGGAGCGCACCTGGCCGTCGATCTTGGAGTCGGCGATCAGTCCGCCGCTGGACCATCCGCCGTCGTCCAGCTGCAGGTTGCCGCGGACGTGCATCCGGCGGTACGGGGCGGCCTGCGAGACCGCCCAGCGGTCGGTGCCGCCGGCCGGGTTGACGGAGAGGTTCTCCGCCGAACGCCAGAAGTTCTGGGTGGCGTTGCCCTGGAACCAGTCGGCCTCGGCGTGGACCGCGCCGTTGATCGTCACGTCGTCCGGCGAGAGGCCGAGACCGGCGACCTGGGTGTAGAAACCGACGTTGGCGTCCACGTTGTAGCTGCCGGGCTTGAAGAGCAGGGCGTAGCGCTGGGAGCCGAACTGGTTCGACTCCTGCTGCCCGAAGACCTGGTTGAGCCGGCCCTGGATGGCGGCCGAGGACATCGACGGGTCGAAGACCGAGACGTTCGGGCCGAGGTCGGGGGTGCCCGGCGGGTTCTGCGGGGCGTCGGTGGAGCCCAGGCTGAAGGACTGCGCGGCGGTGCCGTTGCAGGTGTACTGCTGCATGCGGGCGCCGTCGGCGACCGAGGCGGCGGGCACGTCGAGGCACTTGCCGCTGTTGCGGTTCACGAAGTGGTAGCTCCCGCCGGCCTCCTCGACCGGCAACCACTGCTGGTTGGCACCGTTCGAGTACGACCAGAGCTGGACCGGTGCGGCGTCCGCCGTGGAGACGTCGGTGACGTCCCAGGCCTTGCTCGCGTCGTTGCGGTTGTTGACGCGGACGTAGCCGTCGCTGGTCGCCTGGAACTGCCACTGCTGCGCGGTCGTGCCGTTGCACGCGTACTGCTGCACGGCGGTGCCGTCGGCGGTGGCGGCGGCCGCGGCGTCGACGCACTTGCCGCTGTGCTTGGCGGCGACGGTCACCCAGCCGGTGGGGAGGGTGGCGGCCTGCGCCTGCGGGGCGGTCAGCACGACGGCTGACAGGCCCGAGGCGAAGAGCGCGCCGAGCGCGAGCGGTACGACGCGGCGCCGGGCGCGGCCGCGTCCGGGGACGCCGCGGGGCGGCGCTCCGAGGGTTCTCATGGACGACTCCTGTGCCGCGCGGGGCGCGGCGCCGTGGGGGGATGTGAGCGGGCATGCCGAAGCGTGCGGCGGCATGACGTGTCACGACGGGGTGGGG
Source organism: Streptomyces sp. NPDC005722 (assembly GCF_040630935.1). Taxonomy (NCBI): domain Bacteria; kingdom Bacillati; phylum Actinomycetota; class Actinomycetes; order Kitasatosporales; family Streptomycetaceae; genus Streptomyces; species Streptomyces sp. NPDC005722. Next base: position 21,238 of record NZ_JBEXYN010000043.1, read on the forward strand.
GGTGGCCCGGGCGTGGGCGCCCGGCCGTGCGACAGCAGCTCAAAGGTCGGAACGACCTTTCTTCACGGCGTGAAGTTAGGCTTCCGCAGCGGACACGTCAAGAGGTCGCGCTACGGATTTCGAACGCCGCCGGATTCGTGGTAGGGCCTCAACTCGACGCGCGGCCAGGGTGTTTGTGCTGCTGGTGGCCGATGCGGGACGGCACGGCGGGACGCGGCGGGCGGGCCCCGGCGCCTTTGGGCCGGACAACACTTGAACGCGCCCTGCCCGGTGGGCCACCCCACTGGGCCCGCGGGCCCTGACCGCCCTTCAGGAAGTGCTGATCAACGCGGCCACCTGCACGGACCGTACTGGTCTGTACCAGAGTCTTGACTGCACCCTTCCTTCACACCTTAAATCACGAGTTGACGAAGGCCTCCCCACCGCCTCCCCCCACCCCCGCTCCCCCCACCGGCGCCCCCCACACGCGCCCGCCGACCGGGAAGGACCTCCCCCCATGACCCGTGCCACGAGCGCCGCGAGGCGCGCCGCCGCCCGCCTGTTACTGCTGCTCGCCGTCCTCCTGGGCGCCGTCGCGGCCCCCGCCACGTCCGCCCCGGCCGCCGCCCCCTTCAAGGTGCTGGCGTTCTACAACGGCACCTGGGACGCGGCCCACATCGACTTCGTCAAGGAAGCCAACCAGTGGTTCCCGCAGGCCGGGGCCGCCAACGGCTTCACGTACACCTCGACGACCAACTGGAACCTGCTGACCGACGCGGCCGCCCTGAAGCAGTACCAGGTCGTCCTGTTCCTCGACGACGCCCCGCAGAGCGCCGCCCAGCGCTCCGGCTTCGAGGCGTACATGCGCGGCGGCGGGGCCTGGATGGGCTTCCACGTCTCGGCCTGGACCGACAACGCGCAGAGCTGGCCCTGGTACTACAACCAGTTCCTGGGCAGCGGCAACTTCCGCTCGAACACCTGGGGCCCCACCGCCGCGACGCTGCGCGTCGAGGACCGCGTCCACCCCGCCACCTCGCACCTGCCGGCGACGTTCACCTCGTCGGTGAGCGAGTGGTACAGCTGGAGCAACGACCTGCGCAACAACCCGGACATCGACGTCCTGGCGTCCGTCGACCCGGTCAGCTTCCCCCTGGGCACCGACCCCAACCAGTCCTGGTACAGCGGCTACTACCCGATCCTGTGGACCAACACCAAGTACCGCATGCTGTACGCCAACTTCGGCCACAACGCGATGAACTACGACACGAACACCCGGCTGTCGTCGACCTTCGCCAGCGCCACCCAGAACACCTTCCTGCTCGACGGGCTCAAGTGGCTCGGCACCGGCTCCACCGGCGACCCCGCCCCCACCGACCCGATCTCCGAGACGTCCTGGTACTCCCTGGTCAACGCCGGCAGCGGCCGCTGCGTGGACGCCCGGGCCGCCGCCGCGGCCAACGGGACCGTGGTCCAGCAGTACACCTGCAACTCCACCACCGCGCAGGACTTCCGCGTGCTGTCCGCCGACAGCGGGTACGCCCGCCTGGCCGCCCGGAACGACACCACCAAGGCCGTGGACGTCACGGACGTCTCCACCGCCGACAACGCCCCGCTCCAGCTCTGGACGTACGGCGGCGGCGCCAACCAGCAGTGGAAGCCGGTCGCCGAGTCCGGCGGCCGCTACCACTTCACCGCCCGCCACAGCGGCAAGTGCCTCACCGCCCCCACCGGCGACCCCAGCGGCACCCAACTCGTCCAGCGCACCTGCGACGGCTCCGCCGCGCAGTCCTTCCAGCTCGTCGTCCGTCCCTGACCCGGACGACGGGATCCCGGTGCCGCCCCGCCCCCAACAAGGGCCGGGGCGGCACCTCCGCGTCAGCGGAAGGCCGCCGCGTGGCGGGCGGCCCAGGCGGCGAAGGGCCGCGCCGGGCGCCCGAGCAGCGTCTCGGCGTCCGGGCCGACCCGCCGCTCGGCGGGCAGCGGCTCACCCAGGATGTCCAGGGTCCCCTCCACCACGGGCTCCGGCATGAAGCGCAGCATCCCGGCGCGCGCCTCCGCACGGCTGAGCTCGACGAGGCGCAGCGGGGTGCCCAGTTCCCCGCCGAGGACCTCGGCCTGCCGGCGTGGGGAGACCGCTTCGGGGCCGGTCAGCTCATAGGTCCGGCCGGCGTGGGTGCCTTCACGGAGGACGACCGCCGCGACTTCGGCGACGTCCGCCGGATCGACGACCGGCAGCGCCACGTCCGCGAAGGGCGCGGCCACCGTACGGGCAGTGCGCACGGAGTCCGCCCAGGCCAGGGCGTTGGAGGCGAGACCGGCGGAGCGAAGGACCGTCCAGTCCGCGCCGGAGCCCCGGACCGCGGCCTCGAAGGCCCGCAGCGGTTCGTGCGAGACCGCGTCCGGCCGCGTGCCGGCGGCCTGGGAGGAGAGCAGCACGATGCGCCGCACCCCGCTGTCCCGGGCGGCCGCCACAAGATCGTCCGGACGCGCCCGGGGCCCCAGCAGTTCCCCCGCCACCAGCAGGAACAACGACTTCGCGCCGACGAGGGCGCGCCGCACCTCTTCCGGCGACACGAGGTCGACCGGTACGTGACGCACACCGGCGGGCAGCCGGCCGTCGGCGGGGGTCCGTCGCGAGAGGGCCGTCACGGGTTCACCCGCCGCCGCGAGTGCCCGTACGAGCGGGCGCCCGATGTTTCCGGTGGCCCCTGTCACTGCGATCATCTCCGGCTCCGTTCAGGTCCGTTGGGCATCGACCCGGCGAAGCTAACAGCGCCGATACAGTAGGTACCTACAGGATAGTGACTATCCCCGCAGTACCTACGGAGCCGCCATGGACCTCGAGACCGCGCACCGCGACACCGTCCGCGCGGCGGCCCCCGGGGCCGGCCCGTCCCTGGGCGCCGACCCGGCACTCGCCTGCCCCATCGGCCCGGTCGTCGACCTGGTCTTCAGCCGCTGGACGACACCGGTGCTCTGGAGCCTGCACGCCCACGGCCGGCAGCGCTTCGTCGAACTGCAGCGCCGCATCGGCGGGATCACCCCGAAGGTGCTGACGCAGCGCCTGCGCCAGTTGGAGCGCGACGGACTGGTGGTCCGCACGTACCATCCGGAGGTCCCGCCGCGGGTCGAGTACGAGATCAGCGAGCTGGGGCGCAGTCTGGCGCCCCTGTTCGCGACGCTCGCGCACTGGTCGGACGCCCACATGGACCAGGTGGAACAGGCCCGGTCCGCCTACGACGGCCCGATGCCCTAGCTACCTGACAGGTCGTCAGTATTGAAACTTCCGGCCGTGGCCGTTACGTTCCGCTCACTCGCCGACGCAAGGGAGTGTGGTCGTATGGCCGAGGTCTCCGCCCAGGCCCGCATCGCGGCACCGGCCGAGAAGGTCTGGCGCACCCTCACCGACTTCAGTTCGCACACGCAGTGGAGCACCACGCACACCGGCTTCCCCGACGGCGGTCCCCAGCCGCTGGAGACGGGCGCGACCTACCGGGAGAACATGAAGCTGATGGGCTTCCCCGCCGAGGTGAACTGGGAGGTCACCTCGGTGGACCCCGGCCGCGGATTCGCGATCGCGGGCAAGGGCCCGATGGCCGTCGACCTGCTGACCCGCTACAGCCTGACCCCGGACGGTGAGCAGACCGACGTCCGCATCGACGGCTCCTTCAACGGCGCGGCCGTCGCCCTCATGGCGGGCAAGCTCAAGGACACCGCCACCGCGGCGCTCCACGAGTCGCTGCGCAAGCTCGCCGGCCTCGTCGAGTAACCGGGGACCGGAGCCCGGACGGTCCGCGGGGCGGCCCCACGTCACCATCACTGATCGCTCGTCACCCACACGTGGACGATGGGGCATTAATCCGATGTGCCCGGGTACGGTACCGCTTGCGCCGGCCGTGCCGTGCCGACGGACCGACAGGGGAGCCCCGCCCATGCAGATCGCCCGCACCGCCGCCGTACGCTTCGCCGCCGCCTTCGCACTCGCCGCCCTCGCCGGCGCGACGACGGCCTGCGATCCCGCCGACGGCGGCGGCACCACGGGCGACGGCCGGCCGGCCGCGAGCGCTCCCGCCACGGCCGGGCCGGCCGACCTGCCCTCGTTCGCCGGCATGGGTCTGCAGGCCGCCCAGGACAAGGCCCAGACGTTGGGCTTCTACCGCCTGGACTCGCACGACGCGCTGGGCCGGGGCCGCGACCAGATCTGGGACCGCGACTGGAAGGTCTGCTTCCAGCGCCCCGTCCCGGGCAGCCGGTCCACCACCGTGACCGTCGACTTCGGCACCGTGAAGCTCACGGAGTCCTGCCCCGCCCGGGACGCCTCCCCGCCGGCCGCGGCGGGCGCGACGATGCCCGACCTCACGGGCACCTCCGTGAAGGTGGCCCGCACGACCCTCACCGCCGCGACCAGCATCACGGCGGAGGACGCCTCCGGGCAGGACCGCTTCATCCTCATGGAGAGCAACTGGAAGGTGTGCTCGCAGTCGCCGGCCGCGGGCGCCGGGCTCACGGGGCAGCCGATCGCCTTCAAGGCCGTGAAGTTCGGCGAGGCCTGCCCGTAGACGTCATGACGCCTGCCGTGCCGGAGGCGCGCGTGGTCACGACCGGATCGGGGTCACCTCTCCATCATGCGCATCTGGGCTTCGTCGTGGGTGTCGCCGACGGCCGGGGGAAGGTTGTCGAGCTTCTCGATCTGTTCCGTGGTCAGTTCGACGGAATCGGCGGCGGTGTTCTCCTCGACACGAGCCACGCGCTTGGTGCCGGGGATGGGGACGATGTCGTCGCCCCGGGTCAGCAACCAGGCGAGGGCGATCTGCGCCGGGGTGGCTCCCGCCTCCGCGGCGACGACCTGGATCTCGTCCGCGATGCGGAGGTTGTGCTCGAAGTTCCGGCCGGTGAAACGCGGGTTGTTCTTGCGCAGGTCGGTGTCGTCGAAACCGTTCGTGGAGCGGATCTGCCCGGTGAGGAAGCCGCGTCCCAGAGGTGAGTAGGGCACGAAACCGATGTTCAGTTCCCTCAGCAGCGGCAGCACCCGCGTCTCCGGGTGTTCCCGCGCCCACAGGGAGTACTCCGACTGGACGGCGGCGATCGGATGCACGGCGTGGGCACGGCGGATCGTCTCGAGTCCGGCCTCCGACAGACCGATGTGGCCGATCTTGCCTTCGGTGACCAGCTCGGCGAGCGTCCCGACGGTGTCCTCGATGGGCGTGTCCGGATCGACGCGATGCTGGTAGTACAGGTCGATGTGGTCGGTGCCCAACCGCTTGAGCGAGCCCTCCACCGCGGTGCGGATGCTCGCCGGACTGCTGTCGAGCTGCCCGGACGGCCGGCCGGTGTGGGAGATCATGCCGAACTTCGTCGCCACCACGGCCTGGTCGCGACGCCCCCTCAGCGCCCTGCCGAGGAGTTCCTCGTTGATGTACGGGCCGTAGACCTCCGCGGTGTCGAAGAACGTGACACCCAGTTCAAGGGCCCGGTGGATGGCACGGATCGACTCCGCGTCATCCGTGTTGGCGCCGGTGTAGGCGTAGGACATCGACACCAGGCCCAGACCGATACGGGAGACGTCCAAGCCCCCCAGCCTGACGTGCTTCATCGCAATCTCCTCTTCCTCTGGCTCTCTTCCTCTGGCCGCGATCACAACGCCCGGGCCTCGCGCCCGGCACCGCGGCTCGTCGTCTTGCGGTCATTCGCCCCGGGCCGTGTCCGGCCGTACGAGCAGGGCGGGTCGGCGCAGCAGGCTGCCGCGCGGGTGACGTCGGTCACGTGAGGACGTGGGGCTCCACGTCGCCGGTGCCGAGAGGTCCGGTTCAGGAGTCCAGGGGACGCCAGACGGGGCCGTCGCCGTCCCGCAGGACACGCCCGAACACCACGTCTGCGAAGTGGAAGCCGAAGCCGATCGTGTCGGGTTCTTCCAGAGCGGTGATGAGTCGGCGGCGGTAGTCGGCCGCCGGGGCGGGGTCGCCGTCGAAGGCCAGGGACCACTCGGGGTGTTCGACCTGGATCGGCGAGATCATGGCGTCGCCGAAGGCGATCAGCCGCTGACCGCCCGATGTGATGACGTACTCCGCGTGTCCGGGTGTGTGGCCGACGCCGATCCGCATCTCCACTCCCGGGAAGATCTCCTGCCTGTCGGGCACGGTGCGCACGCGCGGGGCCAGTCCGGCGATCTCCTCGCTCATGGCCCGGGTCTCCAGCGCGGCGTGCTGGGCCCATTCCGGTTCGGACATCAGGTACTCGGCGTGGGCGAACGCGGGCCGGTCACCGCCCGGGGCGGGGTGCCAGGCCCAGCCGATGTGGTCCAGGTGCAGGTGGGTGAAGGCCACCGTCTCGATCTCCTCGGGCCTTCGGCCGAGTTCGGCAAGGTGGTCCAGGAGCGTGCCTCCGGTCATCTCGGCGACCGGGCCTTCGGGGGCGCGCGAGTCGTGCGGGCCGATCCCCACGTCGATCATCAGTGCGCGGCCACCGTTCTCCACCAGCAGACCGCCGATGTTCGACACCAGGTTGCCGGCGCTGTCCAGGTACTCGGGCCGGGTGGCCCACACCTCGGCGGTGCTCTCGGGAAGCAGGACGTGCGGCCTGAGCGTGCACGCCCCGTCCGGCACGTAGGTGACCTTCGTGTCGCCGAGCCGTACCGAGCGGATCCCCGAGGGCCTCGTCAGTCGTTCGCCCAGGTCAGCCGTTGAAGACGTCATGGTCTCCCCTTCTTCGATGTCGGAACGTCGTTGCGCCGCCCGGAGGCGACCACGCCACCATAAGAATCAAGCTCAAATAATGCAAGCTTGAAATATGTTTGCTTGATGGGTCCCTTTGGTACGATCGGTGCATGACGAAACCCCTGGAGCAGACCGTTGCCGAGCGAAGGGTGTGCGGGCTGGTGAAGGGGCTGTCCCAGCAGATCGACGATCACGTGCGCAAGCGCGCCGTCACCCTGGGCCTCACGGTGCCGCAGGTGACCGCGCTGCGGGAGATGACCGGCCCGATGACCATGCGGGAGCTCGCCGAGCGCATGAACTGCGAGCCCTCCAACACCACCTTCGTGATCGACAGGCTCGAGAAGCAAGGACTGGTGGAACGACGCGCCCACCCCACCGATCGCCGCGCCAAGCAACTCGTCCTCACCGGCGAGGGGAGCTCCCTTCGCGACCAGGTCCTCGAGGTGCTCGCACAGGACTCACCGCTGGCCGGCCTCGACCCCCAGGAGCAGCTGCTGCTTCGGGACCTGCTGGAACGAGTCGTCATCCGCCCTTGAACCGCGGCCCGGCGGAGGGTCCGGCCCGCCGCACCTGCTGCGGCCGCCGGCCGGGGGCGGCGGACCACACATGCCACGCCGACGCCGCATGGGTTCACGCACACGGACACAACGACGCCGGTGGCCCGGGACGCGTGCGCGTCCCGGGCCACCGGCGTACAGAGGGCTGTCAGTCCTCGTCGGCGAGGATCAGGTAGAGCTTCTTGCGGGCCTCGTTGACCACGCCGAGCGCCTTGTCGCGCTGCTCGGGCGTACCGGTCGCCCAGACCTGCCGGAAGGCGTCGACCAGGCCGGCGCCCGCCTTGCGGATCTCGTTCATGGCCTCCCAGTCGATGCCGCGCCCGGCCTCCTCCCAGGGGGCGTCGGGCCCCGCCTCGGCCTCGGTACGTCCGGCCTCGGTGAGCGTGAAGAGCTTCTTGCCGCCCTCCGACGCGCTGCTGATCAGGCCCTCGTCCTCGAGCAGTTGCAGCGTCGGGTAGACCGAGCCGGGGCTCGGCTTCCACGCGCCGCCGCTGCGCTCGGCGATCTCCTGGATCATCTCGTAGCCGTGCATGGGCCGGTCCGCGAGCAGCGCCAGGATCGAGGCACGCACGTCGCCGCGCCTCGCCCGGCCCCGCGGGCCTCCCCTGCCGCCCCGCCCGCCGTGCCACGGCCCGGGCCCCCAGGGCCCCCCGCCGAACGGCGGTCCGAACGGCCCGAACGCCGCGCGCCGTCCTTCCTGCTCGTGCTCGCCGCGGCCGTGATGGCCGGGCCCGAAGTGTCCATGTCCATGGGAACGCATGGTGACGCTCCTTCCATCGTCGTACGGTCGCGATGCTTCAACGATATATCGGCAACAGTCGCAGAGCAAGGCCCTCCCGCCTGCGGAACTGTCCTGTCCCAGCGAAGATGCACCGGTCCCACCGAAGATCGACGACTGGGCTGTCGGTAGTTGCGACGACGGGGCGCGGCCCCGCGAGTGCGGCACCCGGGTACGGCATAAGCTCGGCAGATGGCGAAGTACTTCGACGTGCACCCCGAGAACCCCCAGCCCCGCAGCATCGCCCAGGTCGCCGACGCCGTGCGGTCTGGAGCACTCATCGCATACCCCACCGACTCCTGTTACGCGCTGGGCTGCCGGCTGGGCAGCAGGGACGGCATGGACCGGATCCGTTCGATCCGCCACCTCGACGACCGGCACCACTTCACCCTGGTGTGCCGGGACTTCGCGCAACTGGGCCAGTTCGTGCAGGTGGACAATGACGTGTTCCGGGCCGTGAAGGCGTCCACGCCCGGCAGCTACACCTTCATCCTCCCGGCCACCCGCGAGGTGCCGCGCAAGCTCCTGCACCCGAAGAAGAAGACCGTGGGTGTGCGCATCCCGGACCATGTGGTCACCCAGGCGCTGCTGGCCGAATTGGGCGAGCCGCTGCTGTCCAGCACACTGCTGCTGCCGGACGAGGAGGAGCCGATGACCCAGGGCTGGGAGATCAAGGACCGGCTCGACCACGCGGTGGACGCCGTGGTCGACTCCGGGGACTGCGGCACCGAGCCGACGACGGTGGTCGACTTCTCCGGCGGCGTGGCAGAGATCGTACGGCGGGGCGCGGGAGACACCTCGCGGTTCGAGTGAGGCCGCGCCGGTCGCCCTGCCCCTCGCAGCCTCAACAGCCGCGAGGGGCAGGGCGCCGGTCACACTTCTGTGAGACCACTCGAACCTCACTGAGACGGGACAGGAACTGTTGACCTGCGTCAGTGGGTGCTGATTGTCCCGTCTCACTCAATCGAGTCGTTTCTCAACGGACCGAGTCGTCCGGGCTTCTGTCTCAGCGAACCTAGTCGCGCGGTTGAGTGCGCTGGGGGTGCTGGATGGCTGTACTCGCTGGGGTGAAGCAGGCGGAAGAGGGGCCGGGCGTCGAATTGTCGTACGTGGGCGCGGTGCACGGACGCCGTCGGCGTCCGCTGCGGGACTGTGTGACGGGCCGGTTCGAGGATGTCGCTCCGGTACGTACGTTCCGCTGGTCGCCGAGCCCCACCGCGCCGCCCCTCTTAAGCGATCTTGATGCTGAGTTGCGATCCCAGTTCCTCGAAGCCCAATGCGGCCGCAACACGCCGGGAGGCGGGAGGGCGTGCGCGCCACTGCGGCAGCAGACCGGCGGCAAGGGCATGAGCGACCGCAGCTGAGCCCGTCACTCGTGCTAGTCCTCGCCCTCGCGCTTCTGGCGCCGTCAGTACGCTGATTTGGGCCGTTCGCCTCGGCCAGGTCAGATATCCCGAAGCAGCAACCACCTGGTTGTGCTCGCGAACCACGAACGTGGGCGACGTGATCTCGTCCAGAGCGGCCTCATCGGCGTCCTCATGGCCAGCCACCTGCTCCAGGATCCGCAAATCCGGGTGAACGGCTGGCAGTTGCTCCACCGTCAACGCACCAGCTTCCGCCAGCCGGAAACTGGCCGGGGACGCATAGGACAGCGCCGCCGGCCCGAGCACCCGAGCCACCGGAAGGACCTCCCGGACCGCGGCGATGTCCACGACTGCCTCCAGCGGCAGTTTGCCGAGTGCGTCACGAACGATCACGGCGGCATTGTCGCTCGGTGCGGTCACGATCGCTGATCCGCCCAGAGCTACCACCCCGACCCAGCCCTCCGGGCACAGCCCGGACCGGGGGGAGACCACGACGTTCACACAGCCCGTCGGGGCGAACGACACCGGCACCTGGGCCAGATCTTCCCAGAGTTCACGGGCCCGGACCACTAACGCATCCATCGACATGGCGCCGATCCTGCCAGCCGAAGCAAGCTGCTGACATGGGAATTGACCAGCACCGTCGGCGGATACGGCACGGCGACACTCCATCAACGTCGTCTCAGGCGAACCCGATCAACTGAGATCACATGAGACGGACAGATGCATTCTGTCTCAACGAACCGAGTCCGCGCGTCTCACCCAATCCAGTCCGCGCAGGTCAGCACCATGCAGACGACTAACTTCGTTGAGACAGGACATTGATCGATTGGCTTCTGTGCCCATCAGGGATGACAGTCTGCGGGGTCTGTGACAGTGGAGGATAACCGCAGACAGCGACGATCACTCTGCTCGACGGGTCTGTAGTGTGCGGCAATGACAAGAAGTGAGCGGCTCGCCGAGCAGTTGGACTGGTACTGGCGCAAGAACCTGCGGCCACGGCTGGACGGTCTCACCGACGAGGAGTACTTCTGGGAGCCGGTGCGGGGCTGCTGGAGCATCCGCCCACGTGACACGTCGGCCGCACCGGTGCCGGAAGGTTCGGGGCAATGGACGATGGACTCCGCGTCCCCTGCCCCGGTGCCGGCGCCGGTGACCACGATTGCCTGGCGGCTGGCGCACATCATCGTCTCGTGCCTGGGCTATCGGGTCGGGTGGTACTTCGGCGGCCAGGACGTCGACTCCCGGACATTCGCCTACGCGGGGACCGCTGACGAGGCGCTGAAACAGCTCGATGAGATGTACGGGAGCTGGAACGCGGGGGTCCGCGAGCTCACGGACGCCGACCTGGACAATCCGCCCACGGTGGGTCCCGAGCGGTTTCCCATGGAGAACAGGGTCCTGCACGTCAACAGGGAGCTGATCCATCACGGCGCCGAGATTTCCCTGCTGCGCGACCTCTACCGCTGGCAGGACGGAGCCGCACCGCGCCGAATATGACTCTCGGCAACCGGCGATCGTGCTTCGGGCTGCGGCGTGCGCCGCTGACGACCGGCCTGTGCGTCTCATCGAGGTTTCACCGGATGGGGCCGACCAGTCGGGCGCTCAATGACGGCGGCAGCGCGCCGCGAGCGACTGGACGGTCAAGGGCGACCCCCGTACAGGGCTCGCTAGGCTCACGGCATGTCCAACGATCCCGGTTTCACGTGCTCGTGCTGCGGCGAGCGCCACGCAGAGCTCCCCATGAGCTACTCGACGATGGCCCCGGACGTATGGGACCACAGCTTCGAGAGTGATCCGGACAGTATGCTGTCGTCCGACCAGTGCGTGATCAAGGGCCGGCACTTCTTCGTCAGGGGCCTGATCGAGATACCCGTGATCGGCAGCCAGGACGTCTTCTCCTGGGGCGTCTGGGTCTCACTGAGCGGGGACAACTTCGCCCGTGCCCTTGAGGTGTGGAACACGGAAGGCCGCGAGGCCGAGAAGCCGTACTTCGACTGGCTCAGCACCGAGCTCGCGCTCTATCCCGAGAGCACGACCAACCTCAAGACGAACGCTCACACCCGACCGGTCGGCGAGCGGCCCTTCATCGAGTTGGAGCCCACCGACCACCCGCTCGCCGTCGAACAGCGCTCCGGAATCACGCAGGACCGCGTGCGTGAGATCGCCATGGCGGTGCTCCACCCGGCGTGACGGGCCGCGTCGGCCGAAGTTCACTGAGACTGGTCGAACTTCACTGAGACAGGACATGGGAGGCCGCGACCTCATGCGTGAAGGTCGCGTGGTCCACGCGAGACCAGAGGGCGGCCGCCGTCGACCGGCAGGACAACGAGGAACCGCCATAGGTCGTCCTCGACGCGGGCCAGGCCGATCGTCGAGGCGGCGGCGACGGCGACAGGCCCTGCCCCCTCGGTCAACTCGTCGAGCCTCGCATAGTCCCGCGCCAGGGCTTCGGATGGACCGCTGACCCACAAGTCGACCCTCGCACCTTTGCGCAGGGCAACGAGCAGGTCATCGCGGACCCCGTCCTGCGCTGCGGCCTGGACTCTGTCGTGAAGGCGTTCCTGTGCGCATGGCTCCGTGGGAGCGGCCTGCGCCTTCTCACGACACCGCAGACATGAATGCAGAGCACCAGGATCGAACAGGTGCAGGTAGCCAGTGGTGCACCGCGCCGATTTCCCGCACAGGGTCCCTCGCGCGCCCACCGCGTGCTCGACACCGGGGGCGCCGTCCACCCCGCAGGCACCGAACCGGGCCGGCACCCGCGCTGTCGCGAAGGACCAGCCGTCGCTCGGCACATCGATCATGCGGACGAGCATGCCACGGGCGTCGATCGTCGTCGGCCCGGGCGGAGTCGGGTGGGACGACCTCGACGGCACAGGTCGCTGGGCCGCGCGACAGTGCGGCCGGACCCGAACGCCGGGGCGAGTGTCGGGCGCACAGGCGGATCAGCCATACTGCCCGCCGTGGAGCAGAGCAGAGGTCCGAACATCCCGCTCGTACAGGCCGCCGGCATCGACCCGGCCTACGTCCCCGGCATCCTCGTGCCGGAACCGGGGGGCGACGACAGAACCCAGGCCGTGGCCTCCGAGACCGGAAGTGCGTCCGACGCCGCGTCCGACGTGACGACCGGTGCCGCGCCGTCACCCGCCGAGGCCGAACCCGATGCCGAGGACGCGACCCCGGAGGAGTCCGCCACCGACACCGATGACGACCAGGCCGACGAGGTCGACGACGACGAAGGCACCGAAGGCTCCGGCGAGGAGCGGGTGTTCGAGGTGGCGGACCGCCGGGGGGCGATCCGGGCGGACCGGCACGGCCTCGCCTTCCGGCTGGACGACACCGAGGCCGAGTTCCGCTGGATGGAGGTCCGCGCGGTCGAGGTCGACCTCCCCAAGTGGGGGCATCGCTTCGGCGTCACGGTCTACCTGTCCGAGCGCCGCTGGTTCGAGACGTGGGTCGACGCGCCCAGCCGACGCCGGTTGCGCGCCTGGAACGACGAGTTCGACGCCGTCCTCGACGTCTACTTCGAAACCGGCACCGAGGGGCCGGACCCCGAGGAGCGCGACTCCGCGCAGCAGTAGGCGTCGACTCCAGCCGTCGGCCCGGTCGGCGCCCGGGCCGCGGTGCGCCGCTTCGAGGGCACGACGACAAAGCCCGCCGAAGACGAAAGGCAAGGAGCGCCCGCTCCTTGCCACTCTCAAGCTATAGCGCACGGGGGGCCTTGCGGCAAGGCCCCCGTTGTGCCGCAGAATCACCGCCCTGAACCGGAAACCACGGGGTGGGGTGTGTTGATGATCGACGTCATCGTCGTCGGCGGCGGGCCGACCGGGCTGATGCTGGCGGCCGAGTTGCGGCTGCAGGGCGTACGGGTGCTCGTGCTGGAGCGGGACGCGGAGCCGAGCGTGCAGACCCGGTCGCGCGGCCTGCACGTCCGCAGCATCGAGGTGATGGACCAGCGGGGCCTTCTGGAGCGGTTCCTCGCGCACGGCAGGAAGGTCACGTCCGGCGGGTTCTTCGGCGGACTCGGCAAGCACTGGCCCGAGGGGCTGGACACCGCGCATTCGTACGTCCTCGCCGTCCCGCAGCCGGTCACCGAACGCCTGCTGGCCGAGCACGCCGCCGGACTCGGCGTCGAGCTCCGGCGCGGCCGCGCACTGTCCGGGCTGAGCCAGGACGACGACGGGGTCACCGCCGAACTGGCCGACGGGACGCGGTTGCGCTCGCGCTACCTCGTCGGCTGTGACGGCGGGCGCAGCACCGTGCGGAAGCTGCTCGGCGTCGGTTTCCCCGGCGAGCCCTCCAGGGTCGAGACGCTGATCGGCGAGATGGAGGTGGCCGCGCCGCCGGAGACGGTGGCCGCCGTGGTGGCCGAGGTCCGCAGGACGCGGGAGCGGTTCGGCGTCATCCCCGAACCGGACGGGCGGTACTGCGTGATCATGCCCGCCGAGGGGGTGGCCGAGGACCGCGCGGCACCGACCTGGGAGGAGTTCAGGGGACGGCTGCGGGCGATCGCCGGCACCGACTTCGGCGTGCACTCGCCGCGATGGCTCTCCCGCTTCGGTGACGCCACCCGGCAGGCCGAGCGGTACCGGGTGGGGCGGGTGCTGCTCGCCGGCGACGCGGCGCACGTCCATCCGCCGACCGGCGGGCAGGGGCTCAACCTCGGCCTCCAGGACGCGTTCAACCTCGGCTGGAAGCTCGCGGCGGCGGTGCTCGGCCGGGCGCCCGACGGGCTGCTGGACAGCTACCACGCCGAACGGCACCCCGTGGCCGCCGACGTGCTGGAGAACACCCGCGCGCAGATGCACCTGCTGTCCGCCGAGCCGGGGCCGCGGGCGGTGCGCGGACTGCTGGCGGAGCTGATGGGTCTCGAGGAGGTGAACCGGCACCTGATCGGGAAGATCACCGGGATCGCGGTCCGCTACGACCTCGGCGAGGGCCACGAACTGCTCGGCCGCCGGCTGCGGGACGTGGAGCTGAAGCAGGGACGGCTGTACGCGCTGATGCACGCCGGCCGCGGCCTGCTGCTCGACCGTACGGGCGGCGCGCTGTCCGCGGCCGGCTGGGAGGACCGGGTCGACCACGTCGTCGACGCCGGTGGGGAGCCGGACGTCCCCGCGGTCCTGCTGCGCCCCGACGGCCACGTCGCCTGGGCCGGCGCGGACCGGCAGGATCTCCTCGCCGCCCTCGCCCGCTGGTTCGGCGCTCCCACCGGCTGACCAGGGGGTATCACCCTCCGCCGGAAGGGAGTTGCCCATGGTGACCATGCGGCCGAGTGGCATTCGCGGCGTCCGGGGCCGAGACTGCGAGTACGACACAAAGATCCCCGAACGCCGGACACAGGGCACACCCACCGCTTCCGGATCGCCCGCCCGGACGCCGGCCGAGGCGTGCCGCCTCGGTGGCCGGCCCGAGGACGGGTGGTCCGTACCCCACTTGGAGCCGCCATGGCGGACATCCCGGTCGACGTCCTGACACCCGATCCCGACCCTGATCCCGATCCCGACCCCGATACCGGCCCCGATGGCGACGCGTCCGCCGCCACCGGCCGCGAACAGGTGATCGCCGAGGTCCTGGCCCCGGTCGTGCAGGCGGAGCGGGTCCCGCTCGACAGCAACTTCTTCACGGACCTCGGCGCGGACTCCATGGTCATGGCCCGCTTCTGCGCGCGGCTCAGGAAGCGCGAGGACGTACCGCCCGTCTCGATCAAGGACGTCTACCGCCATCCCACCGTCAGGAGCCTGGCGGCGGCCCTCGCGGACGCCCCGCCCCCGGCACCCGCGCCGGCTCTCGCGGCGTCCCCCGCGACGGGCACGGCGCCGTACGGACCGGGCACGCCGGGCGCGCCGGGTGGCCCGTCGGGCACGCCGCGTTACGCGCTGTGCGCGACGCTCCAACTGCTGTTCTTCCTCGCGTACTCCTTCGCGGCGGCCCTCGTCCTGACGGCCGGCGCCGAGTGGATCGCGGACGGCTCGGGTCTGCTCGGCACCTACCTGCGTGCGGTCCTCTTCGGTGCCGCGGTCTTCCTCGGGGTCTGCGTACTGCCGATCCTGGGCAAGTGGGTGCTCGTCGGCCGGTGGCGCCCGCGGGAGATCC
The DNA here is from genome assembly GCF_040630935.1 of Streptomyces sp. NPDC005722. NCBI lineage: Bacteria > Bacillati > Actinomycetota > Actinomycetes > Kitasatosporales > Streptomycetaceae > Streptomyces > Streptomyces sp. NPDC005722. The sequence goes on from NZ_JBEXYN010000043.1 coordinate 36,728, forward strand.
GGCTGTGGAGCCTGGCGTACGTCCGCTTCTGGTGCGCCAAGACGCTGATCCGGGCGAATCCGCTGGCGCTGTTCGCGGGTTCCCCCGTCTACTCCCTCTACCTGAGGGCGCTGGGCGCGAGGATCGGCCGGCGGGTGACGGTCTTCACCCGCCACGTGCCGGTCTGCACCGACCTGCTCACCGTCGGCGACGACACCGTCATCCGCAAGGACGCCTTCCTCAACTGCTACCGGGCGCAGTCCGGGGTGATCAGGACCGGCCCGGTCACGCTCGGCCGGGACGTGCTGATCGGCGAGGCGACGGTGCTCGACATCGGCACCTCCATGGGCGACGGCACCCAGCTCGGGCACTCCTCCTCGCTGCACGCGGGCCAGTCCGTGCCCGCCGGCGAACGCTGGCACGGCTCTCCGGCCCAGCCCACCGACGTCGACTACCGCCGCGCGGCCGGCCCCGCCCGCTGCGGCACCCTGCGCAGGACCGCGTACGCGTCGACACAGGTGCTGACGGCCCTGGTCCTGTACGTGCCCCTGGCCGTCGGCGGCGCGGCCCTGCTGACGGCCGCGGTCCCGCAGTTCCGCGCGCTGCTGGCCCCCGGACCCACGGCGCTGACCGGCTGGACGTTCTACGCCGACGCCCTGGCCGCCTCCGCGATCTTCTTCTTCGGCGCCGTCGTCGTGGGCGCCCTGCTCTCGGTGACCGTCCCGCGCGTGCTGGGTCCCGTCGTGCGGCCGGGCCGGGACTACCCCCTGTACGGTTTCCGCTACGGGGTGCACCGGGCGGTCGGCTTCCTCACCAACCGGCGCTTCCACAAGGTCCTGTTCGGCGACAGCTCGGCGATCGTCGGCTACCTGGGCCGTCTCGGGTACGACCTGGGCGAGGTCGAGCAGACCGGCTCCAACTTCGGCCTCACGGTGCGGCAGGACACCCCGCGCCTGACCAGCGTCGGCCGGGGGACGATGATCGCCGACGGGCTGTCGGTCATCAACACCGACTACACCGGCACGTCCTTCCGCACGTCCGAGGTGACGATCGGCCCGCACAACTTCCTGGGCAACTACATCGCGTTCCCCGCCGGGGCCAGGACCGGCGACAACTGCCTGCTGGCGACCAAGGTGATGGTGCCGCTCGACGGGGAGGTACGGGAAGGCGTCGGCCTCCTCGGTTCGCCGAGCTTCGAGATCCCCCGGTCCGTCCTGCGCGACAGCAGGTTCGACCACCTCGTCCGGGACCGCGCGGCGTTCCGGCGCCGCCTGGCGGCCAAGAACCGGCACAACGCCGCCACCATGGCCCTGCACCTGGGCTCGCGGTGGCTGTTCTTCTTCGCGGTCGCCCTCGTCGTGTCGGCGGCCGCGGACCTCTACGGCACCTTCGGTCCGGCCGTGATCGCGCTCGCCAACGTCCTCACCGTCCTGTTCGCCGTCGCCGGCATGGTGCTGACGGAACGCGCCACCGCGGGCCGGCACGGCCTGCGGCCGCTGTACTGCTCGATCTACGAACGCCCCTTCTGGCGGCACGAGCGCTACTGGAAGATCACCAACCCGACCGAGGCGATCGCGGTGTTCAACGGCACGCCCTTCAAGACGGTCGTCTGGCGGCTGCTCGGCGTCCGCATCGGCAGCCGGGTCTTCGACGACGGCTGCTACGTGCCGGAACGGTCCCTGGTCAGCATCGGCGACGAGTGCGTCCTCAACGAGGGCACCCGGATCCAGTGCCACTCGCAGGAGGACGGCACCTTCAAGTCGGACCGCACCACGCTGGGCAGCCGCTGCACGGTCGGCGTGGGCGCCCTCGTCCACTACGGCGTGACGATGGCCGACGGGGCGGTCCTGGCGCCCGACTCCTTCCTGATGAAGGGCGAGGAGGTGCCGGAGCGGGCCCGCTGGGGCGGCAACCCGGCCCGGGAGATGCGGGACGCCGCGGCGGGCGCGCCCGGCACGTCCGGCTGAGGCCGCCCGGCCGAAGCCGCCCCGCGGGGAACCTTCTTGGGCCGGCTCCCGTTTCTACAGCGCTGTAGTAAACGCGGGAGCCCGTCCGGGAGGCGGTCCGGGCTCCGCCGAGACCTGGAGCGTTCATGCCCCTGTGGGACCGCATCAAGGAATCCGCCGCCACGATGCAGACGCAACTCGTGGCCAAGAAGAACGACCTCAAGAGCGGTGCCTTCCGTGACGCCGCCATGGCGATGTGCGCGCTCGTCGCCGCGGCCGACGGCACCATCGACCCGTCCGAACGGCGCCGGGTCGCCCAGCTGATCGCCACCAACGAGGTCCTGCAGAACTTCGACGCGACGGACCTCCAGCGCCGTTTCGACGCCAACCTCGCCAAGCTCACCTCGGACTTCGACTTCGGCAAGGTCAGCGTGCTGCAGGAGATCGCCAAGGCCGCCAAGAAGCCCGCCGAGGCCCGCGCCGTCGTCCAGATCGGCATCGTCATCGGCGGCGCCGACGGCGACTTCGACAAGACCGAGCAGGCCGTCGTCCGCGAGGCCTGCCACACCCTCGGCCTGCCGCCGCACGAGTTCGACCTCTAGGGCCAGGCCGCAGGCGCCTCTCCACCGGGACGGGCCGGGCCGGCGGGACGACCGGGTGCTGCCGTCCGCCCCGGCGGCAGCACCCCCGGCCGGCGGCCTACAGCGGGGTGGCCGCGTGCAGGACGAGGAACAGGGTGACCGCGGCGTTCGCCGAGGAGAGCGCCGAGGCGGCGGTGCCCGCGGCGGCGCCCCAGGCGGCCAGGCCCACCGCCGTGCAGACCGGCGGCCAGACGCGCCCGGCGGGGGCGGGCGCCAGCAGGGCGGCGACACGGCGCGGCACCGGGCCCGTCGTCGCGAACCCGGCGAGCCCGGTGGTCCCCTCGGAGCCGGCGGAGTCCACGAAGCCCGGGAGGCCCGCGAGGCCCGCACCCGGAGCCCCCGCGGAGACGAGTGCGGCCCGGCCGATGGCCAGCGCGACGGTACGACGGCTGCCGACGGTACGGGCGGCCTCCTCGTCCGCCCACCGTTCGGTCGTGTACGAGACCGCCGAACGCAGCGGCCGCAGGAAGGGGTTCGCCCGCGCCGCCAGGTGCACGGCCAGCAGGAACCGGTGGTGGCGGCGGGCGAGGTGGGACCGTTCGTGGGCGAACAGGGCGCGGCGCTCGCCCGGGGTCAGCCGGCCCAGCATCCCCGTGCTGACCACGATCCGGGGCCGGCGGCCCGGCAGCGCGTACGCGTAGGGCGCGCCGTCGGGCAGCACCGCGACCGGGCCGGCCGGCAGGCCCTCCAGCGCGCGCCGCGCCCGGCCGTGGACCGCGCGGTGCCGCCACACCGCCCGCGCGCACGCGCCGAGCACGACGGCGAGACCCGGTATGGCCGCCTTGCCGGCGACCTCGTCGTACGGGACCGCCGCACGCACCTGCGGGTCCGACCAGCCGTCCGGCAGCGGGTTGCCCGGCAGTTGAGCGGTGCCGACCACCATCAGCAGGGCCAGGCAGAGCGTGCTGCACAGCGCGAGCACCCCGGCGACCGCCGACAGGAGCCAGGTCGCCGTGCGGGGGTGCAGGTGCTGCGCCGCGAGCCGGGCGACGGGCCACGCCGTCAGGGGCAGGACCAGTGGAAGGAAGACGAAGACCCCCATGGCCCGCCCTACTCCTCGGATTCCCCGGCCTGTTGCAGCAGTTCGCGCAGCATCTGCTCGTCCTGCGGCAGCAGTCCGGTCACGAAGCTGGCCAGGACGGCCTGCCGGTCCCGCTCCCCGTCCAGCACCTTGCGCATGCGCAGCGCCGCCAGGTCCGCCTGGTCGGCGGTCGGGGTCCACACGAACGACCGGCCGGCCCGCTCCCGTGTCACCGCGCCCTTGGCGAGCAGCCGCGTCAGGATGGTCACCACCGTGGTGTAGGCGAGGGCGCAGTCCAGCTCCTCCTGCACCTTCGCCGCACTTGCCGGCCCCGGCGCCGCGCGCAGCGCCGCCAGCACCTCGGCCTCCAACTCGCCCTGACCGCGCCGCCTGCCGTGCACCCGGTCCCTCACCCCGTCTCCCTCCAGCCGGCCGCGGCACCCGCCGTGGCCGGGGCGGTTCATCGTAGCCAGCGGCGGCCGTGCGCCCTGGCCCACGCCTACTACAGTGCTGTAGTTTCACAGGGTCGTCACTTCGGGCGCCGCGCGCCCCGTCCAATCGGAGGGAATCCGCACGATGTTCGGCCTCAGCGAACTCGCCCTGCTGCTCATCGTGGTCGTGGTCGTGATCGGCATCAGAAAGCTGCCGGACCTCGTCCGCTCCGCCGGCAAGGCCACCCGCATCCTCAAGAGCGAGGCCGCGGCCATGAAGGCGGACGAAGACCCGGCCGCCGAGCGGCCCGCCCCGCGGATCATCCGGGCGGCTCCCGGGGACGTGACCCGCACGTCCGACGAGCCCGGCGGCTCCGGCCGCTGAACCCTCCCCGGCCACCCGGCCGAAGGAGACCGTCGCGCCGCCCGCGTGACGTCCCCCGGCGGGCGGCCGTCGGGCGGCCCGCCGGGGGCGGGACGGATCAGGCCGGCTCCTCGACCTCCTTGGCGGGGCCGACGAGTTCCTCGAGGACGTCCTCCATGGTGACGTAGCCGAGCAGCGTGCCGTCGTCCGCGGTGACCGCGGCCAGGTGGGTGCCCGCGGCCCGCAGGGCGGTGAGCGTGTCGTCCAGCGGGGTGGTGGGGCGCAGCCTGATGACGGGGCGGAGGGCGCTCCCGGGGAAGGGCCGGTCGCGCTCGGCGACGCCGAGGGTGTCCTTGATGTGGAGGAAGCCCAGGACGCCCCCGTCGGGGCCGGTGACCGGCAGGCGCGAGTAGCCGGAGGCGGTGGCGGTCCGCTCCAGCTCGTCCGGGGTGACCCGCTCGCCGACGGTGACCATGCGGGCGGCCGGCACGAGGATCTCCCCCACCGGGCGGCTGCCCAGTTCCAGGGCGTCGCGCAGTCGCTCGCCGCCCGTGGCGTCGAGCAGTCCGGCGGCGCTGGAGTCCTGGACCAGGCGGGCCAGTTCGTCGTCGGTGAAGACGGCGGCGACCTCGTTCCTGGGCTCGACGCGCAGCAGCCGCAGCAGGGCGTTGGCGAAGGCGTTGATGCCGAAGACCACCGGCCGCAGCGCGCGTGTGACGGCCACCAGGGGCGGGCCGAGCAGCAGCGCGGAGCGCTCGGGCGCGGCGAGCGCGATGTTCTTGGGCACCATCTCGCCGACCAGCATGTGCAGGTAGGTGGCCGCCGTCAGGGCGATCACGAACGAGATCGGGTGCACCAGCCCGTGCGGGACGTGCGCGGCCTCGAAACCCGGCTCCAGCAGGTGCGCGATGGCGGGCTCGGCGACCGCGCCCAGCACCAGCGAGGAGACGGTGATGCCCAGTTGCGCGGTGGCCAGCAGGGCGGACAGGTGCTGCAGGCCCCACAGCACGGTGCGGGCGCGCCGGTCGCCTGCTTGCGCGCGCGGCTCGATCTGGCTCCGGCGTACGGAGATCAGGGCGAACTCACCGCCCACGAAGAAGGCGTTGGTCAGCAGGGTGAGGGCGCCGACGGCGAGCTGCAGCGCGGTCATCGGGCGTCCTCCGTGATGCGTGCGACGCGCACCCGCTCGGCCACGTGGTGGTCGACGCTGAGCACGGTCAGCCGCCAGCCGTCGTGATCGATGCTGTCCCCGGGGGCGGGGATGCGGGCCAGCTCCGTCGAGACGAGGCCGGCGACGGTCTCGTACGGGCCGTCGGACGCGGTCAGGCCGATGCCGGCCAGCTGGTCCATGCGGACGTTGCCGTCGGCCTCCCAGGAACCGTCGTCCGCGGGGGCGAGGTCGGGCCGCCGCTGGGGGTCGTGCTCGTCGCGCACGTCGCCGACGACCTCCTCCACGACGTCCTCGACGGTGACGACACCGGCGGTGCCGCCGTACTCGTCGATGACGACGGCCATGGTGCGGCGGCTGCGCAGCCGGTCCAGCAGCCGGTTCACCGGCAGGCTGTCGGGGACGAGCAGCGGGGCGGTGGCCAGTGCCTCCACGGGCGTGGTGGCGCGCTCCCCGGCCGGGAGGGCCAGCACGTCGCGGATGTGGACGGTGCCGATGACCTCGTCCAGGCCGTCCCGGTGGACGGGGAAGCGGGACAGGCCGGTGGCCAGCGAGAGCGCCACGGCGTCGGCGGCGGTCGCTTGGGCCCCCAGGGCCCGTACGTCCACGCGCGGGGTCATGACGTTCTCCGCGGTCAGCTCGCTCAGGTGGAGGGTGCGGACGAAGAGCTCGGCGGAGTCGGGTTCCAGCACGCCCGCGGCGGCGGAGTGCCGGGCCAGGGCCCGTAGCTCGTCCGGTGTGCGGGCGGAGGCCAGTTCCTCGGCCGGTTCCAGGCCGAAGCGGCGCACCAGGCGGTTCGCGGTGTCGTTGAGGTGGTGGATCAGGGGTGAGAAGGCCGCGGTGAAGCCGCGCTGCGGCCCGGCCACCACCTTGGCGACGGCCAGCGGGCTGGAGATCGCCCAGTTCTTGGGGACCAGCTCGCCGATCACCATCAGCACGACGGTCGAGACGAACACGCCGAGGACGGTCCCGGTCACGGACACGGCGCCCTCGGGCAGGCCGGCGGCCTGGAGGGGGCCGCTCAGCAGGACCGCCAGGGACGGCTCGGCGAGCATGCCGATGACCAGTGAGGTCACCGTGATGCCGAGCTGCGCGCCGGACAGCTGGAGGGTCAGCCGCCGCACGGCCTCGAGGGCGCCGTCCGCGCCGCGCTCACCGGCGGCGGCGGAACGTTCCAGCTCGCCGCGCTCGACGGTGGTCAGGGAGAACTCCGCCGCGACGAACACCGCGCAGGCCAGGGTCAGCACCAGGGCCAGCAGGAGGAGCAGGACTTCGGTCACCGTGTCACCTCCGTTCCCACGCCTCGGCGGGTCTGTCGGGGGGTGACACGGTCGGTACTCGGTGGATGGTCCATCGCGGGAACCGCGGCTCCTTCTTCGTGCTCGGTACGGTGGGTTTCCCCCATGGTAAAGGAAGCGCAAAGGAGGCCGTCAATGGAGACGGCCCCTCTGTGGCACGGGCGACCCGACCGCACGGCCGGCGGGATTCTGCTCGGCCATGTGGGTGTCTTGGGAACTTCTTTACCTGACGCGGTAGTTCTGCGGGTGGCCCGCAGGGGCCGACGGAACCACTGGAGTGAACGCACGGCCCGCTCCACCGCGGGCCGCACCCCCGCCCGTCCGGCCACCCGCACCGCCACCGCCCCACGACCGCCGTACGACCTCATGTCGCGCACCTCACCCGAGCGGCTCCGTCCCGCCCGGCCGTGCCGACCCGACCATCCGTGGAGTCACCCCCCGATGTCCTGGTTCGAAGCCGCCGTCCTCGGCCTGCTGCAGGGGCTCACCGAGTTCCTGCCCGTCTCCTCCAGCGCCCACCTGCGCGTGTTCTCCGCCCTGGCCGGCTGGAAGGACCCCGGTTCCGCCTTCACCGCGGTGACGCAGCTGGGCACCGAGACGGCGGTGCTGATCTACTTCCGCCGCGACATCGTCTCGATCGTCAAGGCCTGGACGACGTCCCTCTTCGTGCCCGACCGGCGCAAGGACCCCGACGCCCGCATGGGCTGGTTCGTCATCATCGGGACGGTCCCCATCGCGGTGCTCGGCGCCGTCTTCCAGCACAGCATCGAGACCTCCCTGCGCGACCTGCGGATCACCGGCGCCGTGCTGATCCTCTTCGGGCTGGTCCTCGCCGTGGCCGACCGGACCCGGGCGATCCGCAAGGCCAAGCCCATCAGCGAGCTGACCCTCCCGCACGCCCTCGGGTACGGCTTCGCGCAGTCGCTCGCCCTCATCCCCGGTGTCTCCCGCTCCGGCGGCACGATCAGCGCGGGGCTCTTCCTCGGCTACAGCCGTGAGGCGGCCGCCCGCTACTCGTTCCTGCTGGCCATCCCGGCGGTGCTCGCCTCCGGCACGCTGGAGCTGTTCAAGATCGGCGACGGATCCGCCCCCGCCTGGGGGCCGACGCTGCTCGCCACCGGGATCGCCTTCGCCGTGGGCTACGCGGCCATCGCCTGGTTCCTCAAGTACGTCTCCACGCACAGCTTCACGCCGTTCGTGGTCTACCGCGTGCTGCTCGGCGTGCTGATCCTGGGGCTCGTCGCGGCGGGTGCCGTCGCGCCGGGCGCGGGCGGCGTGGGCTGACCGCCGCCGGGCTCAGTCCTCGTCCTGCGACTCGTCACCCTGGTCGTCGCCCTGGTCGTCGTCACCCTGACCGCCGCCCTGGCCGGCGGACGGCGTGAGCGACCCGGGCGAGGACCCGCTCCCCCCGGTCGACGTCGCGCTCGGACCGTCGGTGGGGGTCTTCGCGGAACTGCTCTCCGGCGAGAACCAGACCATGCCGAGGATCACGGCCACCACGAAGGCCACCACCCCGGCGATGGCGCTCGCGACGCGGGGCCGGTAGCGGATGAACTCACGGGGGGTGCGGCGCTGCGCCGGCGCGGCCCGCCGCCTGGACGCCGACGCCGACGAACGGGCGCTGCGTGCCGAGCGCGTCGCCGGCGGCCGGACCAGCGCCGCCGTACCGGCCTCGTGCCCGGCCCCGCCCGGGGCGCCGTGCGGCACGGTGGCCGGCGGCGGGACGGAGTGGGCGCGCCACGCGTCCGTGCGGAACCAGTCGGCGACGTCCTGGGCCGTCGGCCGCTCCTCGGGCTGCTTGGCCAGGAGCCCGAGCAGGTAGTCCTCGAAGGCGGAGGGCAGGTCGGCGCCCAGCTGGGAGGGCGGCACGGGCGCACTGTCGATGTGCTGGTAGAGCAGCGCCGTCGCGCTGTCGCCCTGGAAGGGCGCGCGGCCCGTCAGCAGTTGGTAGAGGACGCAGCCGAGGGCGTACACGTCGGAGGCGGGTCCCGCCGTCCGGCCCAGGGCCCGTTCGGGCGCGAGGTAGAGGCTGGTGCCGACGATCTGCCCGGTCATGGTGAGCCCGGCGGCGGGGTCGTCGACGAACCGGGCTATCCCGAAGTCACCGATCTTGAGCGATCCCGCGGCGTCGAGCATCAGGTTGCCCGGTTTGATGTCGCGGTGGACGATGCCCTGCTGGTGGGCGGCCGCCAGTCCCGCGGCGGCCTGCGCGGCGACGACCGCGACGTGATCGGCGGTCAGCAGGTGCCCGGCCTCCAGCAACTGGGCGAGGCTGTCGCCCTCGACCAGTTCCATGACGAGGAAGAACCGCCCGTCCCAGGCCCCGAAGTCGAAGACCGCCACGACGTGCGGGTGCCCCAGACGCGCGGCCGTCTGCGCCTCCAGCCGGAACCGCGCGGCCGCCGAGGGGTCGGAACCGTCGCCCAGCAGCAGCTTGACCGCGACGGAACGTCCCAGCACCTCGTCGGTCGCCCGCCACACCTCGCCCATGCCGCCGCGGCCGATGGGCGCGTCCAAGCGATACCGATCCGCCACCAGCACGTCGTACGACCTCGATCCCGCGAGCCAAACCAGACCCCCCTTAAGGTACTTCACCCGCGCACCCGCGGTGACCTGCGGCCGCAACCGCCGGGGACTCACACCTCGCCGAGGAACCCCGGGTCGGCCGGGCCCGTCCGCCGGGCGAAGTCGGCGGCGGTGCCCAGGAGTTCGCGCATCGGGACCGCCGTCCGGGTCGTCGCCGCGAGGTCGGCGTGCGCCTCCTCGGACCACAGGAACGGGTACACGGCGAGCCCCTGCGACGGGGCGAGTGCCGCGGCCTCCTCGCGCCACACCGGCGGGCGCAGCCCCTCGTAGAACATCGCCGTCCGCCCCGAGAGCAGCCACGCGACCCACTCGGCGTAGCCCATGTCCATCGCCTCCCAGGCGAGGGTGTCGGGCGCGAAGTACGTCATCCGGCCGGGCGCCCCGGGGCGTCCCACGGCGGCGGGATCGTGGCCGTTGAGTGCGAACACCCCGCCCAGCACGTCCTGGCCGACGACGAGCCCGGTGCCGGGGTGCCAGGCCGGGTCGAGGGCCGCCGGGAAGCGGTTGACCCGCCCCAGGCTCGGCAGGCCCCCCTCGGCCGTCCCGCCGCCGCCGAACACCCGCACCCATCCGTCGTCCAGGAGCAGCCCGCCGGTGTTCAGCACCAGGGCGCCCAGCGCCGACCGGGCCGTCACCTGCAACTGCAGCAGGCACCGGCGCCCTTCGCCGGGATCCGCGGGCAGCACCCGGACGGGCACGGGGGCGGCGGTGAGCATGGTCTCCAGCTCCGGCCAGGCCGGGGCGTCCACGTCGGTCAACTCGTCGATCTGGCGCATCCGAGGATGATCCCAGCCGGGCCCCGGCCCGCCGGACTCAGCCCCGCCGGTCCCAGGCGGCGTTGTGCAGGAAGTGGGTGTCGTACCGTTCCTGCACCTCCAGCAGGCTCTCCGGGGTGGCCTCGCCCAGGGCGATCCGCTGCAAGTGGCGGAAGTACTCGAAGCGTTCGACGCCCGGGGTGATGACGATGAGCATGTCGGCGTCGCAGCCGGGCGCCGCGGCGAAGGCGTGCGGGCGACCGGGCGGGACGACGACCAGGTCGCCGGCCCCGGCCGTGACGACCTCGTCCCCGGACAGGAACCGGGCCTCGCCGTCCAGCATGTAGAACATCTCGGCCGACCTGTCGTGCCGGTGCGGCCGGGCGCCGTCGGCGCCGCCGGTCAGGGTCACGCGCTGGGTGGAGAGCGCGCCGCCCGTCGCACTGCTGTCGGCGAGCAGCCGGACGGTGGTGGGGGCGCGGCCGATGACCTCGGCCTCGGTGGAGCGGACGATCACGGAAGCATCGAAGTCGGGCACGATCAATGACATGGCGGGCTCCTTGTCCGGGTGGTGCCGGGTCGTGACGGATCTTGCCGGGTCGTGGCGGGCCGTGTCGGGTCTTCGGGACCGCCGGTTCACACCGCGAAGAGCAGGCCGGCGCTGACGAGGACGGCGACCGCGGTGGCGAAGTGGATGCCGAACGCGACCGCCTTGGTGCCGCCGTGGCGCAGGACTATCCAGGTGTCGCCGAGCGGGGCGAGCGCCACGACCAGCATGAACCAGGCCTCGGCGTGGGCGCCGGCGAGGGCGAGCAGGGCCAGGCCCATCACGCCGAAGGTCGCGTCCCGCACCCCCTTGACGGCGAGGTAGGCGCCGGCCCCGTCCCCCTCGGCGGGCACGCCGTACGCGGCGGCCGCGGGGCGGGGCCAGAACAGGAACCGGGCTCCGACGAAGAGCACCAGCAGGTCGAGCACGACGGCGAGGGCGTAGGCGGTGACGGTCATGTCCGGAACTCCTTGCTAGCAGCGCTAGGGGCAAGAGCGAAGCTAGCAGAGCATCGACAGAAGGTCTAGCAGTGCTAGAATTTCGTCATGACGATCCGGACGCGCCGGGAGCGCGAGCGAGCCGACCGCGAGCAGCTGATCATCACGGCCGCACGGGAGCTGGCCGAGGCCGAGGGCTGGGACGCGGTCACCACACGGCGGCTGGCCGCCGAGATCGAGTACAGCCAGCCCGTCCTGTACAGCCACTTCAAGGGCAAGGACGCCATCATGGCCGCCGTCGCGGTGCAGGGCTTCGCGGAACTCGCCGCCGAACTGCGCCGCGCGCGTACCGAGGCGCCGGGCCCACGGGAGACCTTCGCCGCGGTGGGCGAGGCGTACACGGCGTTCGCGCGGCGGCGGCCGGCCCTCTACGACGCGATGTTCACCCACCACGTCGGCCTGCCGTTCGCCACGTCCGAGGCCCCGGCGGCCCTGCGCGAGGCGTTCGGCGAACTGCTGCGGGCCGTCGAGCCGGTCGCGGGTGCCGGCGACGCACCGGACCTCCTCACGGAGACCTACTGGGCCGCCCTGCACGGCCTGGTCACCCTCATGCGCAGCGGACGGCTGCCGGAGGCGGCGCACGGGCGCCGGCTCGCCCTGCTGAACGCCCGCTTCACCGGCGGCGGTTGACCCCGCCGCCGGTGGCATCCGGGTCCCTCAGGGGACGAGGACGGTGAGTGATGTGTCGGTGACGGCGAACCCGAGCCGCTCGTACAGCCGGCGGGCGGGGTTGGCGTCGCTCACCGCCAGGCCGATCCGCGACAGACCGCCCGCCGCCGCGTCCGCCAGCACCCGGCGCAGCAGCCGCGAACCGAGACCGGCGTAGCGGGAATCCGGCTGCCGGAAGACCGTCGTGACCCACGGGAGGCCGTCCCGGTCCGTCACGACGACCCCCGCGACCACCTGGTCGGCCTCGTCGACGGCCAGGGTGCTGCACGGCAGGACGGGCCCGAGCACGGCGCCCGCCAGCAGCGGGGCCAGCTGGCTGTCGAGGGCCTCCTCGTCACCGCCCTGGACGTGGTCGGGATGACCGGGTCCGAAGGCGGCGCGCCAGGCGGGGAACAGCTCCCGGGCCCCGCGGTCGCAGGGCACGGCGCGCAGCCCGTCCGGCAGGGGCGAGGTGGCCCACTCGCGCGGCGGGGGGTCGTCGACGAGGTCCCGCGCCATTCCGTGCGCGTGCCGGAGCACCCGGGCACCGTGCCGTACGAGCTGCTCGCCGAGTTCGACGGAACCCGACACGGCCCACCCCCGCATGCCCGCGAGCACGGCCGGGACGGGGTCGGGCCCCACCGCCTGGGCGAGGTCGGCCCACGGGCGGCCGTCCCGGACCCCCTCGACGTACGTCAGTTCCGGCAGTCCTCCGGGCCCGCGCAGGACCAGGCGCTCTTCCTCGTGCACGGTCACTCAGTACCCGCCCGCCGGCGTCGGCATCGCTCTCATGCGGCCCATGCTGCGGGCCGCCCGCCGGTGCGCGCAAACGAATTGCGGCCGGGGCCGCGGCGGCGCACCGGCGCGCCCGACCGTCAGGCCCGCGGGGCCGGGTAGGTCGGGTACTCGACCTCGGAGACGTGCTGGACGACCCGGATGACCTGGCAGGAGTAGCCGAACTCGTTGTCGTACCAGAGGTAGAGGATGGCGTTGTCACCGTCGACCTTGGTGGCGCCGGCGTCGACGATCGAGGCGTGCCGCGAGCCGACGAAGTCGCTGGAGACGGCGTCGGGGGCGCTGATGAAGTCGATCTGGCGCTTGAGCGGCGAGGTCAGCGACACCTCGCGGAGGTGGTCGAGGACCTCCTCACGGGTGGTCTCGCGGCCGAGCTGCAGGCTGAGGATCGCGATCGAGACGTCCGGTACGGGCACGCGGATCGAGCTGCCGGTGATCTTCGCCTTGAGGTCGGGCAGCGCCTTGGCGACGGCCGAGGCGGCGCCGGTCTCGGTGATGACCATGTTGAGCGCCGCCGAGCGGCCACGGCGGTCGGAGCCGTGGTAGTTGTCCAGCAGGTTCTGGTCGTTGGTGAAGGAGTGGACCGTCTCGACGTGGCCGCGCAGGACGCCGTACTCGTCGGCCATCGCCTTCAGCGGCGGCACGATGGCGTTGGTGGTGCAGGAGGCGCAGGACAGGATCCGCTCGTCCGGCTTGATCATGTCGTGGTTGACGCCGTGCACGACGTTGGGCACGTCCCCCTTGCCCGGCGCGGTCAGGACGACCTTGTCGACACCGGGCCGCAGGTGCTGCGACAGTCCCTCGCGGTCGCGCCACCGCCCGGTGTTGTCGATGAGGATGGCGTCCTTGATGCCGTGCGCGGTGTAGTCGACCGACGCCGGGTCGTCGGCGTAGATCACCTTGATGACGTTGCCGTTGGCGATGATGGTGCCGTTCGCCTCGTCCACGGTGATCGTGCCCTGGAACTGGCCGTGGACGGAGTCGCGCCGCAGCAGCGAGGCGCGCTTGACGAGGTCCTGCCCGGAACCCCTGCGGACGACGACGGCACGCAGCCGCAGGCCGTTGCCGGACCCGGCCTTCTCGATCAGCAGCCGGGCCAGGAGACGGCCGATGCGGCCGAAGCCGTAGAGGACGACGTCACGCGGCTCCCGGCGCTCGATCTTGCCGTCACCCGTGGCGCCCGCGACGGCCTGCGCGGTGAACTCCTCGACGGACAGCCCGCGGTCGTCGTCCCGGTAGCCCGCGGCGAGCATCCCGAGGTCGATCTGGGAGGGTCCGAGGTCGAGCGTGGTGAGGGCCCGCAGGAACGGCAGCGTCTCGGTGACCGACAGCTCCTCCCCGGCGATCTGCCGGACGAACCGGTGGGCCTTGAGGATGCTGATCACCGACGTGTTCACCAGGGAGCGGCTGTGCAGCAGGACGGTCACGTCCCGCTCCCTGTGCAGCTTCCCGATGATCGGGATCATCGATTCCGCGATCTCCTCGCGGTGCTTCCAGTCGGTGAACGAGTCGTCATTGACAGTCACAGGCTTATCTTTCGAGCTAGGCGGTGCTCATATGTTAACCACACCGCCACCTCGTGCTTCCTGGGGGTCCTGCCGCCCGCCGCCTTCAGGAGACGGCGACGACCCCGACGGCCGCCGAACCGGTCCGCGCGCGCAGGAGGACGTCGTAGAGGAACCGGTCGCCGGCCCGCGGCGCCACGACCGCCCGGGCACCGGTCGGCAGCGCGCGGGACACGCTCTCGTGCCGCTCCCCCGGCACCGAGCCGCTGACCGCCACCAGCCGCACCGAGGTCCTGCCGATGTTCTCGAACGTCACGGAACGGGTCCGGGGACAGGGGCCGTCGTGCTCGCCCGCGCAGTGGAAGCGGACGTCGCCGAGCTCCACCAGCCCGCACGAGACGTCGGTGGCGAACGCGAAGTGGGAGGAGCAGACGGCCCCGACCCGCAGTTCCTGCGCGGGCGCCTCCGCGGCCGTGCCGCCGGGACGGGGGTCGTCACCGGGGCGCGGCACGTCCGCGCAGGAGACGGCGGACACCCCCAGGGCGGCGGTGGCGAGGGCTGCGGGCAGGAGTGCTGTGCGCACCTGTGGCTCCAGAAGTGGTGCGGTCGGCGAGCCGGCGCTCGCCGCGCTGCCGGACCGGTCGCCGGCGGGAGGGCGGGGTGGGGGGAGGACCGGGGGCCCGGACGCGGGTGGGGCCCGGAAGCCGTGGCTCACGGGCCCCACCCTCACTGCGTCGTACGTGTGTCAGCCGTTGTGCGCGGGGCGCTGCGTGGCGATGACGTCGTTCGCGTACACCAGGGCCACCCGGTGGTTGAACTGGATGGTGTACATCTTCTTGGCGCCGAAGACGACCTTGCCGTCGGCCTTGAAGTAGTCGTCAGTCAGGGCCGGCGCCGCGGTGGCGACGTAGGCCTGGCCGGACGGGATGGAGTACATGCTCAGCGGGGCCATCGTCGAGGCGCCGTACCCGGGCGGGTACTCGGACACGTCGGGGTAGCTGAGGCCGTACACCTTGGCGGGCGGCGTGGCGGGGGTGACGCCGGCCTTGATCAGGGTGTAACCGCCGCGCGCCACGAGGGTGTTGGCGCCCTTCGGGTTGTGGAACCACACCTTCGCGCCGCTGAACCAGATCGCGGTCCAGGGGCCCTCCTTGCCGGCGACCACGAACTGCTGGCCGGCCTGGACGGTGTTGCCCCAGTCGTTGATCCGGTCGGTGCCGTTGCCACCGGAGTGGATCGCCTGGTCACCGAAGAGGGGCGCGGTGTCGCTGGGGGCGGTGCGCACGAACAGGGAGTTCGACGGCTGCGTCACCTTGGTGCACTCAGGGGTGGCACCGGTCGGGTCGTCGCTCGGGCAGATCTCGACGGTCTGCTCGTTGTGCTCGAAGCCGGGGGCGATGGTCACCACGGAACCGACGTCGCCGACGCCGCGCTTGCCCTCGGCGGGCGCGCCGACGAGGTCCATGAAGTGCTCCCAGTCCCAGGACGGACCCGGGTCCCAGTGCATGCCGGAAACGGTCGCCGACGACGGGCCGACAACGTTGTCGTGGCCGACGATGTGCTGCCGGTCCAGCGGGATGTCGAAGCGTTCGGCCAGGTACTTCACCAGCTCGGCGGTGGCCTCGTACTGCGCCTCGGTGTACCAGTCGGCCCCGTGCGCGGCGAAGCCCTCGTGCTCGATGCCGATGGAGTGCATGTTGGACGAGTAGTTGCCCGCGTGGAAGGCGATGTCCTTCGTGGGCATCATCTGCGTCACGGCGCCGTCCGAGGACCGCATCACGTAGTGCGAGGCGGCCGAGCTGCCCGGGGTCTGGAAGGTGGCGATGGCGGACTCGTAGGAGCCCTCGATGTCGTGGATGACGATGGTGTCGATCCGGATGCCGTTGGCCGGCCGGCTGGAGACCTGGCCGTTGCTCGACGCCGCCGGCACGAAGGTGCAGTCCACGGTGGTGGGGCACTCGGTGTCCGCGGTGGCGGCGACCTTCAGGCGCAGCTTGGCCAACTGGCCCGTGGCGGGCTCGACCTGCGGCATGGCGGCGAGGCGGACCCGCTGCCCGTCCGTCGTGGTCCGGCCGGCGCCCTTGGCCAGGGTGGCGAAGACGCGGTTCGCGAAGGCCTTGGCGCCCTGCGCCTGCGAGGCCTGGCTGTAGCGGGCGACCGCCCCGTACCAGTCACCGGCCTCGGCGGAGACCGAGCCGCCGGTGGCCTTCTGGTACGACGCCAGCAGCGCCGCGCCGCCGCGGATGTTCGCGGCCGGGTCGCCGCGCAGTTCCTCCGCGGACAGGCCGGTCAGCTTCGCCGCGGCCTGCAGGGTGTGCTGCGCCGGGTCGGCGACGAAGGACGCGATGTCGCTGCGGCCGGCCGCTCCGGCGGCGCCGCCGGCCACCATCTCGGTGGTGACGTCGGTGAGGTGCATCGGGCCGTAGCCGCCCGCGGCGCTGTGCCCGCCGGCGTGTCCGTCCCAGGCGGACTCCTGGTACGCCACGGCCAGCAGCAGCTGCTCCGGCACGTGGTACTCCTCGGCCGCCGCGGCGAAGTCGCGCTGCCGGGCGGTGTCCGCCGGCGCGGCGCCGGTGGCCTGCGCCGTCAGCGGCACGGCCACCGAACCGGCGACCACCAGCGCGCCGGCCGCGGCCAGCAGGCCGGGCCGGCGCCGTTTGGCATGCCGGCGGGTGGATGTCTCTGAAGTCATGAACGATCCCAAATCTTGAACGAAGGGGGCCGATTCCCCCGGCCACACTGCGATGTGACGTGTCGCCGCCCCGTGGAAGGCTCGCGGATTCTACTCACGCCGCAACCCGCGGAACTGAGGCGCCGTCACTATCGAGCCACGCGCGTCCGGTCGGCCGTGGAATCCCGAACCGGGCGGCCGCACGGGAAGGGCGCGGGGGTCCATCAGCCGGATTCCCGGCACCCGCCGCGACTCCCGTTCCCGCACCGGGGATCCGGCAGGGAAGGAAGGGCGCGGGCCGTGTTCGCGGACGGATCCGGCCGCTGTGTCGCAGTCGCACGGCGCCCCTGTGCCTCACCGCCCCGACGGTGGAAACTCACGGAGATCCTCTTCCTGTCCGGACGGGCGTGCACACGGGAGCCGCGGGCCCCGGCCACATGGCGCTTGCTGCGTCAAGGAGTAGATCAAGGGAGAGCTGCATCATGCAAGTAAGTGCCGGGACATAGCCGCCCCAAAACGGGCATTCACGGTCCGGTTGCGGAGCAGAAGTCCATTCCTTGGAATGAATCACCACCTTGACAGGTGACGTTGCCATGTGCCAGTGTCGTCACCACTTCAATGGGTGACGAGGCGGTCATCGCGCCACCGGAACGGGAGAGGCTGCGTGAGCCAGGCTGTGGAGTACGACTACGTCGTGGTGGGCGCGGGAACGGCGGGCAGCGTGCTGGCCGCGCGCCTGTCCGAGGACGGCGACGCCCGCGTCCTCCTGCTGGAGGCGGGCGGGTCCGAGGTGCCCGACGTGATGCCGGTGCCCCCCGCGTGGCCGCGGCTGCTGGGCACGTCGTCCGACTGGGGCGACCGCACGACCGAGCAGGCCGCGGGCGGCGCGTCCGTCCCCCTCGCGCGGGGCCGCGGCCTCGGCGGCTCGTCGGCGATCAACGCCATGGTCTTCACCCGTGGGCACCGCAGCTCCTACGACGCCTGGGCCGCCGGCGGCGCCGAGGGCTGGGACTTCGACGCCCTCCTGCCGTACCTCATGCGCAGCGAGCGCGCGCAGGGCCGTGACCCCCGTACGCGCGGGCAGCACGGGCCCCTGACCGTCGCCCCCGCCCGCGAGCCGAACCCCGTGCTGGAGGCCTGTCTGGAAGCGGCCGCCGAGGCGGGCCACCGCAGGGCCCGCGACATCAGCTCCGGGCTGGAGGAGGGCTTCGGCCGGCCGGACCTGAACATCGTCGACGGCCGGCGTCAGAGCGCCGCCGACGCCTACCTCACGCCCGCCTCCGGACGGGCGGGCCTCCGCGTCGTGACCGGTGCGCTCGTCCAGCGCGTCCTGCTGGACGGCGACCGCTGCACCGGCGTGGCGTACACCGCCGGCGGAGAGCGGGTCACCGCCCGCGCCACCCGCGAGGTGGTCCTCACGGCCGGCGCCATCGGCACCCCGCACCTGCTTATGCTCTCGGGCATCGGCCCGCACCGGCACCTGCGCGAGACCGGCGTCGAGGCCGTCCACGACCTGCCCGGCGTGGGAAGCGGTCTGCAGGACCATGTGATGGCGGGCGTGGTCCACTCCGCCGCCCGCCCGGTCCCCGTTGCCCGGAACAACCACGGGGAGGCCCTCGGCCTGCTGCGCAGCACGCCCGCGGCCGACGCCCCCGACCTGCAGATCATCTTCGTCGACGTGCCGAGCCACTCCCCCGCCCTCGCGGGGCCGCGCGAGGGCTACACGATCCGCGTGTCGCTGATGCGCCCGCACAGCCGCGGCACGGTGCGGCTTGCGGCCCCCTCGCCGGGCACCGCCCCGCTCGTCGACCCGCGGTACTACAGCGACCCGCGCGACCTGCGGGCCATGGTCGCCGGCATCCGCGCGGCCCGCGAGATCGGCCGGGCGAGGGCGCTCGACGGCTGGCGCGGCGAGGAGGTGCTGCCCGGCCCGGACGTCGAGGACGACGCGGCGATCGCGGCCTACCTCCACCGGGGCCTGGCCTCCTACTTCCACCCGGTCGGCACGTGCCGGCTCGGCACCGACGAGGGCGCCGTCGTCGACGAGGAGCTGAGGGTCCGCGGCCTGGAGGGGCTGCGCGTCGCCGACGCGTCGGTGATGCCGTCGATCGTCTCGGGGAACACCAACGCGACGGTCTACGCCATCGCCGAACGGGCCGCCGAGTTCGTCTCGCGGAAGGAGGCGTGACCATGAGCGACCAGGAGAGCCGGCCGGAGCGCGGGGCCCCCGTCGCACGCCGCGCCATGCTCGGCATGCTCGGCGCCGGGGTCGCGGGCGTCGCCGCGGCGCCCTGGCTGCAGCGCGGCTGGGAGAACTTCCTCGGAGCCGCCTCGCAGGCGGACCCCACGGGACTGACCGGAGTGCTGCCCAACCCGGGCGGCTTCCGCTACTACAGCGTCGTCGGCTCGGTGCCCCGCAAGGACGCGCGGACCTACCGGCTGCGGGTCAACGGTCTCGTCGACCGGCCGCGCACGTACACCCTCGACGAGCTGCGCGCCCTCCCGCAGCGGCGGATCGTGCGCGACGTGCAGTGCACCGACGGGTGGCGGGTGGCGGACACCCCCTTCGAGGGCGTGCCGCTGTCGGACCTGCTGGACGCCGCGGGCGTCCGTCCCGACGCCAAGGCGATCCACTTCACCTGCTTCGACGGCGTGTACACCGAGAGCCTGACCCTCGATCAGGCACGCCGCCCCGACATGCTGGTCGCCCTGAAGATGCAGGACAAGCCGGTCAGCCATGAGCACGGCGGTCCCGTCCGGCTCTACGCCGCTCCCATGTACTTCTACAAGTCGGCCAAGTGGCTGTCCGGAATCACCGTGACCGACGAGGTCGTCCCCGGCTACTGGGAGGAGTACGGCTATGACGTCGACGGCTGGCTCGACGGCGCCGACCGGCGCGGCGGCGCGCAGGCCGCCTGAGCGCGCGGCGCGCGTGCTGCGGTTCACCCGGGCCGAGCGCTGGGTGCACCGCGGCACCGGTCTGCTGATGCTGCTCTGCCTGACGACCGCGGCCTGCCTCTACCTGGGGCCGCTGGCCCAGCTCGTCGGGCGGCGCCACCTGGTCGCGACGGTCCACGAGTGGTCGGGGATCCTGCTTCCGCTGCCCCTCCTGCTCGGTCTGGCCTCCCCGGCCTTCCGCGCCGACCTGCGCAGGCTGAACCGTTTCGCCTCGTACGACCGGCGTTGGCTGCGGGCGGCGCGCAAGCGTCTGACCGCCCCGGACCTGCGGCCCGCCGGCAAGTTCAACGCCGGTCAGAAGCTCTACGCGGGCTGGCTCGCCGGGGCCGTGCTGGTCATGACGGGCACCGGGCTGCTGATGTGGTTCACCGGGCTGCTGCCCGCGGTCTCCCGCACCAGCGCGATCTTCGTGCACGACGTCCTGGCCTGGGCGATCGCCCTGGTGGTGATCGGTCACCTGCGCAAGGCGTTCCAGGACCCCGAGGCCCGGCTCGGGATGCGCACGGGCTACGTGTCCCTCGGCTGGGCGAAGCGGTGGCACGCCCACTGGCTGGAGGAGGACCGCCCGGCGGCGAAGCACTCCCGGGAGCCCTGAACCGCTCCCGCGCCCGCACGGCAGGCGGCCGGTCCCCGATCCCGGGGCCCGGCCGCCTGGCGTGTCGCGGGGCTACGCGCCGCGCGCGCCGGCCACGGCCGGCGGCTTGGCCGCCTTCTTCCGCGCGCGGTACGCCGCGGCCTTCACGCGGTTGCCGCAGGGGTCCATGGCGCACCACTCGCGGCGGCTGCCGTGCGAGCGGTCGAGGTAGATCTGCGTGCACTCCGGCCTGCTGCACTCCTTGACCAGCTCCGCGTCAGGGCCGCTGAGCAGCCGCACGGCCTCGCGGGCCAGCGACGACAACGCCTGCTGCGCCGTCGCCTCGACCCTGCGCCCCTCCCTGGTCAGCTGCGGGACGGCGGACGGGCCGCGTGCCGCCGCGTTGAGGAGCGCCAGCGCGTCACTCTCGTAACCCCTCTTGTTCAGGGCGGAGCTGACGAGCGAGAAGACCGCCTCCCGGAGGGAGACCGCGTCCGCCACGTCGTTCGGCTGCGAGCGCACGTCGACGTCGACGAGTCCCGACTCGCGGAACCAGGCGTCCAGGCTCTCCGGCGTCGTGAGCATCTCCTGGGGGTCCGGGTTGCGGCGGCGCCTCAGGGTGCCCACGAAGTCCAGCACGGGCAGACCGCACTTGAACACATGCATCATGTCACCATTTTGACAGGTGACGAACAAGAGGGCAAGGTGCCCGCGCCGGCGACTGTGCGGCTTCCCCTCCCGGGCCCGGCCCGGGGCCGGGCTCAGGATGCGACCGGGGTCAGGGGACGACCGGGGGCGCGGCAGCGAGCAGGTCGAGGGAGAGCTGCCACAGACGCGCGGCGCTCCGCGGGTCCACGGCGTGGGCGGCCACCCCGCGGCGCAGGCCCGGCCGGTGCGGAGCGGCCTCGGCGCAGTCCTCGAAGTACCGGCCGGTGACGCCCTCGACCAGCGGGGACGCCGCGAGCAGCACCGAGGTGGCGGCGCCCTGCTCGATGTTCTTCACCGAGACGCCGTCGCTCCGGCCGGGCTCGAAGGACGCGGGGGCGTTGAGGGCCGATCCGATGTGCCGGGCGAGGTTGGTCTCGGCGATCCGGCCGGGGTTGAGGGCGTTGACGCTGATGCCGTCGCCGGCCCAGCGCGTGGCCGCCTCCACCGCGAACAGCACGTTTGCGGTCTTGGACTGGCTGTAGGCGGCCCAGGCGTCGTAGGGCCGGCGCTCGAAGTTGACGTCGCCGAAGAGGACGTCGCCGTTCACGTGGCCGACCGAGGCGACCACCACCACGCGGGCGTCACCGGCGGCCCTGAGCGCGGGGTGCAGTCCGGTGGCCAGGGCGAAGTGGCCGAGGTGGTTGGTGGCGAACTGCAGCTCCCAGCCCTCGGGGGTGCGGGTCTCGGGGGACGCCATGACGCCCGCGTTGGCGACCAGGATGTGCAGCGGTCCCTCCCACGCGGCGGCGAACGCGGCGACCGACGCCCGGTCGGCCAGGTCGAGGGGGGCCGACAGGACCCGCGGGTTCCCGGTCCCCGCGGTGATGGCGGCGGCGACCCGCTCACCCGCCGCGGTGTCGCGTACGGCCAGGGTGACCTCGGCGCCCGCGGCGGCGAGGGCGCGTGCCGTCTCCACGCCGATGCCCGAGGAGCCGCCGGTGACGACGGCCCGCCGTCCTGTGAGGTCCACGCCGGCGACGACCTCCGCCGCGGTGGTCCGCGCTCCGAACGGGGTGGTGACGAGTGCCTGCCCGGTCATGCCGTCTGCCTTCCTGTGCGCCCCGTCCTGCGGAGCGGGGATGGATGTCCGCTCTCCAGGCAAACACCGGGAAGCACAGGTCAGGGGGGTGGAAGCAGGCCCCGTTCGACAGGGGTCCGGCAGTACCCCCCAGCGCCGGGCCGACGCGCTCCGGGGGGACGTCGCGGCGTGGCAGGGCCGGCGATCGCCCCGGCCCGGGCGGCCGGGATCAGGCGTGGTCGCCCTGGTCGCTCGCCACGTGCTGCAGGGCGACGGTCAGCGCGGCGAGGTCCTGGCCGCCGAAGTGGTCCACCAAGTGGCGCCGCACGCTGGCGAGATGCGTCGGCCAGGCCTGCTCCAGACGCTCGAACCCGGCGTCCGTCAGCACGGCGTTCCAACCACGGCCGTCCTCCGCGCACTTCACGCGCTCCACCCAGCCGTGCTTCTCGAGCCGGATGACGACGCGGGTCATCCCGCTGAGGGAGAGGCTGCAGGCGGCGGCGAGTTCACTCATCCGCATCGCGCGGTCCGGGGTCTCCGACAGGTACATCAGCGGCGAGTACTCGGAGAGCGGCAGCCCCGCCCCCTCGACCATGTCGGCGTCGACGGCGCGGGGGAGTTCCATGAGCACCCGGCCCACCGCGCGCACGAACGCCTCCTCGCTCGCGCTGAGGGGCTGCAACCGCTGCTTCGTGGACGCCATTACTCCACTGTAGCTGCTTGACCGGTCAATGAGCCTCCATGACCGCCACCCGGGTGCGGGCACATGCCTTTGACAGTTGTCGACCGGTCGTCTAGCTTCAAATAGGCGACCGGTCGGTTAGTGCCGGTTCGATCATCCCCCCATGGCAACGCAACGAAAGAAACGGAGTGCCCTGTGGCCACCCCCGTCAAGCTCGCCATCGTCCACTACTCGTCGACCGGCACCATCACCGAGATCGCGAAGGAACTCCACGACGCCGCCGTCAAGGCCGGCGCCGAGGTACGCCTGGTCAAGACGGCCGAGCTGGCCCCCCAGACAGCCATCGACAGCAACCCGGCCTGGGCGGCCCACCACGCGGCGACCGCACACCTCCCGCTCGCCACGCCCGAGGACGTCGAGTGGGCCGACGCCGTCATCTTCGGCACCCCCACCCGCTTCGGCAACGTCTCGGCGCAGCTCAAGCAGTTCATCGACACGCTCGGCGGCCTGTGGGCCGAGGGCAGGCTGATCGACAAGGTCTTCAGCGGCTTCGTCTCGAGCGCGACCGCGCACGCCGGCCAGGAGGCCACGCTGCTGTCCCTCTACACCTCGATCCACCACTTCGGCGGGATCACGGTCACCCCGGGCTTCACCCAGCCGTCCAAGTTCGTCGACGGCAACCCCTACGGCACCTCCCACGTGGACGGCCAGGGCAACAACCCCGTGGACGAGGTCACCCGCACCGCGGCCCGCGTCCAGGCCGAGCGGGTCGTCCGGGTCGCCGCGCAGCTCAAGGCCGCCTGACCCGTACCGGCACCCCACCGGCAGCGGCGCCGCGCGGCCCCACCACCCCGACACCGGAGCCGCGCGGCGCCGCCCCCACACCCCCACCGAACCACGAACAGGGAGATGCCCCACCATGCGCGTCGAGATCTGGACCGACACCGCCTGCCCCTGGTGCTACGTCGGCAAGGCACGCTTCGAGCGGGCCCTCGCCGGCTTCCGGCACCGGGACGGCGTCGAGGTGCTGCACCGGTCGTTCGAGCTCAACCCGGACGCCCGCAACGGCTCGACGCCGATCATCGACGCCGTCGCCGCGCAGTACGGTCGCACCCGCGAGCAGCAGGTCGCGCGCGAGGAGCAGGCCGCCTCCGAGGCCCGCAAGGAAGGCCTGGGCTTCCGGATCGGCGGCCGCGTGTACGGCAACACCTTCGACGTCCACCGCCTGGCGCACCTGGCCAAGGCGCGCGGCGTCCAGCAGGAGTTCCTGGACCTCGCCTTCCGCGCGAACTTCGCGGAGGAGCGCTCCGTCTACGACCGGGAGACCCAGCTGGACCTGGCCGCCGAGGCGGGACTGGACCGGTCGGAGGCGGACTCCGTCCTGGCCGACCCCGGCGCCTACGCCGCGGAGGTACGGGCCGACGAGCGGATGGCCACGGAACTGGGCGCCGGCGGCGTGCCCTTCTTCGTACTGGACCGGAAGTACGGCGTGACCGGGCTGCAGCCCGCCGAGATGTTCACCCGCGCCCTCGAGCAGGCCTGGGAGGACCACACCACGGCCCGGCCCTGACGCCCGGTCGCCGGGGGGGGTCCGGCAGTACCCGTCTGCGGCTCCCGACCGCGGGGCGGGCGTCGTAGCGTGGAGGAGATGGACGCGCACATGACCGGGACCGGGACCGACGGCCGGAACACCGCACTGGGTGACTTCCTGCGCTCGCGCCGCGCGAGGATCTCCCCCGAGCAGGCGGGCCTGGCCCCCACGCCGACCGCCCGCCGGGTGCCCGGTCTGCGCCGTGAGGAGATCGCCGGGCTGGCCGGCGTCAGCGTGGACTACTACGTACGCCTGGAACGCGGGCACCACGTCAACGTCTCCGGCACGGTCCTCGACGCCATCGCCCGCGCCCTGCGGCTGACCGACGACGAGCGGGAGCACCTGTTCGCCCTGGCCAGGCCGGCCCGCCCGGCGTCCCGTCCGCAGCCGCCGCAGCGCGTGCGCCCCGCCGTGCACCACCTGCTGGAGACGATGGCCGACGTCCCCGCGGTGGTCGTGGGGCGGCGCACCGACGTCCTGGCCTCCAACCGCCTCGCCCGCGCGCTCTACACCGACTTCGAGGCACTCCCCCAGCGGGAGCGGAACATGGCCCGCTACATCTTCACGGACGAGGCCGCCCGCACCCTCTACGACGACTGGGAGGGCGTGGCGCGCACGTCCGTCGCCGCGCTCCGCCTCTACGCGGGCAAGCACCCCCACGACCCCCGGCTCGCCGAACTCGTCGGCGAACTCTCCGCGCGCGACGAGGACTTCCGGGCGTGGTGGGACGACCACGACATCGAGCGCCGCACCTACGGGGTCAAGCACTTCCACCATCCGGTGGTCGGCGAACTCACCCTGCGGTACGAGGCCCTGGCCGTCACCGGCGATCCCGACCAGATCCTCGGCGTCTACACCGCGGAACCCGCGACCGCCTCCGAGCGCGCCCTGCGCCGCCTCGCCGAGTGGGCCGCGGACACCGGCCCCACCGTCCGGGCCGTCTGACGGTTGACGGTTGACGTCGGCAGCATGCCGCCGCCCGGCCCACCGACGAGCACGTCCCCCGCACGTCGAGGACCCGGGCGCTTCCTTGGGTCCCCGGCCGGATTGTGTCCGTCGCGTCGAGTGGACGATCATGAGCCCCATGAACACGGACCACTGGGCGCTGCTCGCGGACTCGGAGCGGGAGCAATGGGGGTGTGTTCCCGGTCGGTCGGTCGGGCCGCTGAGCTTCGGAGTCGATCGACGTGCAGCGGTCGAGAACATGGCGGGGCATGGCTTCGCCGCGGTGGAGCGCGAGATCGCGCGGTGGAATCCGCGGCGGGCCCAGTGGCGCGTGGAGTTCAGCAGGGCCGAGTCCGACGAGCAACGACCGGCCGTGAAGTCCTACTTCGTCGAGGGCGTGGGCTTGACCTGCGTGCTCGTCGACGGGCTGCGCGGTCCCCAGGTCACGTGCGACGGAGTCCGCCTGATCGGCCGTGTGCCGTCGGAGCTGGACGCGGAGATGGACGCGCGCGCCGAGGAGCGTGGCCTGGGCATCACGTACAGCCTCTCGGGCGATCTGTCCTGGCCCGGCTTCGACTTCGACCGAGGCAGGCAGCGCGCCGGCGATACGGTCGTGAGCTGGGCATCGTTCTTCAACACGGGAGGGATCGCGGGCACCTCCTGGGACATCACTCCTGCGGAGGTCTGGCATCACCAGTAGGCCGCGGGGATGAAGGTGCCGGCGGCTCGGCGCCCATGCCCGTCGGGCACCACGCGCTCGACCATGGCCATGCCGGGAGCAACGAGCCGGCGCCCATCCGTACACCGTCCGAGCGGTCTCCGAGCTCCGGCGGGAGCCACTGCGGCTGACGCCGCACACATGGCACGACGGCGGCCCCGGACGCCTTTGTCCGGGGCCGCCGTCGTGGGCCCGCTGCGCTCTCCGGCCGCGCCGGTCAGCGGCCGGCGGTCTGCCCACCGTCCACGGGGAGGGTCACACCCGTCACGAACGGGGCGTTCTCCAGGTAGAGGACCGCCTCGACGATGTCCTCGACCTCGCCCATGCGCCCGACCGGGTGCAGCGCGGCCAGCCACTCGTGGGTCTCCACCGCGTGCATCGGGGTCTTGATCGTGCCCAGCGCCACCGCGTTCGCGCGGATCCCCTGCGTCGCGTACTCGGTCGCCAGCGCACGGGTCGCGGCCTGCAGGCCGCCCTTCGTGAGCGAGGCCAGCACGGACGTGATCTTCGCGTCCGCCTGGTCGCCGAGGCTGCTGGAGATCTGGACCACGTGGCCGCCGCCCTGCTGCAGCATGCGCTCCACCGCCAGCTGCGTGATGCGGAAGAAGCCGTCCACGTTGATGCCGAGAACGGCGCGGTACTCCTCCTCGGTGTACTCGGTGAACGGCTTGGCCACGAAGACGCCCGCGTTGTTGACCAGCGTGTCGACCCGGCCGAAGCGCTCCACAGCCGTCGCGATGACCCGCTCGGCGGTCTCCCACTCGGCGATGTCGCCGCGGACGGTCACCACTCCCGGGTCCGTCGACTCACCGATGTTCCGCGAGGTGGCGACGACGGCGTAGCCGAGCTTTCGGTAGCCCTCCACCACTCCGGCGCCGATGCCCTGGGAGGCACCCGTGACGACCGCGACCTTCTGACCCTGAACGCTGCTCATGGTGTTCCTTCTCGTGGGGGATGTCCTACGGGCCCGGCGCACTAGACGACCGGTCACCTTCATTTAAGGTAGACGACCGGTCGAGAACTGTCAAAGACCCTGCGCGGAAGCGACGCCGTCGCGGGACGCACCCCGGACACCCGGCGGGTCCATGCGGTGCGGGAAGCCGATGCGCAGCGCGAAGGCGGCCGCGGCGGCGGCCAGGACGACGAGTGCCGCCAGGACCAGCGCCTGCCGGTAGCCGTGGCGCAGCAGGGGCTCGACGGCCAGCGGGCCGAGGATCTGGCCCACCGAGTACCCGGCGGTCAGCAGCGCGACCGCGCGCGGGAACCGCAGATGGGTCCCGGCGGCCAGGGCCACCGTGCTCACGCCGATGAAGGTGGCGCCGAAAAGGAACGCCGAGACCAGCGCCGCGGCCGGCCCGCCGACCACGGCGGGCAGCGCGATCCCCGCGGCCTGCACGACCAGCGCCGCGAGCAGCACGTCCGGGCGGGTCCAGCGCCGTCCCAGCCACGCCCACAGCGCGGCGGAGGGGACGGCCGCCACTCCGGCCAGCACCCAGGCCCCGGTGCCGAGCCGGCCGGGCGAGCCCTGGTCGATCGCGGCGACCAGGAAGGTGCCGGCGATGATGTAGCCGACGCCCTCCAGGGTGTAGGAGACGAACAGGGCGCCGAACCAGCGGTGCGTGCGCGGCGCCCCGGCACTCCCCCGGGCACCGGGGGCCGGCGCGGGCACGGCCGCCGGCGCGGAGTCCGTACGCATCGTCCACGCCGGGACCGAGAGCAACGCGGCGAGGGCGGCGGAGGCCCACCACGCGGCCCGCCAGTCGGCGAAGTCGCGTAGCAGGAGGACGAGCAGTCCGGACAGCGCGATCCCGGCGCCGACCCCGCCGAAGCCCCAGCCGGGCAGGTGGGCGGGGTGCTCACGGAGCCGCCCGAGGAGGGCACTGACCGCGATCACGAACACCGTCGCGCTCACCGCGCCCGCGACCAGGCGGAGCACCAGCCACACCGCCGTCGTGTGCGTGAGCGGCATGGCCGCGAGGCTCACGACCAGCACCAGCAGCGAACCGCGCAGCACGGCGGCGGAACGCGTCAGCCGGGGCAGGAAGGTCCCGGCGAGCGCGCCGACGAGGTAACCGACGTAGTTGGCGGTGGCCAGGTGCGCGCCGGCGCCGGCCGTCAGGCGCGCCTGGGCGTGCATCAGGGGCAGGATCGGGGTGTAGACGAAGCGGCCGACCCCCATGGCCGCCGCCAGCGCCGCCGCGGCCCGGACCACGTGGCCCCAGGGCGAGCCGGACGGGCCGCCGGGTGCGGCGGCCGGACGCTGGATCGTTTCGCTCATGTCATCTTCCTCGACGGGTGGATATCGGGGCCGGAACGGACCACGGCCCCCCGTCGCGACCGTGTCGGGGCGACGGGGAGCCGTGTGGGGTGCCGGGGCGGCGGGGCGTGCGCTGTCAGGCGTCGCCGTCCGGCCTCCCCGGGTCGTTGGGGTGCGACTGCAGGGCGGTGACGACCGCGGACATCCACGGCCACAGCGGCAGGGTGCCGAGCACCGTCCCGTACAGCCCGTCCTCGTCGTCGGCACGCCACAGCCCGATGCTGCGCAGCTCGCCCACCGGGCGCCACAGCCGGACCAGGTGCCCGGCGGCGGCCAGTTCCCTGGCCCTGACGGCCTCGGCCGCACGGCGCCGGTCGACCTCGGCCGGGTCGGTGCCCTCGGGAACGGTGGTGGTGAGCTCGACCAGGAACTCCTTCACGGTGTTGCCTCTCCTGGAATCTGGAAAACAGCCGGTGGCTTCTTCGGGCGGGCGGGTGGGCTGCCGGGGCCGGTGGCACAGCTCCGGTCCTCCGTACCCCCACCCTGCGCCCGCGGGCCGGGGCGGCGCCACGACCGGTTCCCTCCCTGCTGGGAGGCGCAACCTCGCAACGGGCCCCGCCCGGTGGGCGGGTGGACCCGCGGACTCAGTGGTCCGTGACGATGCGCGAGACGTGGTACGCGCGGATCAGCCAGTCGCCGCCCTCGCGCCGCAGGACCAGCGAGAGGTGCACGGGGGCCGTCCAGCCCTCCGCGCCCCGGAAGACGACGTCGGCGAAGCCCCCGGCCACCTGGTCGCCGATGCGGTAGCCCTGGATCTTCCCCACGTCCGCCCAGCGGTCCTCCGTCACCGCCCGGTAGTAGGCGCGCACCGCTTCCCGGCCGGCCGTGGTCTCGGGGCCGAAGCCCTGGAACAGGGCGTCGGAGGTGAACAACTCGGCCATCTCGTCCGGCCGGTGGCCGTCGAAGGCGGCCTTCCAGCGGGACACCACCTCGTGCATCGGGTCGTTCGTCGTGTCCGTCGGGTCAGCGCTCATGTCGGTTCTCCTCTGGGTTCAACGGTGGAAGGGGCGGCGGCCGTCCGCGCGCGGGAGGGCGACCGGGCCGGGAGGTGCCATGATAGTCGACCGGTCTATTAAATATGGTCGTGCGGTCGTACAGTGATACCCACATACGTCGCCGCCCGCGGGAGGAACACTCACACCATGGTCTCGCCACTGGTCGCTCTCGGGGTGGACACCCCCGTCCTCGCCGCGCCGATGGCCGGCGGCCCCACCACGCCCGCGCTGGTCGGCGCGGCCGCCCGGGCCGGCGGCCTGGGCTTCGTGCCCGGCGGGTACCGCACCGCCGCGGCGCTGGCGGAGCAGATCGCCGCGGTCCGGTCCGAAGGGGTGGCCTTCGGCGTCAACCTCTTCGCGCCCAACCCCGTCCCGGTCGACCCCGACGCCTTCCGGCGCTACGCCCGGGCCATCGCGCCCGACGCCGGGAGGCACGGCATCGACGCACTGGCCGCGGAACCCGTCGAGGACGACGACCAGTGGGCGGACAAGGTCGCGCTGCTGCTCTCCGACCCGGTACCGGTGGTGAGCTTCACCTTCGGCATCCCGGAGTCCCCGGTCGTCGCCGCGCTGCGCTCCGCCGGGAGCCTGGTCGTCCAGACGGTCACCTCGGCCGCGGAGGCCCGGGCCGCCGCGGAGGCGGGCGCGGACGTGCTCGCCGTGCAGGCCTCCGCGGCGGGCGGACACTCCGGCACGCTCACCCCACAGCGCATCCCGGCGGCCGTGCCGCTGGAGCAACTGCTCGGCGAGGTGCGCGCGGCGGTACCCCTGCCGCTCGTCGCCGCCGGCGGCCTGGCCACGCCGGCCGCCGTGGCCGGGGCGCTGCGCGCCGGGGCCGACGCGGCCATGGTCGGCACCGTCCTCATGCGCGCCGACGAGGCCGGCACCTCCGCGCCGCACCGGGCGGCACTGGCCGACCCGGCACGCACCGGGACGGTGGTCACCAGGGCGTTCACCGGACGCCCCGCGAGGGCGCTGCGCAACGAGTTCACCGACCGCCACACCGACGTGGCGCCGGCCGGCTACCCGGCCCTGCACCACCTGACCGGCCCGATGCGCAAGGCGGCCACCGCCGCGGGCGACCAGGAGCGGATCCACCTGTGGGCCGGCACGGGTTACCGTCAGGCCACCGAGGAGCCGGCCGAGCGGATCCTGCGCCGGCTGGCGTCCGGAATCTGATCCCGTACCCCCACGGGCGGGCCGCCCGCGCGGCGGCCCGCCTCACGGTCCCCGTCAGCCCAGGGGAACGCCGAGCAGGACCTCCAGCTGCGCGATCGTCTCCGCGGGGTCCTTGGCGTGGACGCCCGCGAGTCCCAACTCGGCCGCGGGCGCGAGGTACTGCTCGGTGTCGTCCACGAACACGCAGGCCTCGGCGGGCAGTCCGAGCCTGCCCAGCGCCAGTTCGAAGATGGCGGGCTCGGGCTTGCGCATCCCGTGGTGCTCGGAGATGACCACCGCGTCGTACGAACCCTCCAGGTCGTAGCCCTCGTAGAGGTCCCACGGCGCGAAGCCGACGGAGTTGGAGAGGATCCCCACGCGCACCCCGGCGCGCCGGGCGGCGGCCGCCGCGTCGATCAGGGCCGTCTCCGGCCTGAGGTCGGCGAAGATCCGGCCCATCAGGTTGCCGGGGGCCACACCGAGGCTGCGGGCGGCCGCGGCGTTCCACTCCTCCTGGGTGATCGCGCCGCGCTCGAGGTCGTGGGTGCGGCGGACGCCTTCCTCGTCGAGGTAGAGCGCGGTGATGCAGGCGCCCTCCGCCAGTCCCTCGCGCCGCTCGAAGGCGAGCACGGCGGGCAGCAGGGGCGTGGTGAGGACACCGCCGAAGTCGAGGATCAGGCCGGTGCGGTGGGACATGACGGAACTCCAGCGATAGCGACGAGGACGCGTGCCACCGCGATGCGGACGCGGCAGCCGCGTGGTGGGCGTCCGCCGGCGACGCTGCCGCACGGTGCCCGGGGGAGGCCGGCCGGGCGCGGCGGCCGGACGGGCGGCACGCGCGGGGCGACGACCGGACGCCATCCTGCCACCCCCCTCCACGCACCGGCCTGCCGCCCCTCCCCCGAACCGGACACCACACCTGTCGTGCGTCACCACCTTGACCGGTGACGCAGCCGCGTGCAAGGGTTGCCGACGGGAGAACCCCGGGAAAGTGAAAGAAGGTTGGGAATGATCGACAGGCGGAGCTTCGGCAAGGTTTTCGGTGCGGGCGCGGCCGCGGCGTCACTCGCGGGACTCACGGGCCTCGCGTCACAGCCGGCCTCGGCGGCGGCGACGCACGGGCCTGCGCCGAGCACCGGCGGACCGGCCCCCCTTCGCGGGACGCACGCCTCCCTCGGCACCCTCAAGCAGGTCGACGCGGGAGTCCTGAACATCGGTTACGCCGAGTCCGGCCCCGCCGACGGCCCCGCGGTGGTGCTCCTGCACGGCTGGCCGTACGACATCCACAGCTACGTCGACGTCGCGCCCCTGCTGGCGGCCGAGGGGTACCGCGTCATCGTCCCCCACCTGCGCGGCCACGGCACGACGCGCTTCCGGTCGCCCCGGGCGTTCCGCAACGCCCAGCAGTCGGTGGTCGCGCTCGACGTCATCGCCCTCATGGACGCCCTGCGGATCGACAAGGCCGTCCTCGCCGGGTACGACTGGGGCTCGCGGACCGCCGACATCATCGCCGCGGTCTGGCCCGAGCGCTGCAAGGCCCTGGTCTCCGTGACGGGTTACCTCATCACCAACCGCGAGGCCAACGAGCAGCCGCTGCCGCCGAAGGCGGAGTGGGCGTGGTGGTACCAGTACTACTTCGCCACGGAGCGCGGCCGGCTCGGCCTGCAGGAGAACCGGCACGACCTCGCCCGCCTGGTCTGGGAGTTCAACTCCCCCACGTGGGAGTTCGACGACGCCACGTTCCGCCGCACCGCCGCGTCCTTCGAGAACCCGGACTACGTCGCCATCGTGCTCCACAACTACCGCTGGCGCCTCGGCCTCGCGAAGGGCGATCCGCGCTACGACCGCCTGGAGGCCCGGCTCGCGGCGGGCCCGATGATCGGCGTGCCCACCATCACCCTCGACGGCGAGGCCGACCCGTTCACCCCCGCCGGGGACGGAGCCGCCTACCGCGCCAAGTTCTCGGGACCGTACGCCCACCGGACACTGAAGGGCACGGGCCACAACGTGCCCCAGGAGGCCCCGGAGGCCTTCGCGGCGGCCGTGGTCGACGTGGACTCCTTCTAGCCCCGGGGGCCGGTTCGGGGCGGATCGGGGGTACGGCGAAGCCGGCGTCGATCACTGGCCGGGCGACGTCGCGGACGCGTACGCCGCCGTCCCAGGCCTGTCGCGCAGCGGC
>NZ_JBEXYN010000044.1:0-67689 GCF_040630935.1 Streptomyces sp. NPDC005722
GTGGCGGGTGCCGTCTGGTTGTTTCTAGGGCTGAGGGCGGCGCCCCGGCAACGCCGCCGTTCGGGGGCCCCCCCGCCGGGATCCCCGGGGGCGGGCCACCACGCCGTCGTCGAGGTCCCGCCGGTTCAGCCCAGCGAAGCGCCCTGCGACGGCTGGGGGATGCCCAGGGCCGCGGTGTAGGTGGCGACGACCAGCTTGCCGATGGCCGGGTAGGGACCCAGCGCGTCGGCCGCGGAGCAGTCGGCCTCCTTGGCGGCGTCGTGCAGCACCTCGGGGGCGACCTCGGGACCGATCACGTACGGCGCGAGCGCCAGCGTGGTCGAGCCGGAGGAACGCAGCTGCTCGGCGGCCCCGGCGACCGAGTCCTCGATGTCCAGCGCGGCGGCCAGCACCGGCACCGCGAGGCGCGCGGCCAGCAGCAGACCGGTCACCCCGGCGGCCTGGACGGCCTCCTCGCCACCGACGGTGGCCAGGATGATGCCGTCGGCGGCCGTGGCCACCGTGAACAGGCGGGCGCGGTCGGCGCGGGCCAGGCCGGCCTCGGAGAGGCGCACGTGCAGCGCCTCGGCCAGCAGCGGGTGGGGGCCGAGCACGTCGGTGACCTCCGCCGCGGAACGGCTGTCCGCCACCGCCTGGCGCAGCCGGCGCATCACCGAGGCCTCGGGACCGGCCAGCAGCGGCACCACGACTGCCGCGGGCGTCTGGTCGCCACGCTCGGTCGCGGCCTGGGCCAGCACCGACTCCAGGGTCGGGTACTCCTCGCCGTCGCCGTCGACGTAGCCGATGCGCGGGTCGAGCCCGGAGAGCTCGATGCGGGCGATGCTGACGATCTCCTCCGCGAGACTGCGTATCGCGGGGGAGGGAGTGCCGGGCACGGCGAGGACCAGCGCGGGTGCACCCTCGGGCGTGGTCAGCGGCTCCGGCCGCCGGTGCCGCCCGGGCTGGCGGGGGCGGGGCATTCGAACGGGCAGGCCGGGTGCGGGGCCTTCGGCAGTGCTCATGGCGAGGCATGCTAGTGCCTTTGCGCGCTCTGTTGTTCGGGCGGGTCCGTCGCAGGGGTTACCTGTCCGGTTCTGTCCCGATACGGTGCCGGGTCCGCTCGTCCCGGCACCGTATGCGTCCCACGATCAGCCGAGTCCGCGCGAGTCCTGCTTGAGGGCGGTGTCCACGGTGAGCGCGGAGGCGACGACCATGCTCAGCAGGGGGTCCGCCAGTTGCCGGTGGATCTGCAGCACGTAGTTGTCGGCCGTGGTGAACATCGTCTTCGCCAGGCCCTCCCAGGTCTTGGTGATCCGGGCGACCTCGGTGTCGGTGTGGTCGACGATCGCGAAGTTCCAGGCCCGCCAGTTCTCGGCCTTGATCGCGCCGATCTTCTGGCCGTTCACCTCGAAGGAGAAGTTGATCTTCCCGATGGCGTTCTGCTGCACGATCTCGCCGAGGGTCGTGCCGTCGGCGCGCTGCACGATCACCTTGGACTTGATGAACTTCGCCGGCCGGGTCAGCAGCAACTGGGGCTGCCCGTGCGGGTCACGGACCTCCAGGCGCACCGACAGGAACTGGTCGACGCTCGAGACGAAGCGCAGCACCTTGCGCGCGGTGCTCTGACCGACCTGGAGCACCGAGCCGAGCTGGCGCCCGTGCTGGTCGAAGACGCTGTACTCGTTGTTCAGCTCGATGAGCTTGGCCTTCTGGTTGACCACCAGGACGGGCTCGCTGAAGAGCGTCCCCCCACCCGGGCCGGTGGGGGCGACACCCGCCTGCTGATGCACCTGGCGCTGGATGCGCGCGGGGTCGGGACCCCCGTCGACGCCCAGCTCCCAGGGGTTGTCCTTGGGCTGCGGCGGGACCTGCGCCCCGCCCGCGTGGGTGTGCTCCGTCCACTGGGAGCCGTCCCAGTAGCGCAGCAGGTTCTGCGTGCCGTGCGGGTCCGGGTACCAGCCCGCCGGGGTGTTCGAATGCGTCGTCACCCGGGCAGGGTAACGGCTGCCTCCGTCAGGGCAGCCGCCAGTCCACCGGTTCCGCGCCCTGTCGTGCCAGGAGGTCGTTGGCCCGGCTGAACGGACGCGAGCCGAAGAAGCCGCGGTCGGCCGACATGGGGGAGGGGTGGGCGGACTCGACGGCCGGCAGGTTCCCCAGCAGTGGGCGCAGCTTGCGCGCGTCGGAGCCCCACAGGATCGAGACCAGCGGCTTGCCTCGCGCGACGAGCGCCCGCATGGCCTGTTCGGTGACCTCCTCCCAGCCCTTGCCGCGGTGCCCCCCGGGCTTGCGCGGCGCGGTGGTGAGCGCCCTGTTGAGCAGCAGGACGCCCTGCCGGGTCCAGGGGGTCAGGTCCCCGTTGGAGGGCTGGGGGAGGCCGAGGTCGGTGTTCAGCTCCCGGTAGATGTTCTGCAGGCTGCCGGGGAGTGGTCGCACCTCCGGAGCCACCGAGAACGACAGCCCGACGGCGTGCCCCGGGGTGGGATACGGGTCCTGGCCCACGATCAGCACCCGGACGTCGTCGAAGGGCTGCTGGAACGCGCGCAGCACGTTCGCCCCCGACGGCACGTAGGTGCGGCCCGCGGCGATCTCGGCGCGGAGGAAGTCGCCCATCGCGGCGATCCTCCCCGCGACCGGCTCCAGCGCCTTGGCCCAGCCTTCTTCGACGATTTCGTTCAACGGTCTTGCAGCCACGGTGAGTCACTCTAGTGGCTCACACCGACAGTCAGACCACAGCCGCCCGGACGCACAGCACATCCGGCAGGTGCGAGGCCACGAGCCGCCAGGTGTCGCCCTCGTCGGCGCTGGCGTAGACCTCGCCGTTGCGGTTGCCGAAGTACACGCCGGCCGGGTCGGCGTCGTCGGTACGCAGTCCGTCGCGCAGGACCACGCCGTAGTGCTCGTCCGTGGGCAGGCCGGCGGACAGGGCCGTCCACGAGGCGCCGGCGTCCTCGGTGCGGTAGACGCGGCAGCGGTAGTCGGGCTGGTAGCGGTCGCTGCCGTCGTTGACCGGCGAGACGTAGGCGACGCCG
The DNA here is from genome assembly GCF_040630935.1 of Streptomyces sp. NPDC005722. Lineage (NCBI taxonomy): Bacteria > Bacillati > Actinomycetota > Actinomycetes > Kitasatosporales > Streptomycetaceae > Streptomyces > Streptomyces sp. NPDC005722. The sequence continues at coordinate 3,009 of NZ_JBEXYN010000044.1, forward strand.
CCGCGGCGGGGGTGGACGGCGACGGCGAAGCCGAAGTCCGCGGGCAGGCCCTTGCCGATCTCCGTCCACGACGCGCCGGCGTCGTCACTGCGGTAGACCCCGCCGTGGTTCTGCAGGTAGAGCCGGTCCGGGTCCACCGCGTCCCGGGCGATCTTGTGCACGCACTGGCCGAACTCCGGGTACGGGTCCGGCAGGAACTCCGCCTTGAGCCCGGTGTTGGACGCCTCCCAGCTCGCGCCGCCGTCGCCGGAGCGGTAGACCCCGCCGGAGGAGACGGCCGCGATCACGGCGTCGGCGTCACGCGGATCGGTGACGACCGTGTGCACCGCCTGCCCGCCGAACCCGGCGCCCCACAGCTCCCGCTGGGGGTGCTCCCACAGGCTCCGCACGAACTCGAAGGTCACGCCGCCGTCGTCGGAACGGAAGAGCGCGCCCGGTTCCGTGCCCGCCCACACCAGGTCCGGGGCGTCGGTCCCGGCGGGCTGGATCTGCCAGACGCGCTCCAGCGAGGTGTCCGTGTCCTTGGGGAAGCGCACCGCGGGCCGGGCCGGCTCCTCCCAGCTGCGCCCGAGGTCGTCGGAGCGGAACACCGACGGCCCCCAGTGCGAGCTGTCCGCGCCGACCAGCAGCCGGGGCACCGTCCGGCGGGTGTCGATGCCCACCGAGTACACCGCCTGCATCGGGAAGTGCGGGCCGGTCAGCTCCCACCCCCCGGCGGCTGTCCGCCGTCCGAGGAACAGGCCCTTGCGCGTGCCGATCGCGAGTACGACGTCGTCCATGACGCACCATCTCCGAGCTACGGGAATGTGTCCTGCATCACAGATTCTGCACCGCCCCACCGACAACGGGGGGTCGCGGCGCGCGTTCGCCCCGGCGACGGGTCCCGCCCCGGACCGCGGGACGAGGGGCCCCCGCGCGGACAGCTCGGCGGTGGGGCCGGACCGTCGTGCCGTCAGCCCCGGTGGAGCCCCGCTTCCTCGGCGCCCGAACCGGAACCGCCGGGCAGGTGGTTGAAGAGCAGGTTCAGCGCGATCGCGGTGATGCACCCCGCGCTGATGCCGCTGTCCATCACCGTCTGGAACCAGTCGGGGAAGGCGTCGTACACATGCGGCACGCCCACCGGCAGCAGTCCCACGGCGACCGACACGGCCACCACGGTCAGGTTGCCGTTGCCGTGGAAGTCGACGGTCGACAGGGTCCGTACCCCGCTCGCCGCCACCGTCCCGAACATCACCAGGCCCGCCCCGCCCAGCACGGGTGCCGGGATCGCCGCGACCACCGCGCCCAGCTTGGGCAGCAGCCCCAGGAACACGAGGATGCCGCCCGCGGTCGCCACCACCCAGCGGCTGCGCACCCCGGTCATCCCCACGAGGCCCACGTTCTGCGCGTAGGCGGTGTACGGGAAGGTGTTGAACACCCCGCCGAGCACGGTCGAGACGCCGTCGGCGCGCAGCCCGTCGGCGAGCCGCCGCGGCTCCACATGGCGTCCCGTCAGCTCGCCCACGGCGATGATGTCCCCGGTCGTCTCGGTCATCGTCACCAGGGCCACCACGAGCATGGAGACGATCGCCGCGCCCTGGAAGTCGGGCGTGCCGAAGTGGAACGGCGTGCTGATCCCGAGCCAGCCGGCGTCGCCGACCGCGCCGAAGTCGGTGAAGCCCAGCGGTACGGACGCGAGGGTGCCCACCACGATGCCCGCCAGGACCGCGACGCGCGCGACGACGGGGGGCGCGAAGCGCTGCACCAGCAGGACGACCACCAGCACCGCCGCCGCGAGGCCGATGTTCCGCGGCGCCCCGAAGCCGGCCGACCCCGCCCCTCCCGCGGCCCAGTTGCCGGCGACCGGCAGCAGGCTGAGCCCGATGACCAGGATCACGGTGCCCGTCACCAGCGGGGGGAAGAACCGCAGCAGCCGCCCGAAGACCGGTGCCAGTACGACCATCACCACTCCCGAGGCGATGACGGCGCCGTAGATCGCGGGGAGTCCGCCGCGCTGGCCGATCAGCACCATGGGTGAGACCGCTGCAAAGGTGCAGCCCTGCATGATGGGCAACCGGACGCCGAACCGCCACCATCCCACGCACTGCAGCAGTGTGGCGATGCCGCACACCAGCAGGTCCGCCGTGATCAGGTAGGCGAGGTCGGCGGGCGACAGCCCCAGTGCGTCGCCGACGATGAGCGGCACGGCCACCGCCCCGGCGTACATCGCCAGCACGTGCTGCAGCCCGAACGCCCCCAGCTGGACGGCGGGCAGGACCTCGTCGACGGGATGGACGGCGGAACGGTGCGGCGGCGTCGCCACGGGCGGCTCCTCGAACGCGGCGCGGGTGTGCGGTGGCAGGACGAAGCGGCTGCCCGGGACCTGGTGCTGCCGGGGGACTGTCCCACGGCCTCACCCCGTGGGGCGGGCGGCCGCCAACAGCCCTTCCCAGTCGTGGATCTTCACCGTCGTGCGGTCCAGCGACCGGCCCAGCGCGGCTTCGGCGGCCTCGATGGCCTCCCACCCGGTCCACTCCACCGGGTCCTGGCCGAGCGCGCGCAGCCCCTCCAGCGGATCGGCGGCCGCGGTGTGCCGGGCCAGCAGCAAGGGGGCGTCGGCGACCAGGGCAGCCGCCGTCTGCTTGGCGCAGGGGCGGTTGGTGCCGATCACCCCGGTCGGCCCGCGCTTGATCCACCCGGCGACGTACTCGCCGGGTGAGGGCGCGCCGTCGCGCAGCACACGCCCCTCCTCGTTGGGGACGATGCCGAGCCGGTCGTCGAACGGCAGTCCCTCCAGGGGGACGCCGCGGTAACCGACCGACCGCAGCACGAGCCCGGCCTCGATGTCCTCCAGGACGCCGGTGCCGCGCACCCCGCCCTGCCCGTCCGGCGCGGTCCGCTCGAACCGCACCCCGGTCACCGCGTCCTCACCGAGCACGGCCACCGGCCGCAGGAAGAAGCGCAGATGGATGCGGCGCCGCCGGCCCGCCGGCGGCCGGGCGGCCCAGCCGCGCAGCACCTCCACGTTGCGCCGGGCGACCGGGACGAGCCCCTGCGGGTCGGTGTACGCGGGGTCGAGCGCCAGTTCCGCGGGCCGGACGACGACGTCCGCGTCGGGCAGGTCGCCGAGCTCGCGCAGCTCCTTGGTGGTGAACTTCGCCTGCGAGGGCCCGCGGCGCCCCACCATGTGGACGTCCGTGACCCGGCTGTCCGCCAGGGCCCGCAGCACCTCCTCGGGCACATCGGTGCGACGCAGCTCCCCGGCGCCCCGGGCCAGGACGCGTGCCACGTCGACGGCCACGTTGCCGACCCCGATCACGACGGCGGAGCGGGCGTGCAGGGGGAAGGTGCCGGGAGCCTCGTCGGGGTGGGCGCTGTACCAGGAGACGAAGTGCGTGGCCGCGCAGCTGCCGGGCAGGTCCTCGCCGGGCACCCCCAGGCGGCGGTCGGTCGCGGCGCCGACGCAGTACACGACCGCCTGGTACAGCCCCAGCAGCGCCCGCGGGGACAGCCCGGGAGCGCCGACCGTCACATTGCCCAGGAAGCGGATCCGGGGGTCCTCCAGGACGCGCCGCAGCGTGCCCTGCAGGGACTTGATCTTCTCGTGGTCGGGGGCCACCCCGTACCGGACCAGCCCGTACGGGCAGGGCAGCCGGTCGAGCACGTCGACGGCGACGTCCGGCACCGACTCCTGGCGGGTCAGCGCCTCGGCCGTGTACACCCCGCTGGGACCTGATCCGACCACTGCCACACGCAGCACGGGCGCCTCCCCTTCGGCGAGGGTTGGGTTCACCTCGGCGGCCCGTGCGCCGCCCGGAACGGGCGGGACGGGCGGCCACGTCCAGCATCGCACCGAGGGACCACCGGGGGGAGGGCACCGGCGCGTGTCGCGGCCGGGGATGTCAGCCCATGGCCTGCATCCGGGCGATCTCGGCGCTCTGCTGGGCGATCACGTCGTTCGCCCACTCGCCGACCTGGACGTTGCGGCCGTGGGTGAGCTCGTCGGTGGCCATGGTCACCGCTCCGCGGTGGTGGGTGATCATCAGGTTCAGGAACTGCCGGTCGAACTCCGTGCCGCGCGCCGCGCGCAGCGCCGCCAGTTGCGCCGCGGTGGCCATCCCGGGCATCGAGGAGTGGTCGTGGTCGTGGGCGGCGCCATGGGAGCCGCCGTTGGTCTTGAGCCATGCCTCCATGACGTCGATCTCCGGGCCCTGTGCGGCGTCGATGCGTCCGGCGAGTGCGCGGACCCGCTTGTCCGAGGCGTGGGTGCCGGCGAGGGCCGTCATGACAAGCGCCTGCTGGTGGTGGGCGACCATGTTCGTCACGTAGGTGAGGTCCGCCGCGTTCGGTGAGTCGTCGGGCAGGGCCTCGGCCGCCTCGTCCCGGGACAGGGTGGTGGCCTTCTCACCCGGTGCTCCCGGTGCGATGACCGAGGGCGCGGCGGACGCGGAATCGCCTCCGGAACCGCCGTCGCAGCTGGTCAGGGCGAGGGTTAAAGCGGCGGCGAGGGCCAGCGCGGGCAGCGTCGCAACGCGATACGAAGAAAACACCAGTGCATTGTCATCTTTTGACGCGCGCATGAGAAGGGCCATACTGCCGGGGTCCGCATGAAGTTCAATCGCGAACGGACTCAAGGGAGGAACGCGGTGAAGCGCTTACGTACAGCCCTCGCTCGCCCCGGACGACTGGTGGCCCTGGCGGCCGCAGCCGTCGCGCTGCTCGGACTGGCGGCCCCGGCCCCCGCCACGGCCGACGGGAGCATCCCGGGTGTCGACGAGGTCGTGACGAGCGCCAACGTCGAGCACCTGGTGAACATACCCAAGCAGTCGCTCGGGGGATTCAACACCGACCTGGCGTTCCAGGGGAGATACGCCTTCGCCGGCAACTACGACGGCTTCGTCATCTGGGACATCAGCCGTCCCACCAGCCCCAAGATGGTCAGCCAGGTGCTGTGCCCCGGATCCCAGAACGACATATCGGTCTCCGGGAACCTGCTGGTCCTGTCCACCGACTCCTCGCGCTCCGACAACACCTGCGCGAGCACGAGCCAGTCCGCCACCGAGAAGTCCTCCTGGGAGGGCGTCAAGGTCTTCGACATCAGCGACAAGGCCAACCCGCGCTACGTCGCCGCCGTGGAGACCGCCTGCGGCTCCCACACCCACACCCTTGTACCGGAAAAGCGCGACCTGTTCGTCTACGTGTCCTCCTACTCGCCCAGCGCGAGCTTCCCGGACTGCCAGCCCCCGCACGACGGCATCTCCGTCGTGAAGATCCCGCGCAACCACCCGGAGAAGGCGGCCGTCACGGCCTTCCCCGTCCTCTTCCCCGACGGTGGCAACCCGGGTGTCCCGCCCACCGACACCCAGGCCCGGGTCAGTGAGACCACCGGCTGCCACGACATCACCGCGTTCCCGAAGATGAAGCTCGCCGCCGGTGCCTGCATGGGCGACGGCATCCTGATGGACATCTCCAACCCCGAGCGGCCGAAGGTCCTCGACCGGGTCCAGGACGACGTCAACTTCTCGTTCTGGCACTCGGCCACCTTCAACGAGCGCGGCACCAAGGTCGTCTTCACCGACGAGCTCGGCGGTGGCGGCGGCGCCGAGTGCAACGCCGCGATCGGACCGAATCGAGGCGCCGACGGCATCTACGACATCGTCCGCAAGCACGGCAAGTCCGAACTCGTCTTCCGCAACTACTACAAGATCCCGCGCCACCAGGCCGACACCGAGAACTGCGTCGCCCACAACGGATCGCTCATCCCCGCCAAGGGCCGCGACATCATGGTCCAGGCCTGGTACCAGGGCGGCGTCTCCGTGTGGGACTTCACCGACTCCTCCCGTCCCAAGGAGATCGGCTACTTCGAGCGCGGGCCCATCTCGACCGACACCCTGACCCTGGGCGGCTCCTGGAGCGCCTACTACTACAACGGCTACATCTACTCGAACGACATCGCCAAGGGCTTCGACGTGCTCCGGATCTCCGACCGGCGCACCGACAGCGCCCGCGGCGTCCGGATCGCCGAGCTCAACGTCCAGACCCAGCCCGACTACCGCTGAGCGGTCCCGGGCAGCGGCGTTCCGCCGGGCGGCAGGTCGCCCGGCGGAACGCCGAGTTCCCAGGACAGTCCGTACCGCTGGAACATCTCGGCCCGCAGCCGCGCCAGCGGCATCGCCGCGCCCGGGATCAACTGCGCGAACACCCCGCCCATGAGCTGCGCCCGCAGCATCCGGTAGTCCTGCTCGGGGTCCTGCGAACCCCATGCCCTGACGGCGCCGAGCAGCAGTTCGGCCAGGCGCTGCCGCTCCTCGCACTCGCTGAACCCGGCCGTCTGGAGGATGCCGGCCATGTGCGCCCGCATGACGACCGGGTGGTGCACGGGCAGCGCCAGGACGGCGTCGATCGCCCGGGCCAGCACCTCGCGGCCGTCGGAGGGAGCCGGTTCCCGCCCGAGGGCGGCGGCCACTTCGGTGTGCATCAGACGGTGCGCGGCCGACTGCAGCAGCAACCGCTTGCCGGGGAAGTAGTACGACACCAGACCGCGTGCCGACCCCGCGCGGTCGGCGATGTCCCCGAGGGTCGTGGCCTCGAAGCCGTTCTCCTCCACCAGTTCGACGGTCGCCTGCAGCAGACGCTCCCGAGAACGCCGGCGCATCGCTTCATTGACCGACGGTCGCCGAGGGGACATGCTTTACTCCTGCGTTGACTGGCTCGGAGCCAATATACTCAGGGCCGGCCCGCGGTGAGCGGCATGCTCACGCGGGTCCACGGGGGTGAGGTGCACGTACCCGGCGGCGCGGGGGACCGCCGGGTACCGCACCTCCGAGCAGCTCGCCCGGGCGCCCTCAGATCCCGGTCACGCGGTCAGGAACGTCACGCGGTCAGGTCCAGCACCGGCAGCAGCCCCGACGGCCGCTGTTCCACCGGCAGGTGGTCCACCAGGTGCAGCGTGCAGCCCAGCGCAGCCGCCCCGCCGTCCGCCCGCCGGTCGTCCCCGACCATCACGACCCGCTCCGGCGGCAGCCCCAGTCCCTCGCACGCGACGCGGAACAGCCGCGGATCCGGCTTCTGGACGCCGTGTTCGAAGCTCAGCACGAAGACGTCCACCAGCCCCTCCAGACCGTGCGCCCGGAACACCGGCCGCAGGTCCCACCCGATGTTGCTCACCACCGCCACCGGCACGCCCCGGCGCCGCAGTTCCTCGAGCACCTCCACCGTGTCCGGGTACGGCGACCAGGCGGCGGGCTCCATGTGCCGGTCGTACAGCGCCGTGTGGACGTCCCCCCACGGCAGCTCCACCTCCCGCGCCAGCGCGGTGAACGCCGCACGGTGGTGCTCCGCCGACAGGTCGCGTTCCCGGTACAGCCGCTCCAGCCGGGCCGGCACCCGCTCGGGTGCCGCCCCACCGGGAAGCCCGCCGGCCCGCTCCAGCCGTTCCGCGTACGCCGCCAACTCCTCCTCGCCGGGGGTGATCCCCATCCGCTCCAGAACGGCGCCCAGCCAGCTGCGGGCGGACTCGGCCCGCAGCAGCGTCCCGGAGAAGTCGAACATGCATCCCTTGATGGTCATGCCCGCCATCCTCCCCGCCCCGGCTTCCCGGTCAACACCCGAACCCGGCGCCGGCCGGACCCCGGTCAGGAGGCGTCGAACCAGGGCCTGCCGGCAGCCCAGTGCCCGACCCACCCCGCGAACCCCGCGTCGAACGGGCAGGCGCCCTCGCCGGTGACGCTCCACACGCGGCCACGCTGCGGTCCGGTGACGACCAGGTGCCAGTACATGCCGCAGCCGTCCGTGCCCAGCACGACCGAGCCGTGGTCGAACACCTGGGAGCGGAGCGGCGCGAGTTCCTCCTCGGGCCGGTCGTCGTCCTCCCAGAGCCACGCCGACGTCAGGGGGAAGGGCCGGCCGAGGTCGCGCTCGGGGCGCTCGTCGCCCCAGTCGTCCGGCAATTCCTCCAACCCCACGAGCCCGAAGTCGGGAGGCCCCTGGAAGGAGCCGTCGGTGATCTCGGCGACGAACGTCCGGTAGGGCTCGGGCAGGACCACCCCGTGCCGCGCCTCGAAGGCGTGGACGGCCTCCCATCCGAGCGCCGACTGACCGCCGTCGTCCACGTCGAAGGCCGCGCGGAGCACGGCGAGGTCCTCGGGGGAGGCGTGTTCGGTGTCCATGCCGACCATGGATACCAGCCGGTACCGACAGCTCGGGAGGGCAGCCGGCGGGCGGCCCCGATCTCCCCTGAACCTGCACGACCCCCGGCCCTGACCGGCGGGGTCACGAGGACGTACGGCCCTGCTCCGAGGAGCCCGCGCGCCACGGTTCGCAGAGCGCGGCCGTACCCGTGAGCACGGCCGCCGCGAGCAGCCAGCCCCCCAGGACGTCGGAAGGCCAGTGGACGCCGAGGTAGACACGGGTGAAGCCGACACCGGCGACCGACACGAAGGCGACGGCGCAGGCGGCGACGCACCAGGGGGAACGGGCCGGCACGCGGAGCAGCAGCAGCCACAGCAGGGCGCCGCAGACGAGCGCGGCGGTCGTCGCGTGGCCGGAGGGGAACGCCGCGAAGGCGGCCGAGTCGACGGGGTCGGGCCACCGCGGGCGTTCCCGCCCGACGAGGGCCTTGGCGGCCTGCTGGAGCACCCAGCCGAGGGTGCCGGCCACCACCAGCCACAGGGCCTGGCGGTTCTCGCGCCGTACGACCAGCCACGCCACGGCCGCGAGCAGCAGCAGACGCATCGTCAGCGGGTCCCAGACCCAGTCGGTGAGGACGCGGTTGAGCCGGGTCCAGCCGGAGTGCCGTACGGCGACGGCGTGCAGGTCCACGACGACGGCGCGGTCGGCGGCCAGCAGTGGCCCCCAGCGCGCCGCGACGAGCCCGAGCAGCAGCAGGAAGGCGGCGGAGACCGCGGCGCACTGGCTCAGGCACGCGGTGCGCGGGGCACGGTCGGGGTCCCGGACGTCGGAAGGTGCGGGAGGGGCGTGCATGCAGCCGAGGCTACGTGAGCGCCCCGATTCCGGGGCCGAAGGCCACGAGCAACGGCACGACGGGAATCAGCAGCGCGCACGCCGAGGCATGGGCGCGGCCGAGGCGGGTGAGGCGGGGCGCGGGGTCCAGCAGCCGGTTGACGCGGACCGGGACCTGCGCGTCCGGCGTGGGGCAGGGGCCGAACACGCCGCGGTCCTCGTTGAGTTCGACCAGGGCCAGGGCCGTGGTGAGCCGCCCGAAGCGGCGTGAGGCGATGTCGTCGGCGGCCAGCTCGACGAGCCGGTGCACCTGGTCGCGGAACCCGGCGAACACCGGCACCTGCGGGAAGCCCGAGGCCAGCGCCCCGGCGCAGTGCAGCAGGACGTCGTGCCTGGCCCGCGCGTGGCCCTGCTCGTGGGCGAGGACGGAATCGAGCTGACGGCCCTTCAGTCGCCGCAACGCGGCCGTGGTGATGACCAGCTGCGGCCGGGGACCGGTCAGCCACCAGGCGTCCGGACGCTCGGCCTCCAGGACGACCAGCCGCTCGTCCGGCGCGGCGGCCTCACCGGGCAGCCGGGGCGAGCGGGCCCGCAGTTCGGTGCGGCGCGCCCGCTGCCGGGCCCGGGCCCCGCGGATCTCGCGGGCCAGCATGGCCGCCGTCCAGGCGCCCCCGCAGGCCAGCAGCACCGCCAGGTAACCCGCCCAGGGGCCGTAGCCGGGCAGCTCGTAGGCCTCGACGACGTCATGGGGGGCGAAGGCGAACAACCCCTCGCGCAGCGAGGACCAGGTGGCGGAGGCGCTGAGGGCCATGGCCAGGAACAGGCACAGCAGGACCGCGCCGACCACGCACTGCCACACCCACAGGGCCAGCACCGGTTCCCGCTCGGGCCAGACGGCGCGGGTGAGCAGGCGCGGGGCCATGGCGGCCGCCACCGCACCGAGCAGGAGCAGCGCGAGCGGGACGGTCATGCCGCCAGACTATGAGGGTGCCGCTGCGCACGGGTACGTTCTCCGGCGGGAAAGTGACGCGCCTCACTGCCGTCACAGCGTGAGGAGCATCGCGAACATCCCGATCGCCATGGACACGCGGCACGCCGACGTCAGTTCGGGCGCGTGCGCCACCGGGACGACGCCACCCGCGGGCGCCGGGCCGGCCGCGGTCACGGCGGCTGGGACCGAGACCAGGCGGACGCCCGCCGCCAGGACGTACACCGCGAAGTAGGCCAGCAGCAGCCCGGTCGCCGCGGGCGTGCCCGCCGGGGTGTGACCGGCGTGGGCCGCGCCGCCGGCGGCACCCGCGGCGCCCGCCCCGGCCATGGCCACCGCCATGTAGACCATCGCCCCCGCGCCGACCGCGTGGTGCAGATGGTGCGGGTCGTGCCGCGCCAGCAGCAGCGCGCGCACCGCGGCGGCCCCGAAGACCATGCCGAAGGCCGCGGCGGCCCACCGCGGCGGATCGAGGACCGACACCGGCACCGCCATCACGGCCATGCCCATCCCCATCAGCGCCTCCGCGCGCGCCACCCGGCGTACGTCGGGCCCGGTGCCGGGGCAGCCCCGACGCGTGCGGAACAGGCAGTACGCCCCCGTGGCGGCGCCGAGCGCCACGAGCAGCCAGGCCACCAGCGGCGGTCCGTGCATGAGCGGCCCTCCTTCGGCTCCTTCGCGGAGGATGCCCGCCCGCGGCGGCGCACACTCCAGCGCACGGGCGTACCGGGGGAGCGCGGCACGGCCCGCCGCCGTCTCAGCTGCGGGCCCTCTGGGTGACGGCCACGCACACCAGGACCGCCACCGCCCCGGGCGCGGTCAGCGCGCCCAGGTCCTCGCCGAGCAGCGCGGCCGCCCACACCAGCGTCAGCAACGGCTGGGCGAGCTGCAACTGGCTGGCGCGCGCCACACCGACGACGGCCATGCCCCGGTACCAGACCATCAGCCCGAGGAACTGGGACACCACCGAGACCCAGAGCAGCCCCGCCACCGCCTGCCCGCCCAGGTGCACGGGTTCGAGCGCGAGCGCGACCCCCGCCGCCGGCACCGTCAGGGGCAGCGCACCGACCAGCGCCCACCCGATGACCTGCCAGCCCGGCATGACCGAGGCCAGCCGCCCGCCCTCGACGTAACCGGCCGCGCAGACCAGCAGCGACGCGAAGAGGAAGAGGTCGCCCCTCGTCGGGGCGCCGCCGCCCTGCCACAGGGCGAAGCCCACCACGATCGCCCCGCCCGCGACCGCGGCCGACCAGAACAGCCGCGACGGGCGGGTCCCGACGCGTACGGCGGCCAGGACGGCGGTGACCAGCGGCAACGCGCCCACGACGACGGCGGCGTGCGAGGTGTCGGTGGTGCGCAGCGCCAGGGTGGTCAGCAGGGGGAAACCCAGGACGACGCCGAGCGCCACGACCCCGAGCCCCACCCAGTGCCCGCGGTCGGGCCGCGGCACCCGCGCGACCGTGAGGCAGACGCCCGCCACGGCCGCCGCCAGCACGCCGCGGACGGTCGTGGCCGTCCAGGGGCCGAGCCCCGTGAGGGCCCAGTGCGTCGCGGGGAACGTCAGGGAGAAGGCGGCGACCCCCAACCCGGCGAGGGCGGTGCCCCGTGCACGGCTCCCGACCGCTATCGACGGGGCCGCAGTAGCGCTATTCTGTGCTGTCATGAATGACGGTAGCAGTTCGGGAAACCTCGCGGACACCCTGCGGAACGAGCTCCAGCGCTACTCGCACGGTGAGAAGCTGCCCTCGAGCCGTGTCCTCGTCGAGCGCTTCGGCGTCAGCCCCGTCACGGTCTCCCGCGCCCTGGCCGCCCTCGCCGCCGAGGGCCTCGTGGTCACCCGCCCCGGTGCCGGCGCCTACCGTGCCCACCGTGGCGCGGGCGGGCCCCGCGCCGTCGACACCTCGTGGCAGCAGATGGCCCTCACCGTCGAGGAGCAGCACGGCGAACCCGCCCCCAGGGTCGTCGACGCCTCCGGCGTGACCGCCAGCCTCGCCGTCCCGCCGCCCGGGGTCATCGCCTTCAACGGCGGCTACCTGCACCCCTCGCTCCAGCCCGGACAAGCACTCGGCGCCGCGCTCGCCCGCGCCGCCCGCCGCCCCGGCGCCTGGGACATGCCGCCGCTGGAGGGGCTGACGGCCCTGCGGGCCTGGTTCGCGCGCGAGGCGGGCGGCCCCGGTGGCACCCTCGGCCCCGCCAACGTCCTGGTCACGGCGGGCGGCCAGGCCGCGCTCACCACCGCCCTGCGGGCGCTCGCCCCACCCGGTTCGCCGGTGCTGGTCGAGTCGCCGACGTACCCCGGCGCCATGGCCGTCGCCCGCGCGGCCGGGCTGCGTCCCGTCCCCGTCCCCGTGGACGACGACGGCGTGCGCCCCGACCTGCTCGCCGACGCCTTCGCCGCCACCGGCGCCCGGGTCTTCTTCTGCCAGCCGCTCTTCCAGAACCCCACCGGGGCCGTCCTCGCCGCGGACCGCCGCCGGCGGATCACCGAGATCGCCCACGCCGCCGGGGCCTTCCTGGTCGAGGACGACTTCGCCCGGCGCCTGGGCCACGGCGCCGAAGCCCCGCCGCCCCTGGTCGCCGACGACCCGTACGGCACCGTCGTCCACGTCACCTCGCTGACCAAGCCCACCTCGCCCAGCCTGCGCGTCGGCGCGCTCGTCGCCCGCGGCCCGGTCATGGAGCGGCTGCGCGCCATCCAGGTCGTCGACAGCTTCTTCGTGCCGCGCCCCCTCCAGGAGGCCACCCTCGAACTCGTCGGCGCCCCCGCCTGGCCCCGGCACCTCCGGGCCGTCTCCGCGGGCCTGCGCGAGCGCCGGGACGCCATGCTCGCCGCCCTCCACCGTGACCTGCCGGCGCTCGCGGCCGCCGTCCGCGTCCCCGTCGGCGGCTACCAGCTCTGGCTCCGGCTCCCGGACGGCACGGACGAGTCCGCGCTGGCCGCCGCCTCGCTGCGGGCCGGCACCGCCGTCGCCCCCGGCCGCCCCTACTTCGCCGCCGAGGCCCCGGCGCCGTACGTCCGCCTCAGCTTCGCCGACACCCGGGGCACCGAGGAGATCGCCGAGGGCGTCCGCCGCTTCGCGGCCGCCTGCGCCGAGACCGGCGTGGCCCCGTGACCGGGGCCGGTGCGCGGACGTCGCGCCGCACGGCCCGGTGCGGTCCGGTCCGGCTCGTGACCGCGCGAGCCTACGGCCGGTAGCGCAGCGGATGGTCTTCGGGGACCTCGACCACGCAGATCCGTACGCCGTCGGGATCCTCGATCCACATCTCCACCAGCCCCCAGGGCTCCTGGACGGGCTTGCGCACGATGCGGACCCCACGCCCGGCGAACCGCCGGTGGCACTCCGCCACGTCCTCGACCTGGAGCCACAACTGGAGCCCCGGGGCGGGCGGCTCGTCGGCGTGCCCCGAGACCTCGAGGAAGCCCCCGCCCAGGAAGAAGACGGTGCCGCGCTCCTCCCAGGGCCCGAACTCGCGGTAGACCGCGAGCCCCAGGTCGTCCCGGTAGAAGGCACGGGACCTGGGGAGATCGGTCGGTCGGAGCAGGATCCTGCTGCTCAGTACGTTCGTCACGGGCCCGAAGCTACCCATGCGCCGCCGGGAAAACCGGCTGACACGGCGCCTTCCGCCAGGGGAGGCTGCCTCGCATGGACCACGGCCCGGGCGCGATCGCCCCGCTGTTCAAGACCTGCACCGGCTGCGGCGCCGAAGCCGGCCACCACGCAGGTGTGATCGTCATCGACGGCGCCCTTCACTGGAGCGTGGAGGGTACCTGCGAGGCATGCGGTTCCGGCGAGGTGGAGTGCGGGCGCGGCGAGGTCCCCGAGCACGTCAGGGCCGCCCTGATCGCCGCGCACGGCGAGGTGGTGCTGCGCGCGGAGCCGCTGCCCGGGACCGTGGGCGCGCATGCCTTCAAGACGGTGCGCGAGGTCTTCGGTGTGCCGCTCGCCCGGGTCCGCGGACGGCTGCGCGCGCTCGCCGCGGAGGGCGAGCGGGGCACGGAACCCGAGACGGCGCTGCTCGCCGCCCGCCTGAGGGAGGGCGGGTTCGCCGTCACCCTGGAGGCCGGGGAGCCGCCCACGGGCGAGAAGCGCTTCGTGCCCATCGCCCCCGGCCGCCGCTGGCCCGCCAACCCGGCCGCCCACGGCCTACCGGTCCGCACCGCCGCTCCCGCCCGTGTCGGGCGCGGCAGGGGCCGCGAGGTGCCCCTTGTCCCGGGGAGCCTGCCCGAGGAGTTGCGCGAACCGCTCGCCGACTACCTCGCGGCGGGCCGGGTGCTCGTCGTCGCTGCGGGCCCCGCCCCGGATCCGCCGGCAGAGGGGCCGTACGAGCACGTCCGCGTCGGACGGGCCACCGACGGCACCTGGGCATGGGACCTGGCCTGGGAGCAGTGGGTGCGCCGGCGCGGGTGCGCGCCGCCGGAGGAGTTCCTGCGCCATGTGCGGGCCCGGGGTTTCGTGCCGTCCCCCGATACGACCGGCTAGCCTCGGGACGAGCCGCCGCCGCAGAGAGGACGCCCCCGTCATGGAGACCGCGCAGCCCGTCGCCCGCCCCGTCTTCCGCACCGCCACCCGTGAGGACGTCCCGGCGCTCGTCGCGCTGATCGAGTCGGCGTACCGCGGGGAGTCCAGCCGCGCCGGGTGGACGACGGAGGCGGATCTGCTCGAGGGGCAGCGCACCGACCCCGAGGGCGTGGCGGCCGTCATCGACGGCGAGCACAGCCTGATCCTCGCGGTCGAGTCGGACGGCGCCGTCGTCGCGTGCTGCCAGTTGGAGAACCGCGACGGGCACGCCTACTTCGGGATGTTCGCCGTGCGTCCGGCCCTGCAGGGCGGCGGCATGGGCAAGCTGGTGCTCGCCGAGGCGGAGCGGCTGGCCCGCGCGGAGTGGGCGGCGGACGAGATGCACATGACGGTGATCACGCAGCGCGCCGACCTGATCGCCTGGTACGTGCGCCGGGGCTACGCGCGGACCGGCCGCACCAGCCCCTTCCCGTACGGCGACGCGCGCTTCGGGCTGCCCACCCGTGACGACCTCGCCTTCGAGCTGCTGGTCAAGAAGCTCGGCTGAGCCCGACGCGCCGTCCCGGCTCGCTTCGCCCGCCGGGGCGGGTCACCAGTCGGTGAGGCCGCCCTCGACCGCACGCTTGACCGCCGGCATGTCGGTGACGACGCCGTCCAGGCCGAGGGCCCGTGCCAGCGCGAGGTCGGCCGGGGTGTTCACCGTCCACGCGATCACCGAGATCCCCGCGCGCCGGCACTCCTGCACCAGCGCCAGGCTGATCCGCCGCAGGCTCAGGCTGACGAGCCGCGCCCCGACCGCCTGGGCCCGGGTGACGATCTCCGAGCCCATCGGGCCCTGGGCGACCAGCACGGTGCGCACGTCGGGCACCAGCTCGCGGATCTCGGCGAGTGCCTCGTCGTGGAAGGACAGCACGTCGACGCGCTCGACCAGGTCGCGCTCGCGCATCACGCCGGCCAGGACGCGGGCCGCCGCGACGTCCTTGATCTCGGCCTGGATCGGCTTGGTGACCGCGTCGAGCACCTCCTCGAACACCGGGACCCGCTCGCCGTGGCCCGCGTCGAGCTCGCGCAGCTCGTCCAGGGTGAGGTCGCCGATCAGCCCCGCGCCGTCCGTGGTGCGGTCGACCTTCACGTCGTGCATGACGATCAGCGCGCCGTCCTTGCTGAGGTGCAGGTCGAGCTCGATCTGGTCCATGTCCTCACGCTCGGCGCGGACGAAGGAGCGGAGGGTGTTCTCGGGCTCGACGCCCATGACACCGCGGTGGCCGACGGTGAGAAAGCTCAAGGGGAACCGCTTCCGTGCTGGGTGCTGCGGATGATCGACGGACTACCCGGCAGCCTAGCGGTCCCTTACGGCGCAAGGCCGAACGCGGGATGAACGGCGCGGCCGCCCACAGGAAGATCCACGGTCCCGGGCCGTGTCGGCGGAAGAATCTCCTCCGCCTCCACTTGAACGGGAGAAGCTGCCGTATATACGGTGAGCTGACAAGAGGTTCTTCAGCGAAGGAGGGGTCATGACGGAAATTCTGTCGCCGGTAGCGGCATCGATGGACAGCGCAGCCACCAGCGAGACCGGTGTGTCCGGCGGCGGCATTGTCCGGCACCCGGCCTGGGCGGTCCTGAAGCAGGCGGTGGAGGAGATCCGCCCCTGGCAGACCAAGGACGGCTCGATCGACTTCTCCGCGGAGGGCGCGCCCGAGCCGGCCGCCGCCGAGAGCGCCCTGCACCGGGTGATCAGCGCCGTCGAGGACCTCTCCCCGCTCGTGCCGCACGACAAGGCCTACCACGAGGCCCTGGTCGTGGACCTGCGCCGCTGGGCCGAGGGCGGGTTCGCGGTACCCGACTTCCTCGACTCGCTGCTGGCCTTCCACCCGGCGGCCGACCGCCAGGACGGCCTGGAGCACCTCGTGGTGTTCCCGATGTACACGCAGAACGGCAACCCGGACCGCAACCTCGAGGCCGTCGCGCTGCGCGTCGTGTGGCCGCAGTGGCTGTCGGAGCTGGAGCGCACCCGCTACGACAACCCCCTCTTCGTGCCGATCACCTTCGAGGACTTCACCCCCGGGTACGACACGAACTCCGCCGTGCTCTTCCCCGAGACCGTCGCCGTCCGCGAGGCGCCCGAGCGCTTCACCTGGGGCGGCATCTTCTGCGACCGCGAGGCCGCCCGCTTCCGCGCGGTGAGCCGTGCCGCCGTGGACACCCTCGGCCTCGAGCTCCCCGAGGACGCCGCCGAACTCCTCGGCGACCAGGACCTCAGCCAGCAGACCTTCGTGCTCTGGGACATGATCCACGACCGCACCCACAGCCACGGCGACCTGCCCTTCGACCCCTTCATGATCAAGCAGCGACAGCCGTTCTGGATGTACGGCCTGGAGGAGCTGCGCTGCGACCTCACGACCTTCAAGGAGGCCGTGAAGCTGGAGGGCGAGGGCCACGGCATGGGCCGCTACGTCCAGTACGCGATCCTCTTCGACCGCCTCTTCCGCTTCCCGGTCACCGGCGACCGCGTCCGCAACTACGACGGCCTCGGCGGCCAGCTGCTCTTCGCCTACCTGCACAAGCACGACGCCGTACGCTGGACGGACAACAAGCTCCACATCGACTGGCAGCGCGCCCCGCAGGTGACCACCCAGCTCTGCGGCGAGATCGAGAAGCTGTACCGGGACGGCATCGACCGCCCCAAGCTCGTGCACTGGTTCGCCGCCTACGGTCTCGTCGCGGACTACCTCTCGCCGCACCCCGGTTCGGTCTGGGCCAAGGGGCCCGAGGCCCTCGACCTCGACCAGCCGCCGCGCAAGCTCGTGGACGACGTGCTGCCGGACGAATTCCCGCTCAGCATGTTCTACGAGGCGCTGGCCAAGAAGCTGCGTGATGTGATCGCCTCGACCAAGGGCATCACGGCCCACGGCACCGGCCAGGTGGCCGCGTGACCGATCCAGGCGAGGAGGCGGCGCAGATGACGGAAGCCAACGAGGTGGCCAGGGGACCCCTGGCCGGAGCCGTGATCGCGGTGGCGGGGGCCGGCGGCCCCGCCGGACGCGCGACGTTGCAGCGGCTCGCCCGCGCCGGCGCCTGGGTCATCGCCGCCGACGCCAACCCCGAGCGGCTCGCCGAGGCCGTGGACCTGGCCCGCTTCGACGCCGGCGGCGCCGGGATCACCGGCGACATCGTCGACCTGCTCGACCTGGACGCCACCCGCGAGTGGGCGGGCCGCATCGAGAAGGAGCACGGGCGGATCGACGGCATGGTCCACCTGGTCGGCGGCTGGCGCGGTTCGGCCTCCTTCCAGGAGACCGACCTCGCGGACTGGGACTTCCTGGAGAAGCTGCTGATCCGTACCGTCCAGCACACCTCGCTGGCCTTCCACGACGGCCTGCTCTCCAGCCCCGTCGGCCGCTACGTGCTGATCAGCGCCGCCGGGGCCACGCAGCCCACCGCAGGCAACGCGGCGTACGCCGCGGCCAAGGCGGCCGCCGAGGCGTGGACGCTGGCGATGGGCGACTCCTTCCGCAAGCTTGCGGGGGAGCAAGGCCCGAGCGCCGCCGCCACCGTGCTGGTGATCAAGGCGCTGGTGCACGAGCAGATGCGCAAGGAGCGCCCGAACGCCAAGTTCGCGGGCTTCACCGATGTGACCGACCTGGCCGACGCCATCGCGGACGTGTGGAGCCGGCCCGCCGAGGAAGTGAACGGAACCCGCCAGTGGCTGACACCCCGCCCGTGAGCGCAGCATCCCCGACCGACGCGGTCCGGCACCACGACCCCGAGGTCCGTGGCTTCGCGAGCGACAACTACGCGGGGATCCACCCCGAGGTGCTGGCGGCGATCGCCCTCGCCAACGGCGGCCACCAGGTCGCCTACGGCGGGGACGAGTACACCGCCCACCTCCAGGACGTCTTCCGCGGCCACTTCGGCCCGCGGGCCGAGGCGTTCCCGGTCTTCAACGGCACCGGCGCCAACGTCGTGGCCCTGCAGGCGCTCACCGAGCGCTGGGGCGCGGTCGTCTGCGCCGCCTCCGCCCACATCCACGTGGACGAGGGCGGCGCCCCGGAGCGGATGGGCGGGCTGAAGCTGCTCACCGTGCCCACCGCGGACGGCAAGCTCACCCCCGAGCTGATCGACCGGGAGGCCTGGGGCTTCGACGACGAGCACCGCGCGCAGCCGCAGGTCGTCTCGATCACGCAGTCCACCGAACTGGGCACCTGCTACACGCCGGAAGAGATCCGCGCGATCTGCGACCACGCCCACGAGCGGGGTCTGGCCGTGCACCTCGACGGCTCGCGGATCGCCAACGCCGCGGCCACCCTCGGGGTGCCGCTGCGCGCGTTCACCACCGACGCGGGTGTGGACGTCCTGTCCTTCGGCGGTACGAAGAACGGGCTCCTGCTGGGCGAGTGCGTCGTGGTGCTGAACCCGGAGCGGGTGCGGGCGATGAAGCACCTGCGGAAGCTGTCCATGCAGCTCGCCTCCAAGATGCGCTTCGTCTCGGTGCAGTTCGAGGCGCTGCTCTCCGGTGACCTGTGGCTGCGCAGCGCCGGTCACGCCAACGCGATGGCCCGGCGGCTGGAGTCGGCCGTCCGCGCGGTCGAGGGCGTCACCGTCGTCCGTCCCGTCCAGGCCAACGCGGTCTTCGCGGTGCTTCCGCGGGAGGTCAGCGAACGGCTGCAGAAGCGCTACCGCTTCTACTTCTGGGACGAGTCGACCGGCGAGGTCCGCTGGATGTGCTCGTTCGACACCACCGAGGAGGACGTGGATTCCTTCGCGGCGGCGCTGGCGGAGGAAATGGCCGCCCATTCCGCGTGAATCCGCGGCCGGCGCCGGAAAGGGGCACGGCCGCGGCGTCCCGCCGGACCGCACACAGCCCGAGGGGCGTACGGGATGTCCCGTACGCCCCTCGGCGCGTCGCCCCGCGGCCCCCGTGGGGCCGCCGGATCACGCGTTGACGCAGACGTTGCCGAGCGCGGGGTTGAGCAGCCCGATGGCGTTGATGGTGTTGCCGCACAGGTTGATCGGGACGCTGACCGGGATCTGGATGACGTTGCCGCTGGCGACACCGGGGGAGCCGACGGCGGCGGCCTGCGCCGAGGCACCGCCGTGGTCGTAGCCGCGACCGTGGTCGGTCGCGCCGGCGGCGCCCGCGGCGCCCAGCACGGTGGCGCCGGCGACAGCGGTCAGGGCCGCGGCCTTAGCGATGCGCATCATTCGTTCTCCTTATGGAAGATCGCTCTGTGGACCCTGCTCAACGAACCGCTCCGGCCCCGGGTGTGGGAATCCACCCGTTCGGTCCTTGCGTCAACCGCGTAAACGTCACCGACTCGTACGGGGAGGTGATTCCGGTCTCGTAGAGCAGGCCGACGGTGCCGTCGGCGAGCTCGACGAGGTCGGAGTAAGCCGCGGGAGAGTCGCTGACGGGGGGCCCGGACGTCCACGACGCGCCTTGGTCCCCGCTGACCCGGACGGTCATCAGACGGCGTTTGGCGCGGTCGGCGGGGCCTGAGTACAGCAGGGCCCCGGTGCGGGTGAGCAGCACGCTGCCCTGCACCTCGGGGCCCTCCAGGGCGCCCTGCGGCCGGAAGATGCCGCTGATGCTGAGACCGCCGTCCGGGCTGTAGGCGTCGGCGCGGGTGGGGGCGGAGAACCCGTGGTCGTCACGGCTGTTGACGTAGACCCTGCCGTCGGCGAGTTCGGCCATGGTGCTCTCGTTGAGGTTGAGCCAGTCGCCGGGGAGCGCCTGGACGAAGCCGATGTGCCAGGTCAGGCCGCTGTCGTCGCTGTAGAGCGCGTGGGCGCCGTGCACGGTCCGGCCGGCCAGGACGGACGTGTGGTTGGCGGGCACCAGCAGGCGGCCGGCGTGCGGGCCGCTCGTCAGCGCGATGGCGTGCCCCGGACCGGTCGCGTACCAGCGCCAGTTGCCGGGTTTGACCGTGGCGGTGATGTCGCGGGGCGGGGACCAGCTCAGGCCGCCCGAGTCGCTGTGCAGTTCGTAGACGAGCCGTTCCGGACCGGTGTCGCGGCAGACCAGCAGCACGACGCGCCCGGTGCGGGGATCCACCACGGGGGCGGGGTTGCCGAAGGTCTGGGTGCCGGCGTCGGCGATCACCTGGAGGGGTTCCCAGGTGCAGCCGCCGTCGTAGGAGCGCCGCAGCACGACGTCGATGTCGCCGTCGTCCGCCGCCGAGTTGCGGCGTCCCTCGGCGAAGGCGAGGAGGGCGGCGCCCCCGATGCGCACGACCGCCGGGATCCGGAAGGTGTGGTAGCCCTCCGTCCCGGAGCGGAAGGGCACCGACGTCGTGCAGGACGCCGGGAGCGGCGTGGTCGCCGCGCCCGCGGACGCCTGCCACCCGGCGGCGCCGGTGAACAGCAGGGCGAGGCCGGCCAGTGTGCGTACGCCCCTGGCGGCGGCGAATGTCATGGGGCGGTTCCTCCGGGACGGCGTGCGGTCGGCCAGCGGCGCCACATTCTCATCGGTCCGCCCGAGTCGCCGTATGACACTCCGTTCGATGCTTTTCCGGTAGTTCAATATGAGGAATTAGGCCGAAACGGCGAGGATATGCTTGACGGTTCTCCGGCTCCCGCCTTTCTCTGTGTCAGAGGTATCGACCAATGAATGTGCCCGGATCCTTTCGGGGGTGCTGGTCGAAAGGCGCGCGTGGAGCGATAGTTGTGCACCTGTCGTCCATGCTCATGACAGGGGGACACCGCCATGACCCGACCGACCCCGCGTCGTACGGTGCTGGCCGCCGCCATTGCGGCGGCCGCCGCGGCGACGACCGCCCCGCGGGCCTTCGCCGCGTCCGACGCGGACGCGTGCGACCTCGCCGGCGAGGTGGTGGGCACGCCGGGCGCCCACGACGGCGACCCGGCCGCCGTGGACTACCGGGCCTGGACACGGTGGGCCGACTGGCACCGCGGCCGGACCTACGGCACCGGGGTCGTGCCCGGTCCGCGCCCGGGCGTGGCGATCCTGCGTCCGACCGGCACCATGGAGTACACCGACCCGCACACCCACTCCACCGCCGCGTGGGAGACGGCCACCTGGACCTCCCCCGAGCACACACCGCGGCACCCTGCGACCGAGATCGTCGCCTCCTGGAACGCCCGTACGCCGCCCGGCACCTGGATCCAGGTCGAGCTGCGCGCCACCTACACCGACGGCAGTCTCTCCCCGTGGTACGTGATGGGCCGCTGGGCCTCCGGCGACGCGGACATCAGGCGCACCTCCGTCGACGACCAGAGCGACGGCAGGAGCAGTGTCTGGACCGACACCCTCTCCGTCGACGACGCCGCCTCGGGCCTGCGCCTCGCCGCGTACCGGCTGCGGCTCACGCTGCTGCGCACCCCCGGCTCGCGCGTCACCCCCACCGTCTGGCGGCTCGGCGCCATGGCCTCCGACGTACCGGACCGCTTCACGGTGCCGGCGTCGGTGCCGGGCGTGGGACGCGGGGTCGAACTGCCCGTGCCGCGCTACTCGCAGGAGATCCACAAGGGCCAGTACCCGCAGTACGACAACGGCGGCGAGGCCTGGTGCAGCCCGACGGGCTCCCAGATGGTCATCGAGTACTGGGGCCGCGAGCCGACCGCCGCCGACCTGGCCTGGGTCGACCCCTCGTACGCCGACCCGCAGGTCGACCACGCCGCCCGGTACACCTACGACAGCCAGTACGAGGGCTGCGGCAACTGGCCGTTCAACGCGGCCTACGCGGCCACCTACCGCGACATGGTGGGCGTCGTCACCCGGCTGCGCGGCCTGGGCGACGTCGAACTGCTGATCAGGGCGGGCATCCCGGTGATAACGTCCCAGTCCTTCCTCGCCACCGAGCTGGACGGCGCGGGCTACGGTACCTCCGGGCACCTGATGTGCGTCATCGGCTTCACCGCCGACGGCGACGTCATCGCCAACGATCCCGCGAGCCCCGACGACGCCTCGGTGCGCCGGGTCTACAAACGGGCGCAGTTCGAGACGATCTGGCTCAGGACGAAGCGCTACACCGCCGACGGGCAGCTGCGCACCGGCACGGGCGGCGTCTGCTACCTGTACTGGCCGCTGCGGCCCTCCGGCCGCCAGACCCGGGCACTGCAGCGGATCGGGGTCCTGTAGGGCGGCAGGTGTTCAGCGGGGCGTCGCAGGCGCGATCGGGCGCAGCGAGAAGTCGGGCACGGGCGGCAGGCTCGGGACGTAGGCCGGGAAGGAGGGGCGGTACGGGGGGAAGGCCGTCCGCCAGTCCGGCGTCGGGTAGCCGGGCGCGCCGGGTATGCCCGGACCGCACTGGAGGACGCCGCCCACGACACGGCAGAGCGTCGCAATGGGCGAGGGGGCCGGCGTCGTGTCGTCGCCGCCCCCGGCCGTCCCCACGATGACGCCGACGAGGACGGCGGCGCCCATGGTCATCAGCGCGACACGGGTCTGGCGCTTCCGCTGCTCCTCCGCGTCGGGGTCGGCCACGAACGTGAACTGCCGCCCCTGGAACGACGGTTCCTTCGTGCCGTCCGCCGGCTCCTCCAGCCACGGATTCGCCGGGTCGGGCGGCCCCGAGCGGTCGGGGTCCACGTCCAGGAGCGTGAGGTGGAGCCGCAGCCGGTCGAGGACGGGCGGCTCGGAGAGCGCCTCCGCGACGAGCGCCCGCAGTCCGTCGTCGGCCAGGCCGTCGCACACGAAGCGGGTGCCGCCGCCCCAGAGCGGGACCCAGGAGGCCCGCCCCTCCCTGAGCAGGGTGTGGCCCACCAGTGCGTACAGCGCCTCCGAGAGGTCCTCACGGGTGCCGTCGAACTCCCGGACCAGCGGCGCCGGTCCCTCGTCGGCGAGCAGTCGCAGGACGGTGTCCAGCCCCGGCAGCCGCTCCCCGGTCGCGCGCGACGCGGCACGCAGCAGGTCCCAGGCGCGCGTGCCGGCGGCGCGGTTGGCGGAGAGCTCGATCCAGCGTTCCCAGGGCAGGGTCGTCAGGCTGTGGGCCAGCGGACCGCGCAGCTCGGTCAGCACCCGGCCCAGGTTCCCGGGCAGCAACCGGAGCGCCCCCGTGCCGTCGTCCTCCCCGGGCGGGACGTCGAGTTCCTCCAGGCGGCGCAGCCGCAGGCCGAGCGGGGGGTGGGAGTCGCGCCGGTGCGGACGGGTGCGGTCGTCGTCCACCGGTTCGCGACGGACGCCCAGCTCGCCGAGGAGCGAACGGAACGCCAGATACGGGTTGTCCGGGTGCAGCCCCGCCAGGGCGGACGGATCGAGCCACTCCTGCCGGAACCTCCGCCAGGCCGTCGCGGTGCCGTGCGTCGCGCGCAGCGCGGACACCGTCACCTCCCGTCCGGCCAGGCTCGCCGCCGTGCGGTCGGCCTCCAGTTCCTGCCGGCGTCGTACGGCGAAGGTGAGCCGGTGGAAGGCCAGCGCGTACAGCCGGACGGAGCCGCGCACCACGAGATGGGGGAGCGAGAACCACTTCCTGCCGGTGTTCCACTGACCGAGCGTCGTGGCCAGTGCCACGTCGCACCGGTACGCGACGGCGCCGAAACGCGTGTGGCGGTGGGAGAAGTGGCCGAACTCGTGCGCCAGCACGGCCCGCAGCTCCGCGTGGGTGAGGCTCGCCAGCAGGGGCAGGCCCAGATGGAGCCGCCGCTGCCCGGACAGCAGGCCCAGCGCGGCCCCGTCCTCCGCCACCGAGGCGTTGACGTCCCCGGTGAGCAGCAGCACGTCCGGCGGGCGCGCCCCGACCCGCCAGGCGATGCCGGTGGCCAACTCCCACAGCGCGGGGGCCTCTTCGCGGGACACCGGCACCGCGTCGGCGCGCGGGGGCGCCGACCGGGTGATCGCGCCCAGCCCCTGGACCATGGTCAGCAGCAGGGGGACGGCCGCCGCCGCGAAGAGGACACCGCGCATGGCGATGTCCGTCTGGCCGTCGCGGGCCGCGAGCAGGAAGAGGGCGAGCATCGCGAGGACGCCGATCCCGAGCCCGCCGATCAGCACGACCAGCCCCACCAGCAGCACGATCGCCAGCAGCGCCCGTAACGACGCCCACACCGTGCTCATCGCCCACCCCCTCGCGTGCCCGCGTCCCCCGTGTCCCGCGTCCCTCGATGATGCCCGCTCGCGGACGCCGTGGACCACTTGTCCACAGGCTCCTCAGCCGGCCGGCACGCGGGCGTAGCGGCCGACCACGCGCAGGTCGCCGCCGATGCGCGCGGCGGCCTCCAGCAGCGGGGGCAGCAGTTCGGAGCGCGACTGCTCCACGGAGCGGCGGCTGGCGTGCATGGAGACGTTGATCGCCGCGACCACCCGGCCGCCGCGGTCGTGGACGGGCACGGCGATGGACCGAAGTCCCTCCTCGAGCTCCTCGCTGACCAGGGCGTGCCCCTCGGTGGCGACCCGGTCCAGGACCCGGGCCAGGTGCGGCGCGTCGGTGACGGTGTACGGGGTCAGCCGCGTGAAGTCGGTGCGCCCGAGGTGCGCCGCGCGTTCCCGCTCGGGGAGCCCCGCCAGCAGGACGCGACCCATCGCGGTCGCGTAGGCGGGGAAGCGGGTGCCGAGCGTGATGTTGACGCTCATGATGCGCACGGTGGGGACGCGGGCCACGTACTGGATGTCCTCGCCGGAGAGCACCGCCATCGACGCGGAGTCGTGCACGGCCTCGACGAGCCCGACCAGGTGGGGCTGGGCGATCTCGGGCAGCGTCAGCCGCGACAGATGGGCGCAGCCCAGCTCCAGCACGTGCGGGGTGAGCCGGAAGAGGCGGCCCTCGGAGGCGACGTAGCCCAGGTGCTCCAGGGTGATCAGGGAGCGCCGCGCGGTGGCGCGGGCCAGTCCGGTGGCCTCGGCGACGGCGGTGAGGGGCAGTTCGCCCTGCCCCTCGCCGAAGGCGGTGAGCACGGCGAGGCCGCGGGCCAGGGACTCCACGAACTCCGGTCCCAGTTCCTGCTTGGAGGCCCGCGTCCAGGTGGCGGGGGACGCGCCGGCGGGCGCGGGGGCCGGGCCGTCCGCGGGCCGTGCGAGGGCTTCCTCCATGGCGGTGACGGTCTCCCGCAGCCGGGGCAGCACGGCCTCGCGCAGCGACCCGGCGCTGTGCCTGCTGGTGTGGCTGACCACGCTCACCGCGCACACCGGCCGCCCGTCGCCGTCCCGTACGGGGACGGCGACGGCGATCAGGCCCGGCTCGATCAGCTGGTCGTCGGCCGACCAGCCGTAAGCACCCGCGGCGGCGACCCGCTCCCGGAAGGAGGCGGCGGCGTCCCCGTGCCCCCGCGGGAGCGCGGGGAAGCCGGCGTCCAGCGGGTCCTCCTCGCGGCGGCGGCGCCAGCGTGCCCAGTCGGCGTCGTCCCAGCCGCCGGCGAAGAGCGCCCCGGGGGCGCCGCGTTCGGCGGGCAGCTGGTCGCCGATGCGGAACGTCAGGGACATCGCGCGGCGCCGGGTCGCCTGGTGGACGAAGCGGACCCCGTCGCCGTCCGGCACCGCGATGGACACGGACTCGTCCAGGCCGTCGGCGAGGGCGTCGGCGAGCGGTCCGAGCAGGTCGGGGAAGCGGCTGGCGGCGAGGTAGGCGTTGCCGAGTTCCATCAGCCGGGGGGCGAGGACGGCGTCGCGGCCCTCGACGCGCAGGTAGCCGGTGCGGACGAGGGTGCTGACCACCCGGTCCACCGTGGAGCGCGCCAG
This sequence comes from Streptomyces sp. NPDC005722, assembly GCF_040630935.1. Taxonomy (NCBI): domain Bacteria; kingdom Bacillati; phylum Actinomycetota; class Actinomycetes; order Kitasatosporales; family Streptomycetaceae; genus Streptomyces; species Streptomyces sp. NPDC005722. The sequence continues at coordinate 29,086 of NZ_JBEXYN010000044.1, forward strand.
GCCGGTGGCGCGCACGAGGTCGCCGACCGAGCGGCGGCCGCCGGCCGTGGCCAGCTCGCGCAGCACCGCGAGTCCCCGCACGAGGGGGCCGACGGCCTCCTGCGGCGGGGGAGCGGTCGCGGTGGTCAGCGGTGTCATCAGCACTCCAGCGTGGCGAAAGGTCGTCGAAACCGTACCGCCCCGGAACGTTGACAGAGCGGGCGACCGAGGATCAGACTCGGGCACGAACAATTGTGAACTTAAGTTCACTGGACGAACAAGAAGGTGGGCGCAGGATGGACAAGGTGGTCGCCTCGGCCGCTGAGGCCGTAGCGGACGTCCAGGACGGCGCGTCGCTGGCGGTGGGCGGCTTCGGCCTGAGCGGCGTGCCGAACGCGCTGATCCAGGCCGTGTACGAAGCCGGGGTCGGCGGCCTCGCCGTCGTCTCCAACAACTGCGGCGCCCTGGACTCGGGCCTCGCCGTCCTGCTGGCCGCGCGCCGCATCGCCCGCGTCACCGGCAGCTACATCGGGGCCAACAAGGAGTTCGCCCGCCAGTACCTGGCCGGCGAGCTGGAGCTCGAACTGATCCCGCAGGGCACCCTGGCCGAGCGCCTGCGCGCGGGCGGCTGCGGCATCCCCGCCTTCTACACCCCGGCCGGCGTCGGCACCCAGGTCGCCGAGGGCGGCCTGCCCTGGCGCTACGACGGGGACGGCCGAGTGGCGCTCGCCTCGCCGCCCAAGGAGGTGCGTTCCTTCGACGGCACCGAGTACGTCCTGGAGCGCGGCATCACCACCGACTTCGCCCTCGTGCGCGCCGCCAAGGGCGACCGCCACGGCAACCTGGTCTTCAACAAGTCCGCCCGCAACTTCAACCCGCTCGCCGCGATGGCCGGCCGGATCACCGTCGCCGAGGTCGAGGAGCTCGTCGAGCCCGGCGAGCTCGACCCCGACCAGGTGCACCTGCCCGGCATCTTCGTCCAGCGCGTGGTCGCGCTCACGCCCGAGCAGGCCGCCGACAAGAAGATCGAATTCCGTACCGTCACCGCCAGGGAGGTGCGGGCCTGATGGCCTGGACACGCGACGAGATGGCCGCCCGCGCCGCCCGCGAACTGCGCGACGGCGAGTACGTCAACCTCGGCATCGGCCTGCCGACGCTGATCCCCAACCACCTCCCCGAGGGCGTCGAGGTCGTCCTCGAGTCCGAGAACGGCATCCTCGGCACCGGCCCCTTCCCGTACGAGGAGGAGGCCGACCCCGACCTGATCAACGCCGGCAAGGAGACCGTCACCGTGCTGCCCGGCGCGGCCTTCTTCGACTCCGCGCTGTCCTTCGGGATGATCCGCGGCGGCCACATCGACACCGCGGTGCTCGGCGCCATGCAGGTCTCGGCCCGCGGCGACCTGGCCAACTGGGCCATCCCCGGCAAGCTCGTCACCGGCATCGGCGGCGCCATGGACCTGGTGCACGGCGCCCGGCGGGTCATCGTCACCATGACTCACACCGCCAAGGACGGCAGTCCCAAGATCCTCCGGGAGTGCGCCCTGCCGCTCACCGGGAAGGCCTGTGTGGACCGGATCATCACCGACCTGGGCGTCCTGGACGTCACCGACGGGGGACTCGTCCTCGTGGAGACCGCCCCCGGCGTCACCGCGGAGGAGATCCTGGAGAAGACCGCGGCCCCGGTGCACGTCGCCGTCGCCGCAGAAGGGAGCGCCCGATGAGCGGGCAGCTGCGTGAGGTGTACATCGTCGACGCCGTCCGTACCCCGGTCGGCAAGTACGGCGGCGCCCTGTCGGGGGTGCGCCCCGACGACCTGGCGGCGCACGTCGTGGCCTCGCTGACGGCCCGCACGCCCGGACTCGACCCGGCCAGGATCGACGACGTCTTTTTCGGCGACGCCAACGGCGCCGGCGAGGACAACCGCAACGTCGCCCGGATGGCGGCACTGCTGGCCGGGCTGCCCGTCACCGTGCCCGGCACCACGGTCAACCGGCTCTGCGGCTCCGGCATGGAGGCCGTGATCCAGGCCGCCCGCGCCGTGGCCGTCGGCGACGTCTCCGTCGCCGTCGCGGGCGGCGTGGAGTCCATGAGCCGCGCTCCCTGGGTGCTGCCCAAGCCCGGACGCGCCTTCCCCGCGGGCTCCCAGGAGCTGTACTCCACCACCCTCGGCTGGCGCATGGTCAACCCGGCGATGGACCCGCGGTGGACCATCCCGCTGGGCGAGAGCGCCGAGCTGATCGCCGACCGGTACGGCATCACCAGGGAGCAGCAGGACGCCTACGCGGTGGCCAGCCACGAGAAGGCGGCCCGCGCCTGGAAGGACGGCCTGTACGAGGCCGAGGTCGTCCCGGTCGACGGCGTGGACCTGCCCCGTGACGAGACGGTCCGCGACAACACCTCCATGGAGGCGCTCGCCCGGCTCAAGCCCGCCTTCCGCAAGGACGGCGGCACCGTCACGGCGGGCAACTCCTCGCCCCTCAACGACGGGGCGGCGGCGCTGCTCATCGTGGACGAGGAGGGGCTGAAGGCCACCGGCCGCGAGCCGCTCGCCCGCATCCGCGCCTCCGCCGTCACCGGCATCGAGCCCGACTACTTCGGCCTCGCCCCCGTCGAGGCCGTGCGCAAGGCGCTCGCCAAGGCCGGCAAGGGCTTCGGCGACCTGGACACCGTCGAGCTGAACGAGGCCTTCGCCGCGCAGGTGCTGGGCTGCCTCGCCGGATGGCCCGAGCTCGACCCCTCCGTCGTCAATCCGCGCGGCGGCGCCATCGCCGTCGGGCACCCGCTGGGCGCCTCCGGTGCCCGCATCGCCGGGGCCGTCGCCCACCAGCTCGCGGCCGCGGGTTCGGGTACCGGCCTCGCCGCCCTGTGCATCGGCGTCGGGCAGGGCATCGCCCTCGTCCTCGAGAGGTAGGAGCCCGCATGAGCAGCCCCCTCACCCAGGGTGAGGTCTCCGCGGAGATCGCCGACGAGCGCGCGGCCTACGCCGAGCGCCTCGCCGGCGGCGGCGTCGCGCAGGACCACCCGGACCGGGGCTACGCCCCCTACCGCAGCAGTGTGCTGCGGCACCCCAAACGGCCGCTGGTGGCCGCGGGGGCGGCGGCCGGCGACCCCGAGGCGGTCGAACTCTCCGGGCCGGTCTTCGGCGTCACCGACGTCACCGCCCTCGACCACGACCTGACGCGGCAGCACCGGGCCGAGCCGCTGGGCGAGCGCATCAAGGTGACCGGGCGCGTCCTGGACCGCGCGGGCCGCCCCGTACGCGGGCAGCTCGTCGAGATCTGGCAGGCCAACGCCTCCGGCCGCTACGCCCACCAGCGCGACGACCACCCCGCCCCGCTGGACCCCAACTTCACGGGCGTCGGCCGCACCCTGACCGGGGACGACGGCTCCTACGAGTTCGTCACCGTCAAACCCGGCGCCTACCCCTGGCGCAACCACCTGAACGCCTGGCGCCCGGCCCACATCCACTTCTCGCTGTTCGGCCCGGCGTTCACCCAACGCCTGGTCACCCAGATGTACTTCCCCGGGGACCCGCTCTTCCCGTACGACCCGATCCTGCAGTCCGTCACCGACGACGCGGCCCGCCGACGGCTCGTCGCGACGTACGACCACGACCTGTCCACCCCCGAATGGTCGCTCGGCTACCGCTGGGACATCGTCCTGGACGGCCCGGCCGCCACCTGGATCGAGGAGGGCCGATGAGCGGCGAGCCGGCGGCCCCCACGCCGTCGCAGACCGTCGGCCCCTTCTACGGCTACGCGCTGCCCTTCCCCAAGGGCGGCGACCTCGCCCCCGCCGGGCACCCGGACACGATCACCGTCCACGGCTGGGTCTACGACGGCGCCGGCCTGCCCGTACCCGACGCGCTCATCGAGGTCTGGCAGCCCGCACCCGACGGCTCCCGCCACGGCGCCCCCGGCTCGCTGCGCCGCGACCCGGTCACCGGCGCGGTCCTCGGGCGCGACGGACTGACGTTCACGGGCTTCGGGCGCGTCGCCACCGACGCGGACGGGCACTGGCTGATCCGTACGCTGCCGCCCGGCGGCGTGCCCTATCTGTCGCTGATCGTCTTCGCCCGCGGTCTGCTCCACCACCTGCACACCCGGGTCTACCTCGGCGACGCCGAGGGCGACCCGCTGCTCGGCTCCCTGGAGCCGGAACGGCGCGCCACCCTGGTCGCCACTCCGGAGGGCGGGCGCGTCCACCGCTTCGACGTCCGGCTCCAGTACGACGGAGTGCATGAGGAGACGGTTTTCCTTGCCTTCGACTGACCCCGCCGCGGACGTCGGCCTGCTCTCCCCGGTCCGGGCCGGATCGGCCGTCGAGGAGGCGACCGGGGACGCCGCCTATGTGCGGGCCATGCTCGACGCCGAGGCCGCGCTGACCCGGGCGCAGTCCACGCTGGGGCTCGCACCGGCCTCCGCGGCGGCCGCGGTGACCGCCGCCGCGGCCGAGTCCGGCCGGTTCGACGCGCGCGACCTGGCGCTGCGCGCCCGGTCCGGCGGCAATCCGGTGATCCCGCTGGTGGCCGACCTGACCGCGGCCGTGGGGGAGCGGGACGCGACGGCCGCCACCTATGTGCACCGCGGCGCCACCAGCCAGGATGTCCTGGACACCGCGGCCATGCTCGCCGCATATCGTGCGCTGCGCCCCGTCCTGGACGACCTCGCCGCCGCGGCGGAAGCGTTCGGGAGGCTCGCCGCGGAACACCGCGACACCCCGATGGCGGGACGCACCCTGACGCAGCACGCCGTCCCCACCACCTTCGGACTCAAGGCGGCCGGCTGGCGCGCCCTGGTCCTCGACGCGCACGACCGCCTGACGGCCGTCCGCGGCGCCCTGCCCGCACAACTGGGTGGCGCCGCGGGCACGCTCGCCGCGTTCGGCGCCTTCGCCGAGGCGGACTCCGCAGCCCCTGGCGCCGGCGACGCACCGGACGTGAGCGACGCCGCCGGTCCGGGACTGCTCGCCGCCTACGCCGCCGAGACGGGACTCGCGGAGCCCGCACTGCCCTGGCACACCCTGCGGACCCCCGTCGCCGACCTCGCCGGGGCCCTCGCCTTCACGGCGGGCGCGCTGGGCAAGGCCGCCGCCGATGTGCTGGTGCTGTCGCGGACCGAGACCGGCGAGGTCACCGAGGGTTCCGGCGGCGGCTCCTCGGCCATGCCCCACAAGGCCAACCCCGTCCGCGCCGCGCTCATCGCCGCCGCGGCCCGCCAGGTGCCCGCGCTCGCCGCCGTGCTGTACGGCTCGCTGGCCGCCGAGGACGAGCGTCCGGCGGGCGCCTGGCACGCCGAGTGGCAGCCGCTGCGCGAGGCCCTGCGCCTCGTCGGCGGCGCCGCCCGGGACGCCGCGGCACTCGCCGCGGGCCTGCGCGTCCACCCGCACCGCATGCGAGAGAACCTCGACGCGACCGGGGGGCTGGTGGTCACCGAACGCCTGGCCGCCGCCCTGACCGCCGTCATGGGCCGTGGCGAGGCCAAGTCCGCCCTCGCGCACGCCTCCAGGCGCGTCGCCGAGGACGGGATCACGCTCGAGGCCGCCCTCGCGCAGGACCCGGCCCTCGGCGGCCTGCTCCCCGGGGAGCGCCTCCGGGAACTCACCGACCCCACCCGCTACACCGGTCGCGCCGGCGCGCTCGTCGACCGCGCCCTGCGCCGCACCGGTCCCCCGGGGACGTCCGCATGACCGCCCACGCCCCCTTCCGCGAGCGGGGCCGATCGGGGTACCCCATGTCGGGGGGCCCTCGGACCCGGGCGGCCGCCGCCCCGGCCGCCGGGTCCGGAAAGGACGCCGTGACGACGCCGCACGCACCCGGCACCATCCGCGAGGAGCCCGCATGAGCACGCCGCACGAGGCCGTGGAACCGCGACTGCCGCACCACCGGGTGGACGGCGCCCCCGGCCTGCCCCCGCTGATCCTCGGCCCGAGCCTGGGCACCTCGCTCGCCGTGTGGGACCCGCAGGTCCCGGCCCTCGCCCGCGGCCACCGCGTCATCCGCTGGGACCTGCCCGGCCACGGCGGCTCCCCCGCCTCGCTGCTCCCCGGGGGCGGCACGGTCGCGGACCTGGGCCGCTCGGTGCTGGCGCTCGCCGACGCGCTCGGCGCGGGGCGCTTCGCCTACGCCGGCATCTCCCTCGGCGGCGCCGTGGGGACCTGGCTCGCGATCCACCACCCCGAACGGGTCGCCGCGCTCGCGATCGTGTGCTCCTCCGCCGACTTCGGCGACCCGGACGGCTGGCGGGAACGCGCCGCCCTGGTCAGGGACAAGGGCACGGGACCCGTCGCCGACGCCGCGGCCGGCCGCTGGTTCACCCCCGCCTTCGCCGGCGCCCCCGCCGCCGGCGCCCTCCTGGACGACCTGCGCGCCGCCGACCCGGAGGCGTACGCCACCCTCTGCGAGGCCCTCGCGGCCTTCGACGTACGTGCCGAACTGCCGCGGATCACCGCGCCCACCCTCGTCGTCGCCGGTCGCGGCGACCCGGCGACCCCGGTCGCGGACGCCCGCGTCCTCGCGGACGGCATCCCGGACGCGAGCCTCACCGAGGTCGCGCACGCCGCCCACCTGGCCGGCGTCGAGCGTCCCGCCCCCGTCCTGGCGGCGCTCCTGCAGCACTTCGCCACCGAGCCGGCCGCCGACGACGGCGCCCGCCACACCGCGGGCACGGCCGTCCGCCGCGCCGTGCTCGGGGACGCGCACGTCGACCGGGCGGTCGCCCGCACCACCGCCTTCACCGCCCCCTTCCAGGACTTCATCACCCGCTACGCGTGGGGTGAGATCTGGACGAGGCCGGGGCTGAGCCGCAGCACCCGCAGCTGCATCACCCTGACCGCGCTGGTGGCCCGCGGCCACCTCGACGAACTGGCGATGCACGTGCGCGCCGCCCGCAACAACGGCCTGACCCGGGAGGAGATCCAGGAGGTCCTGCTCCAGTCCGCCGTCTACTGCGGCGTCCCCGCGGCCAACGCCGCGTTCGCCGTCGCGAACCGCGTCCTCGAGGAAGAAGAGGAGTAGGAGAACACATGCAGCACCACACCACCGTCGGCATCATCGGCGCCGGCCCCGCCGGCCTCCTGCTGGCCCGCCTGCTCCACGCCTCCGGCATCGACTGCGTCGTCCTGGAGAGCCGTGAACGCGACTACGTCGAGCAGCGCCAGCGCGCCGGGATCCTGGAGCAGGGCACGGTCGACGTGCTGCGCTCCTCCGGCGCGGGCGAGCGGCTGGACCGCGAGGGCCTGGTCCACGACGGCATCGAGTTGCGCTGGAACCGCCGTTCCCACCGGCTGGACTTCCCCACGCTCACCGGGGGCCGGCGTGTGTGGGTCTACGCCCAGACCGAGGTGGTCAAGGACCTGATCGCCCTCCAGCTGAAGGACGGGGCGCCGCTGCTGTTCGGCGCCCACGCGCACTCCGTCGAGGGCGCCGACACCGACCGCCCGGTGGTCCACTACCGCCACGGGGGCCGGGAGAAGACCCTCACCTGCGACTACGTCATCGGCTGCGACGGCTTCCACGGCGTGACGCGGGCGGCGGTCCCGGAGCACGCCCGGCAGACGTACGAGCGGGTGTACCCCTTCTCGTGGCTGGGCATCCTGGCCGACGTCCCGCCGTCCTGCGAGGAGTTGATCTACGCGCACTCGCCCCGCGGGTTCGCGCTGCACAGCATGCGCTCCGCCGAGGTCGGCCGGCTCTACCTGCAGGTGCCGAACGGCACCGATCCCGCGGACTGGTCCGACGCGCGGATCTGGGACGAACTGGACGCCCGTTTCGCCGTCGACGGGGACTGGAAGCTGGAACGCGGCCCGATCACCTCGAAGGCCGTGCTGCCGATGCGGAGCTACGTGACCGAGCCGATGCGCTGGGGCCGGGTCCTGCTCGCCGGGGACGCCGCGCACATCGTGCCGCCGACCGGCGCCAAGGGGCTCAACCTGGCGGCCGCCGACGTCATCGTGCTGGCCCGCGCGCTCGCCCACCTGAAGGAGACCGGCTCCACCGCCCTGCTCGACGCCTACTCGGACACCTGCCTGCGCAGGGTGTGGCGCGCCGAGCACTTCTCCTGGTTCATGACCACGACCCTGCACACCGACCCGGCGCAGAGCGACTTCGACACCCGGCTGCAGATCTCCCAGCTCGACCGGATCGCCGCCTCCCCGCACGCGGCGGCCGAACTCGCGGAGAACTACGCGGGCCTGGAGATCGGCTAGGCCAGGGCGAGTTCGTGCCGGACGAGCCGGGCGAGCTCGGAGGGCCGGGACAGGAAGGGGGAGTGCGAACTCGCCAGGCGCAGTGTCCGGTCGGCGCGCCGGGCGAAGACCTCCTGGACGGGGGGCGGGAGGGCGTGGTCCGCCTCGCAGACGACGTAGGTGCTGGGAATCGTCCGCCAGGCGACCGAGGTCAGCTCCTGGGTGTTGGCGACGTAGGACTGGTAACCCATGGCCGCTGCCGCCTCCTCGGCGAGGCCCCGGTCCACGTCCGTGTAGAACACGTCGACCGGGTCCGCGACGGTGAGGAAGTCGCCGGTTCCTTCCTGCCGGTGGAACTCCCACCACGAGGCGGGTTCGCCACCCACGCTCGACAGCAGGGAGTCGCCCGTGTCGAGCTGGAACCCGGCGAGGTAGACGATGCTCTTGACCCGGGCCGCCCCGGCGAGCGCCTGGGTGGTGGGGATGCCGCCGTAGGAGTGCGCGACGACGACCACGGGCCCGTCGACGGCTTCGACCGCGGCCCTGACGGCGGCCGCGTCGGAGTACATGTCGCCCAGCGCAGCGGGGTCGTCGCCGCACGAGGTGAGGGCCACGGTGCGGACGTCGACGTCGGGCAACTCGTCGACGAGGAGTCGCAGGTGCTCGGGCTTGTGCCAGGCTCCGGGCACCAGCAGCAGCGACGGCAGGGTCATGCGGACCTCACTTCACGTGGCGCCTCATCTGGGGTGGGTCGTTCGCCGGGCGCGTCCTGATCGCGTTCCCATCTAAAGGGTGTGCGGTCCGCGCGGCGACTGATCCTCGCGGCGTGTCCCATGCGCTGGGCCTGGCGTTGGACGCGTGCGCGATTCTTAGATTATGTTAGCCATCTAAATTCCGTGCGTGACCAGGAAAGAGGGATGACCATGTCCACACCGAATGCCGGGACGGCGCTCGTCACCGGAGCGACCGCGGGTCTGGGCGCCGCCTATGCCGAGGAGCTGGCGTCGAGGGGCCGCGACCTGGTGCTCGTCGCCCGCGACCAGGCGCGGCTGGAGTCCGCCGCGGCCGGCCTGGCGGAGCGCTACGGTGTGGAGGTCTCGGTGCTGAGCGCCGACCTGGCCACCCCGAAGGGCATGCGGAGCGTCGAGGACCTCCTGGCGGCCGACTCCTCCATCGACATGCTGGTGAACAACGCCGGCAGCGCCCTGTTCGGCCCCCTGTCCGCGGCGGACCCGGACCGGCTGGAGTCGCTGATCACGTTCAACCTGACCTCCGCCACCAGGCTCGCGGCCGGCGCGGCGAAGGCCTTCGCCGGCCGGGGCACCGGCACGATCGTCAACGTCTCGTCCGCCCTCGCCCTCAACATCCTGCCGGTGAGCGCGGTCTACAGCGGGACCAAGGCGTACATGATCGCGTTCACCGAGGCCCTGGCGCAGGAGTTCGCGGACTCCGGCGTCCGGGTGCAGCTCCTGGTGCCGGGAGCGCTGGAGACGGCGATCTGGGACGGCTCGGGCATCGAACTGGACCAGCTGCCCAAGGAGGCCGTCATGACGCCCCGCGACGCCGCGCGGGCCGGGCTCGCCGGTCTCGACGCGGGCGAGTCGGTCACGATCCCCTCGCTGGCGGAGCTCGCCAGGTGGGAGGAGTACGAGAACGCCCGCCGGGAACTCGTCCCCGGTCTGTCGCTCACGCACCCCGCCGGGCGCTACGCCGGCTGACACCGGCGTCGGGCATCCCCGTCTCCAGGGGCCGGGGGCAACCGCCTCCGGCCCTTCGGCGTTGCATATGTGCCGCCCTGCGGGGGCGGCCGGACGTCAGCCGGCCGCCGGCCGAGTGCCGTCGGCGGTGTTCGCCGCCGCTGTGTGCGCGGCGTTGAGAATCCGTTCCGACAGAGGCGTGCCCGCGGTGGCGCGGGCGAGGAGGATGCCGCCGACGAGGGTGGCGTAGGCGGCCAGGCCGGCCTCGCCGGGCGCTATCCACGCCGCGACTTCCTCGACGCCTTCCGCGTAGGTCTTCCGGTGCTCGGGCCGGCGGGCGACGTCGCCGGCGAAACCGGCCCCGGGGCAGCCGTCGCCGGGGTCGTCCCGGTGCTCGACGGAGCAGTAGGTGTCGAGCAGCGACCTCAACGCCGCCTGGTGTCCGCCGTTCTCCTCTTCCAGGGCCTCGAGGTCCCGCAGGTTGTCGGCGAAGGCCTTGGCGGTCGCCTCGTCGACGAGCGCGGCTTTGGAGTCGAACTGCTTGTAGAAGCCGCCTTGTGTGAGCCCGATGGCCTTCATGACGTCCGCGATGCCGACCGAGGCCACACCGTTCTCACGGAAGAGCCGGGCGGCTGCCGCCACCACCCGTTCCCGGTTGGCCTTTGCCTCCGCCTGCGATACGCGACTCATCCTGCGCCTTCCGTAGTGCCGCCCGCCGTCCGGCGCGTCCACCGGTCGTGATGACGGCCGGTGGACGGAAACCGGACACTTAAGATTATGCCTGACGTCTATCGGTCGCGCAGGTGCCGGACCTATTACGCCCTCCTTACGCAGCGCCCCGGCGCACCGCAACCGTGCCGCACGGGATTACCGTGAGGGGCATGGAAGACAAGGGCACGCCGGTCGGCCGGCGCGTGGTGCTCGGGATGCTCGGGCTGGGCGCCCTGGGGGTGGCGTTCGGCAGCCGCGCGCAGGACGGCCTGGACTCGGCGCTCTCCCAGGTGGCGGGGAAGGACCCGACCGGGCTCAGCGGACTGCTCCCCGGGGGCGGCGGCTTCCGCATCTACAACGTGGCGAACTCCGTCCCCCACCGGGACGCGACCGACTACCGCCTCACCGTCTCCGGCCTCGTCGACCGGGAGGCCACCCACACCCTCGCCGACCTGCGGGCGATGCCGCAGACCCGGCTGGTGCGCGACGTGCAGTGCGTGACCGGGTGGCGTGTGCCCGGCACGCCCTTCGAGGGGGTGCGGCTGTCCCACCTCCTCGACCTCGCGGGGGTGCGGGACGGTGCCGGGGCCGTCCGCTTCGCCTGCTTCGACGGGGTGTACAGCGAGAGCCTCACCCTCGAACAGGCCCGCAGGGACGACGTCCTGGTCGCGCTGAGGATGCAGGACAGGCCGGTCACCACGGCCCACGGCGGCCCCGTGCGGCTCTACGTGGCGCCGATGTACTTCTACAAGTCCGCCAAGTGGCTCTCGGGCATCGAGGTCACCCCGGACGTGCGCCCCGGCTACTGGGAGCGCTACGGCTACGACGTCGACGCCTGGGTCGGCCGATCGAACGGACGCAGCGATGACCCGACGTCCTGAGCGGGTGCGCCGGTTCACGCCCGGCGAGCGCCGGGTGCACCGGGCGACGGCCGCGCTGATGCTCGTCTGCCTCGTCACGGCCGCGGCCCTCTACCTGCCGCCGCTCGCCGAACTCGTCGGCCGCCGGCGGCTGGTGGTCACCGTCCACGAGTGGTCCGGCATCGCCCTGCCGCTGCCCGCCCTCCTGGGTCTCGCCTCGCGTGCCTTCCGGCGCGACCTGCGGCTGCTCAACCGGTTCGCCTCGTACGACGGGGGCTGGTTGCGCGACGCACTGCGCCGCGTGCCCCGCGACCGGCGTACGGCGGGCAAGTTCAACGCGGGGCAGAAGCTGTACGCGTCCTTCGCCGCGGGTGCGGTGCTCGTCATGCTCGGCACCGGGCTGCTGATGATGTTCCCGCACCTGAGCGGCGTGGTGTGGCGTACCGGAGCGACCTTCGTCCACGACTGGCTGGCCCTGGCGGTGGCGACCGTGGTGGCGGGCCACCTGTGGATGGCGGCGGGCGACCCCGAGGCGCGGCTGGGGATGCGCACCGGGTTCGTCACCCCGGAGTGGGCCCGCCGTCATCATCCGCGCTGGGAGCACCCGGAGCCGGTGGAGCCGGGCCCGCCTGACGCCCCGTAGGGGAAGCGTGCAGGCCGTGGGGCCCGCGGGGAACTGAACCAGACCACGGTTTCAGCCTCTTGACGTGCCGTCGACGATCGCCGTCGGCGGCGCGTCGTCATGTTCATGCAAGTTTTGCCATCCGGCGTCTACTCGCATAGACCGCCGCGGCTCCATCCTGGCTTCGCACACCAGTACCACCCGTTCGATTCCGCATCCGGTTGCACCCCCATGCCCGCGCGTCACAACGCGCCCGTCAGTGACTGGAGTCCCCATGCGCCGAATCACGACCGGCTTCGCCGCCACCGCGGTCGCCGCCGTCGCCACCGTCGTCCTCGCCGTCCCCGCCCAGGCCGCCCCCGCCGACAAGGCCCAGGTGCTGGCCAGTTGGACCCAGACCAGCGCCTCCAGCTACAACACCTGGTGGTCGGCCCGCGGCAACCAGGGTGCCTGGGCCGCCTACGGCTTCGACTGGTCCACCGACTACTGCAGCAGCTCCCCGGACAACCCGTTCGGCTTCCCGTTCCAGAACTCCTGCGCCCGGCACGACTTCGGCTACCGCAACTACAAGGCGATGGGTGCCTTCTCCGCCAACAAGAGCCGTCTCGACAGCGCCTTCTACGAGGACCTCAAGCGCATCTGCGCGAACTACGGCGGCGCCACCGCGACCGCCTGCAACAGCACCGCGTGGACCTACTACCAGGCGGTCAAGGCCTTCGGCTGACCCGCGGAACACGGCGGCCCGGCACCGGGAGCTCCGGTGCCGGGCCGCTACCGTGGGACAGGGTCAGGCGACCGTGCCGGACTTGGCGATCTCGATGCGGGCGCTGGTGGCGCCGGTGCGCGAGCCGAGCGACTCGACCTTCTTGACGACGTCCATGCCCTCGACGACCTCGCCGAAGACCACGTGCTTGCCGTCGAGCCAGTCGGTGACGATCGTGGTGATGAAGAACTGCGAGCCGTTGGTGTTCGGGCCCGCGTTGGCCATGGAGAGCTGGCCGGGCTTGGTGTGCTTGAGCTGGAAGTTCTCGTCGGCGAACTTCTCGCCGTAGATGCTCTTGCCGCCGGTGCCGTTGCCGGCGGTGAAGTCGCCTCCCTGGAGCATGAAGTCGGGGATCACGCGGTGGAAGTGCGAGCCCTCGAAGCCGAAACCGTGCTCGCCGGTCGCGAGCTCACGGAAGTTCCGCGCGGTCTTGGGGACCACGTCGTCGAACAGGGTGAACACGATCCGTCCGGCGGGCTCGCCGTCGATCGTGATGTCGAAGAACACGTCGTTGCTGTTCATGCCCCCATTTTCGCATCCTGGGACCCGGGCCTCCGACACGCCCCGCGGAAACGCGCTTGACGGGCGGCCCGGCCGGACAGCACGATCCGGGGCATGCCCGAACCCGTGATCTTGGAAGGCAGGCACGTCCGCCTGGAACCGCTGAGCGGAACCCACACGGACGGGCTGCTGCGCGCCGCCGGCGAATCCCGCGACACCTACGCCTTCACCAAGGTGCCGGACGACCGTGAGGCGATGGCGCGCTACATCGAGGAGGCCCTCCAGGAGCAGGCGACCGGGGCCTCGCTCCCCTTCGCCGTACGGGACGTCCGGCGCGACGCGTTGATCGGCTCCACCCGCTTCCTCGACCTCGACTACTGGACGGCCACCCCCGCCTGGCCCGCGGGCCGCTCCGTGCCCCGCACCGGCGCGGTGCCCACGGTCGCCGAGATCGGCAGCACCTGGCTCGCCGCGTCCGCCCAGCGCACCCCCTGCAACACCGAGGCGAAGCTGCTGCTGCTCACCCACGCCTTCGACGTGTGGGGTGTGCTCCGCGTCACCTTGAAGACGGACGCGCGCAACGCACGCTCCCGGGCCGCCATCGAGCGCATCGGCGGCCGCTTCGAGGGCATCCGCCGGGCCCACACCCTCGCCGTGGACGGCACCGTCCGCGACAGCGCGTACTACTCGATCCTCGCCGGGGAGTGGCCCGGCGTGCGCGCCGCACTGGAGGCCCGGCTCGGCTGACCCGGCACCGACGCGCAGGGGCCGGCTCCCGCCGGAGCCGGCCCCTGCGCGCGGAGAGCCGCCGTCACGGGATGCGGACGCCCGCCTCGGCCGAGAGGCGGTCGATCTCGGCCAGCTCGTCGGCGCCGAGCGGGCCCGCGTCGAGCGCGGCGAGGTTCTGGTCGAGCTGGGCGACGCTGCTCGCGCCGATCAGTACGGAGACGACCCGCGGGTCGCGCAGCACCCAGGTCAGCGCGAGCTGGGCCAGCGTCTGGCCGCGCTCCCCGGCGAGCTTGTTGAGGGCGTGCAGGAGGCCGAGCTTCCGCTCGGTCAGGGCGTCGCGCTTGAGGAAGTGGCCGAGCGCCATCCGGGAGTCCGCCGGCACACCGTCAAGGTAGCGGTCGGTGAGCTGGCCTTGGGCGAGCGGCGAGTACGCGATGAGGGCGGTGCCGGTGTCGCCGACGGCGTCGAGGACACCGTCCTCCGGGTCACGCTGGAGGATGCTGTAGGCCGCCTGGTGGATGAGCAGCGGGGTGCCCAGTCCGCGCAGGATCTCGGTGGCGCGGCGGTGCGCCTCCGCGGGGTAGTTGGAGATGCCGGCGTAGAGGGCCTTGCCCTGGCGGACCGCGGAGTCCAGGGCGCCCATGGTCTCCTCCAGGGGCGTGTCCGGGTCGAAGCGGTGCGAGTAGAAGACGTCCACGTGGTCCAGGCCCATGCGGCCCAGGGACTGGTCGAGCGAGGACAGCAGGTACTTGCGGCTGCCCCATTCGCCGTAGGGGCCCGGCCACATGTCGTACCCGGCCTTGGTGGCGATGAAGAGCTCGTCGCGGTAGGGCCGGAAGTCCTGGGCGAAGAGCGTGCCGAAGTTGGCCTCGGCCGAGCCGGCGGGCGGGCCGTAGTTGTTGGCGAGGTCGATGTGGACCACGCCGCGGTCGACGGCGCGGCGAAGCACCGCGCGCTGGTTCTCCAGCGGCGAGGTGTCGCCGAAGTTGTGCCACAGGCCCAGGGACACGACGGGCAGCAGGACCCCGCTGCGCCCGGTCCTGCGGTATTCCATCGAGGCGTAGCGGTCGTCGGCGGCGAGGTAGGGCACGCGAGGGCTCCTGGGCGATGTAAGAAAATGTGCGGGATTGGGAGGCTACCGTCGGCGAATCGGCGCTGTCACGTGAGTTCATCGGACGCGGCCCGCCGTCCGCCCGCTGTTGTCGCCCCGCCGCGGGGGCGGTTGTGGCGCACACCACACCAACGGCGGCGCGTGAACCGCGCATCCGGGAATCGCCGGCCGCCCCCGTCGGTTGGACGGGGGGTGCCCGTTCGGGCGGGCGGTCAGGGCGGCGCGGTCGGGGGCGGGTTGAACCACAACAGGTCCCGCCTTATCCGGCATTTAAGTGTCTAACCGGACATATGCGCCCACAGTGCATGCGTAGGCAATCGGTACGTGATGGGTGTCACGTGCCGGTCACGCAACGGAAACCGCGGGCGACGCATCGTCCACTTTTCCCGCTGAATTTCACCGGGCGATATCGGCTGATTACCGTCGGCCAAATTTTCGCCTACGCAGAGCGGACACTTCTCACGTAAAGTCACGGATGCGAATGATCGACTTGCGGTCCGCCGGGGGGCGTGATTCCGCTCCTTGCTCCGGAACGATTCCGTCGTTTAGCTTCCAGATCTCGCAGGACAAATGCCTGCGAGATTCTTCCGGGCGGAACGCCTAGTCCTGCCGCCGCCCGGACGCCGGATGACAAGACCGCACGGCAGGAGCGGGGGACCCAGGTAGTTTGCCGTTCCCGTTGGTCTCGGGACGGCTAGGGGTGAAGTCGCAGCGACATGCCTTCATGTGGCGTGCCATTTTGCGGCCGGGCATCTCCAGCCCGAACCCGACAGCTTACCTCGCAGGCGTCGGAGAGGAATTCGGCATGCCCGGTAAGGGAAAGCACCGTCGTCCGCGGAACACCCGTATCACCCGAATCAGCGCGCTGGCCGGCACCACCGGTGCGGCCGTGGCGCTCCCGATCGTCGGTGCCACCGGTGCCCACGCCGCTCCCGTGAGCGTCTGGGACAAGGTCGCGGCCTGCGAGAGCACCAACAACTGGTCCATCAACACCGGTAACGGCTTCTACGGCGGCCTGCAGTTCACCCAGAGCACCTGGGCCGGCTTCGGCGGCACGAAGTACGCGCCGCGCGCCGACCTCGCGACCAAGGCGCAGCAGATCGCCGTCGCGGAGAAGGTCCTGGCGACCCAGGGCCCGCAGGCCTGGCCCGTGTGCGGCCCCAAGGCCGGTCTGACCAAGGCGATGGCCGACCCGTCGGCCACCCCGGAGAGCGTCTCCGGCACCGCGGCGAAGCCCGCCGCCAAGCCGGCCGCTCCCGCCGCGAAGGCCGAGGCGCCGAAGTCCTCCACCAGCGCGCCGAAGAGCGCGGGCGGCTCCTACAAGGTCGCCGGCGGCGACACCCTGTCCAAGATCGCCGGCGCGCAGTCGGTCGAGGGCGGCTGGAAGCAGCTCTACGCGGACAACGAGTCGGTCATCGGCGGCAACCCGAACCTGATCTACCCGGGCCAGGTCCTGTCGCTGGGCGAGAAGGCCGCCACCAAGGCCGCGCCGAAGGCCGCGAAGGCGGCCCCGGCCGCCAAGCCGGCCGCCGTCAAGGCGGCCAGCGCCTCCGGCTACACCACCCCGCTCGACCGCGTCACGCTGGGAACCGCCTACCACCAGGCCGGTGCCATGTGGTCCAAGGGCTACCACACCGGTGTCGACTTCATCGCCTCGACCGGCACCAAGGTGAAGTCGATCGCCTCCGGCACCGTGGTCTCCGCGGGCTGGGGCGGCTCGTACGGCAACCAGGTCGTCGTCAAGCACGCCGACGGCCGGTACTCGCAGTACGCACACCTCTCCTCGCTGTCGGTCTCGGCCGGCCAGTCGGTCTCCGCCGGCCAGCAGCTGGGTCTGTCGGGCGCCACCGGCAACGTGACCGGTCCGCACCTGCACTTCGAGGTCCGCACCACCCCCGACTTCGGCTCCGACATGGACCCGCTGGCGTACCTGCGCGCCCACGGCGTCAACGTCTGATCGAACCGATCCACCGTCATCCGGCGGTAAGCGTGTGCCCTGTTCCCCTCTTGTCGGGAGCAGGGCACATGCCTTTGGTCTGTGACCGAAAACGGATCGAATATTTCCATTTCTTGTTCTTCTCGAACGGTCGGTCAGTAGCCTCTGACGCACGTGGTCGTGTCCACGACCACTCGTCCCGATCGCCGACCACGAGCTGGAGCCGTTGATGGAGCGTCCCGCCTGGGCCCCCCATGGCATCGATCTTTCCGTGCCGAGCGTGTCCCGGATCTACGACTACTACCTGGGCGGCTCGCACAACTTCGAGGTCGACCGGGAGGCCGGACGGCGGGCCATCGAGGCCTTCCCCGGGCTGCCGAAGATCATGCAGGCCAACCGCGCCTTCATGCGCAGGGCGGTGCGCTTCGCCGTCGGCCAGGGCATCACGCAGTTCCTCGACATCGGCTCCGGCATCCCCACCTTCGGCAACGTCCACGAGGTCGCCCAGGCCGCCAGTCCCGGCGCCCACGTCGTCTACGTCGACCACGACCCGGTCGCCGTCGCCCACAGCCGCGCGGTGCTGGAGGGCAGCGACGCCGCCGCCATCGTCGCCGCCGACCTGCGCTCGCCCCGCGACATCCTGGACAGCCCCGAGGTGCGCGGGCTCATCGACCTGGAGCGCCCCGTCGCGCTGCTGCTCGTCGCGGTCCTGCACTTCCTCGAGGACGCCGACGAACCGGCCAAGGCCGTGGCGGAGCTGCGCGACGCCCTCGCCCCCGGGAGCCTGCTGGTCGTCACCCACGCCTCCGTCGAGGGAGGCCCGCGCGCACCCGAGGAGGGGGAGCGGGTCGAGAACGTCTACCGCAGCGCGAGCTCGCCGCTGATCATGCGCTCGCGGGCCGAGGTGGAGCGCTTCTTCGACGGCTTCGACCTCGTCGAACCCGGCCTGGTCTCCCCGCCGTTGTGGCGCCCCGACGGCACGGACGACGACGAGCTCGACCCGGTCGTCTTCAGCGGGTTCGCGGGCGTCGGCCGCAAGGCGTGACGGTGACGAGAGCCCCCGGCCCGGAGCCGGAGCCCGCCGACAGCCTGCGGCGCTTCGCGATCATCTGGAGCCGGGCGATCTACCCGGCCACCGCCACCTCCATGACGCGCGGCGAGTTCGAGGAGTACCTGCTCCCGCTCGCCGCGCGTCTCAACGCCGCCCTGCGCGCGCAGCCCTTCGACCCCCGACCGGCCGCGGAGGTGGGCGCCGCGCTGGTGGCGGCGCACTGCACCGACCCCCAGGCGCTGGCGCGGATCCTCGACGTCGTCGACGCCTACCTGCTCCTGTACTGCCCGCCCGGCCCCGCCCTCCCGCCGGAGGAGAGCCGCACCCGCTGCAACCGCCTGCAGCACTGGGTGGCCGCGGGATACGCCCGCGCCCTGCAGGAACGCACGCGGACGGAGCAGGAGGCGCTGTCCCGCGCGGCGCTCGCCGCCCGGGCCGCCACCGAACATGCCCTGTACGAGAGCGAGGTCCGCTTCCGCGCGGTCTTCCAGGACGCCTCCATAGGCATCGGCATCGCCGACATGGACGGCCGCGTCCTGGACGTCAACGCCGCCCTCACCACCATGTTCGGCGGCCTGGAACGCCACATCCGCAGCAGGAACGTCTACGACTGGGTGCACCCCGACGACGCCCCCGAGGTCTGGGAGATGCAGCGCCAGCTCAACCGCGGCGAACGCGACCACTACCGCATCGAGAAGGCCTACTACCGGCCCGACGGCACCGCCCTGTGGACCAACCTGACGGTCTCCCTGCTGCGCGACGCCGGCGGCACCCCGCAGTACATGCTCGCGCTGATGGAGGACATCACCGAGGAGCGCCTGCTCAGCGAGCGGCTGCGGCACGAGGCCACCCACGACGCGCTCACCGGACTGGCCAACCGCAACCTCTTCTTCGAGCGCCTGGAGCAGACGCTGAACGGCCCCGACGGCGTCGGCGTCGGCGTCTGCTACCTCGACCTGGACGGCTTCAAGGACGTCAACGACAGCCTCGGCCACGCCGTCGGCGACCGCCTCCTGGTCGCCGTCGCCGAACGCCTCGAGGCCTGCGTCACCTCACCCGACCAGCTCGTCGCCCGCATCGGCGGCGACGAGTTCGCCGCACTGGTCGTCAACCCCGCCAGCCGCGCGGACATCACCGGCCTCGCCGACCTGATCCTGGCCGCGCTCGCCGACCCGATCCGGGTGGAGGGCCGCGACCTGTCCGTGCGCTGCAGCATCGGCATCGTCGAGGGCCGGGCCGGCTCCCTGGGCCCCGCCGAGGTGCTGCGCAGCGCCGACATCACGATGTACCGGGCCAAGGCCGCGGGCGGCAACCGCTTCGAACTGGCCGACCCGGACTCCGACGCGCGCGCCATCACCCGGCACGGGCTGACCAACCGGCTGCCGACCGCCCTGGAGCGCGGCGAGTTCTTCATCGAGTACCAGCCACTGGTACGGCTCGGGGACGGCAGCGTCCGCGGGGCGGAGGCCCTGGTGCGCTGGTGCCACCCGGTGCACGGGATCCTCGGCCCCGACCAGTTCATCCCGCTCGCCGAGAGCACCGGGCTGATCGTGCCGCTCGGCCACTGGGTGCTGCAGCAGGCCGCCTGGCAGGCCCGGGACTGGCAGTTCCCGCGCAGCGACGGCCATCCGCTGCGCATCAACGTCAACCTCTCGCCGGCCCAGCTCGGCCACCCCGGCCTCGTCCCGGAGACCCTCGCGGTGATCAAGGACGCCGGGCTGGAGCCGGCCGCGCTGTGCCTGGAGGTCACCGAGAGCGCCTTCATCGGCGCCGACGAGGAACTGATGCGCCCGCTGCGGGAGTTCGCCGAACTCGGGATGGCCATCGCCCTCGACGACTTCGGCACCGGCTATTCCAACCTGGCCTCGCTGCGCCGGCTGCCCATCACCACGCTCAAGCTCGACCGGTCCTTCACGCGCGGCATGCAGCAGCAGCCGGCCGATCCGGTGGACGTGAAGATCGTGGAGATCGTCGTCGACCTGGCGCACACCCTCGGGCTGTCGGTGACGGTGGAGGGCGTCGAGACCGGCGCCCAGGCCGAACACCTGCGGGCGCTGGGCTGCGACACCGCGCAGGGCTGGTACTACGCCCGGCCCGGCCCGCCCGACCGCCTCCACTCGCTCTCGCTGGTCGACACCACGACCTAGGCACACGTACCGAGGAACCCCAGCAGCGCGGCGTCGAACGCGTCGGGGCGCTCCAGGTTCGGCAGGTGCCCGGCGCCCTCGACGACCACGAGCCGCGAACCGCGCACGGCGGCGTGCATCGCCTCGGCCTCGGCGACCGGGGTGTACACGTCGTCCCGGCCCACCACGATCAGCGTGGGCACCCGGACCGCGGCCAGCACGGCCCCGTAGTCGGGTCGCAGGGCCCGGCCGCGCAGGGCGGCCGCCGCGCCCTCGGGGGAGGTGCCGCGCATCATCCGCAGCACGTGCGCGGCCACGCCGGGGAGCGCGGTGACGTTGCGGGGCGCGATCATCCGGTCCAGCACGTAGTCGGCGTAGCCGGACATCCCCTCCGCCACCAGCCGCTCCGCCATCGCCTCCCGGGCCCGCCGTCCCTCCTCCGTCTCGGCGCCCGGGAAGGTGTCGGCGAGCAGGAGCCCGGTCGTCCGCCCGGGGAACAGCCGTTGGAACTCCATGACGATCTGACCGCCCATCGACAGCCCGCCGACCACGGCCTCCGCGACGCCCAGGTGGTCCATGAGGGCGGCGAGGTCGCGCGCGAAGGTCTCCAGCAGGGTGATGCCCGGGACCACCTCGCTCGCGCCGTAGCCGCGCAGGTCCGGTACGACCACCCGGCGGCCGGCCGCGGCGGCGGCCACCTGCGGCGCCCACATCGAACGGTCGAAGGGATGGCCGTGCACGAGCACCAGAGGCGTGCCGGGACCTTCCCCCTCGTCGTCGTACGCCAACGTCACACCGTTGACCACAGCTGTTGCCACGGGGATCTCCTCGCCTCGAACGTGCCCGCTCCCGAAGGGGAGTTGGCCGCGATGCTAGGTTCCCCTGCCTGCTCGGTGCAATAGGATCTTTGCTCTCGGTGCAATGCAGGGATCGCCTCGAAGGAGGAACCGATGGACGACTACCGCACGGCCGCGGACGCCGTCGCCGCCGACATCGCCGCCGGACGCCTGCGTCCCGGCGACCGGCTCCCACCGCAGCGGACGTTCGCGCGGCGGCACGGCATCGCCAACTCCACGGCGATCCGCGTCTACACCGAACTCGCCCGCCGCGGGCTGGTCGTGGGGGAGGTGGGGCGCGGCACCTTCGTCCGTGCCGCACCGCCCGCCACGGGGCCCGCCCTCGCCGAGCCCTCGGCCCAGCGGATCGACCTGGAGCTGAACCACCCCGTCGCCGAGGGCCAGTCACGGCTGCTCGCCCCGGGCCTCGCCGCGCTGCAGCGCCCCGACGTCCTCGACGCCGCCCTGCGCCCGCTGACCGCCGCCGGCACCCCGGCCGCACGCGACACCTTCGCCGCGCTGCTCGCCCGCACCGGCCCGCGCCCCGACCCCGGCCGCCTGCTCTTCGCGGGCAACGGACGGCAGGCCATCGCCGCCGCCTTGGCCGCGCTCGTCCCGCCCGGCGGCCGGCTGGCCGTGGAGGCCTTCACCTACCCCGTGGTCAAGGCGCTCGCCGCACGGCTTCGGATCACCCTCGTGCCCGTCCCCGGCGACGAGCACGGGATACGCCCGGACGCCCTCGCCGAACTCCACCGCGACGCCCCGCTGCACGCCCTCTACACCCAGCCCACCCTGCACAACCCGCTCGGCGTCACCATGCCGGAGCCGCGCCGGGCCGAACTCGCCGGCACCCTCGGCCGGCTGGACCTGCCCGCCGTCGAGGACGCCGTCTGGGCCTTCCTCGCCCCGGACGCCCCGCCGCCGCTCGCGGCGTTCGCCCCCGACCGTGTGGTCCTGGTCGACAGCCTCTCCAAGCGGCTCGCCCCCGGGCTCACCGCAGGCGTCGCGCTCACCCCGCCGGAGCTGACCGCCCCGGTTTCCGCGGCCCTGCGTTCGGCGGGCGCGACCGCCTCCGGCTTCGCGCTCGCCGCCGCCTGCCGCTGGATCGGCGACGGCGCCGTGGACACGGTGGTGGCGGCCAAACGGCACGACGCGACGGCCCGGGCCCGCATCGCCGCCGAACGCCTCGCGGGGTTCTCCGTCACGGCCGATCCGCGCGCCTGCTTCTGCTGGTGGCGGCTGCCCGGACGCTGGCGCGCCGACACCTTCGTCGCGGCCGCCGCCCGGGAGGGCATCGCCGTCACCCCGGCCGCCGCCTTCGCGGTGGGCCGCGGCAGCGCGCCGCACGCCGTACGGATCGGTCTCGCCTCGCCGTCGCCGCAGGTCCTGGGCGAGGCGCTGGACGTCCTCGCCCGGATCGCCGGGGGCGGACCCGAGGACAATTGCGCCGACTGATCACAAGCGGCGGCGAATCCTAGCGAGTCGCCCGCACATGCCTCTGGAAAATGCCCCAACTCACCTTTTTCGCGTACGGGATGAGTAACGTTCCGTGCTGTTCCGTATACCAGAAGTCGCGGCGAAGGGGTGCGCGTGCCCGGCATAGACGAGTGCCTGTCCGAGGCGCTGGCGATTCCCGGTGTGCTCGGGGCGAGCGTGGTCGACTGGAGCAGCGGCCTCCTCCTCGGGGCGGTCGGGCAGGAACCGGGACACGGTTACGAGGCGGCGGCCGCGGACACCACCGAGGCGGCGCGGGCGGTCGTGGAGGGCGGCACCTTCACCGCGAAGGAATCCGGAAGGGTGCCGGTCGAGGACATCATCATCACCGCCCCGGGGAGCTACCACCTCATCCGCTTCCTCGACACCTCCTTCGACAGCGACGTCATCCTCTACCTGTGGCTGGACCGTTCGATGGCCAACCTGGCCGTCGCCCGGCTGGGGCTGCAGGCCATCGCCGAGCGGCTGGTGCTCGTATGACGGGCACGGAGGCCGGCAGGCCGACGCTGGCCGTGCGCGGTCTGCCCCGGCGCACTCCGGCGCGCGGCGGCGCGCCGGCCCAGGTCCGCGCCGGAGTGGTGGGCGCGTACGCCTTCACCGCCGCGCTGGCCCGGCTCGCCGAGGCGCGGGCCAGCGGGGCGCTGTACGGATCGGCGGGGGCGGTCTACCTGCGCGACGGGGCGATCGTGCACGCCGAGAGCCCCTGCGCCCCGGACCTCGGGGTGCGGCTCATGGCCTGCGGGCTGCTCTCCCCGGACCAGTGGCGCGAGGCGGTCACCACCGCGAGCGCCGAGCGCGGCGTCGGCGGGCACCTCGTCGACACCGGACGGGTGGCCCGCGGGGAACTGGAGCTGTGCCACCTGCTGGCGCTCTTCGACGCCGCCTACTTCACGCTCCTGCCCGACTCCGAGCCCGACCGGTTCCAGCCGGGCGCCACCTCCCGGCTGGGCCCCATCTCCCGGCCGGTCCCCGCCCAGCGGGTGGCCAGGGAGACACAGCGGCGCCGCGCGCAACTGGAGCGGGCCTGGCCCTGGGACGACACCGACGCCGGCCCCGTCGTCCCCCGCTCCGAGCGCGAGGTGCGCGGCGGCCGGGCCAGGGCCCCCACGCCCGCCCAGCTGGCGGTGCTGGCGGCGGCGGACGGTTCCCGTACGCCCGTGCAGATCGCCTGGCACCTGGGGCGTTCCGCCTTCGCGACCCTGCTGGACGTACGCCGGCTGGCAGCGAACGGCCGGATCAGCATGCCGGTCCGCGCCCAGGCGCCCCCGGCCCCGGCCCCGCTCCCGGCGCCGCCCGCGGCCCCGCCGCTGCCGCCCCCGCCGGCGCCCCCCGAGCCGCCACCGGCCCCGGCGCCGCCCCCGCCCTTCGCCCACGGTGGACCGCAGCCGGCGGTCCTGCCGTCCTCCGACCCCTCAGTCGCCCTGTTGCTACGACTTCGTGCCGCCCTGGAGGCCCGCCTGTGAGCGCCCTGCCGACCCGCCCGGCGCCCGCCGAACGACCGTGGAGGAAGGCTCTGCGGCAGCTCGCCGGAAGGAGACAGCTGGTGGCACTCGAAGCCGACGTACTGGCCGAACTCCGGAGCCTGCGGGCGAGGGTGCCGCACCTGACGGGAGGGCTCGTCGCCAGCGTCGACGGCCTGGTCGTCGCGCACGACCTGAGCGGGCCGGAGCCGGAGGGGGTCGCCGCGCTGACCGCGGCGGCGCTGGGCGTGGCGGCCCGGATCACGGAGGCCACCGAACGCGGCGGTTTCCGGGAACTGCTGGTCAGGGGGGACGGCGGCTACATCGCCGCCTACGCCGCCGGCGGCGCCATGGCCCTCGCCCTGGTGGCGGGACCCGCCTCCAACGTGGGCCGCATCCACCTGGAGGCCCGTCGATCCAGTCGACGGATCGAGGATCTCGTCGACCTCGCGCTCCAACGTCAGGAGCGGAAATGACCGTACGACCCAGCTCACCAGCCGACAAGCCGCCGGGCACCGTACGCGGCCGCGCCGCCACCGGACCCAGGCATTCGTCACGTCAGAGAACCCAACGACAAGGAAGCGAGACCGCAATGGCCAACACCGAGACCGCGCTGAAGGATGTAATGACGTCGATCGAGGGCGTCCTGGGCGTCGCTCTCGTGGACTACGGCAGCGGCATGGCCCTGGGCACCCTCGGGGGCTCCAAGGACCTCGACCTGACCGTCGCGGCCGCGGGCAACACCGACGTCGTCCGCGCCAAGATGCGCACGATGGAGATGCTCAACCTCAAGGAGCACATCGAGGACATCCTGATCACGCTCAACACCCAGATCCACATGATCCGGCTGCTGACCGGGCGTTCGGGCAAGGGCCTGTTCCTCTACGTCGCGCTGGACAAGGACCGCGCGAACCTGGCGATGGCCCGCCACCAGCTCAGGCGCATCGAAGCCGACCTGGAGGTCTGACCCGCTCCTCGCGAACCCGCGGCCGACGGCGGCCCGGCACATCAGGCGCAGGCCGACGTGTGCCGGGCCTCGCCCTCGCGGGACCGGCTACCGGCTCGTGGAGGACGCGGACGCGGACGCGGACGCCGAGGGGTCGGGAGCCGAGGGGTCGGGGGCCGAGGGCGACGCGGCGGAGTGGCCGTGGTGCGCGCCCTCCTCGACCCTGCCGCCCAGCTTCTCGCGGACCGGCTCCAGCGCCTCGGGGTCGGCCTCCACCACCCAGCGCTCCCCGATCAGGTAGGAACCGCCGTACGGCTCCGCCTCCTCCAGCCACGACTTCTGGCCGGCGGCGCTGGCGAACGTGAGCATCACATAGGCACCGCGTGCCGTCGTGCACGCGCCCTGGCGCAGCTCCTCCACGTCGGTCTGCAGCTGCGGGGTGCAGCCGGCGGCCTCCCCGATCCGCTCCAGGGCGACGGGTCCGCCCGTCGCATCCGTGTCCTGGCCGCCGCAGCCCGTCACCGCCAGCGCGACGACCGCCACCGCGGCCACCTTCGGGCCCCACGCAGGGAACACGGACACCGGCATCACCTTTCGTCGACTCCTGACGCGGTTCGCTCACGTCCCGCACGCGCACCGCGCGCGTCGACGTTAACCCGAACGGCCCCATGACCCGTACAGCCTTGCGAAAAGCCGCCCCGCAGGTGTCCGGTGTGGAAAAATCCGCCGTCGCACGCTCCGGAGGGCCTGGCACCCCGTGACTCCGACGCCTCCGATCGGGCATACTCCAACGCGCCGAAGCCGCAGGTCGGACCATGCCGTGACCCGGCGGGAGACCATCGGTCGACGGTCGACGACCCGGCAGCGCCGCCACACCCTGAGCGGACGCCGCCGCAGCGCCCGACAGGGAGGAGAGTGCCGCCATGTCCCACGACGGCCTTCAGCCGGTGGACCGACAGCTTCCCACCGAGGAGGCCCGCGACCTGCTCGCGCTCGTACGCGAGCTGGCCCAGCGGGAGATCAAGCCCCGGGCGGCCGAGGAGGAGGACGCCGGCGTCTTCCCGCGCGAGGTGTTCCGCCTCATCGGCGAGGCGGGTCTGCTCGGACTGCCCTACCCGGAGGAGTACGGCGGCGGTGGCCAGCCGTACGAGGTGTACCTGCAGGTGCTCGAGGAACTGGCCGCGGCCCGGCTCACCGTCGGCCTCGGCGTCAGCGTCCACACCCTGGCCTGCCACGCGGTCGCCCACTTCGGCAGCAAGGAGCAGCGGACCGAGCACCTGCCCGCCATGCTCGGCGGCTCCCTGCTCGGCGCCTACAGCCTCTCCGAGCCCGCCTCCGGCTCGGACGCCGCCTCGCTGCGCACCCGGGCGACCCGCGAGGGCGACGCATGGCGCATCGACGGCACCAAGGCGTGGATCACCCACGGCGGCGTCGCGGACTACTACACGGTGCTCGCCCGCAGCG
Organism: Streptomyces sp. NPDC005722; assembly: GCF_040630935.1. Classification (NCBI taxonomy): domain Bacteria; kingdom Bacillati; phylum Actinomycetota; class Actinomycetes; order Kitasatosporales; family Streptomycetaceae; genus Streptomyces; species Streptomyces sp. NPDC005722. Next base: position 55,558 of record NZ_JBEXYN010000044.1, read on the forward strand.
GCGTCGAGGGCCCCCGCGGCATCACCGCCTACCTGGTGCCCGGCGACGCGGAGGGCCTGACCGCTGCGCTCCCGGAGAAGAAGATGGGCATGAAGGGCTCGCCGACGGCCCAGGTCCACTTCGACGGCGTGACCGTCCCCGACAGCCGCCGCGTCGGCGACGAGGGCCAGGGCTTCACCATCGCGCTGGCCGCCCTCGACTCCGGCCGCCTCGGCATCGCGGCCTGCGCCGTCGGCGTCGCCCAGGCGGCGCTCGACGAGGCGCTGGCGTACGGGATGACACGGCAGCAGTTCGGCCGTCCCGTCATCGACTTCCAGGGGCTGCGCTTCATGATCGCCGACATGGCCACCAAGATCGAGGCCGGCCGGGCGCTGTACCTGGCGGCGGCCCGGCTGCGGGACGCCGGCCGGCCGTTCTCCCGGCAGGCGGCCATGGCGAAGCTGTTCTGCACGGACGCCGCGATGCAGGTGACCACGGACGCGGTCCAGTTGCTCGGGGGCTACGGCTACACCGCCGACTTCCCCGTCGAGCGGTACATGCGCGAGGCCAAGGTGCTGCAGATCGTCGAGGGCACCAACCAGATCCAGCGCATGGTGATCGCCCGCAGCCTCGCCGGCCCGGAGAGCAAGGAGCGCTGACACGACGGTGCCGCGCCGCCTCGTCGGGGGCGGCGCGGCACCGTGGGTACGCGATGGGCGCGGGTCAGGCCGCGCGCTGGAACGGTACGCGGATCGGCCGCGAACCGGGGCCGCCCACGTGGGAGAACGGCTGCGTGCGCCAGTCCAGCCCGGCGGGGAGCGTCAACAGGGCGCCCCACTCGACCTCCTCGCCTTGCGCGTCGTCGTCGGACGGCGTGGCCTCGGCGGCGGGACGCCCCGAGCCGGGGCAGACCGTCAGGCCGAACGGGTTCCACGGCGAGGCGCACAGCGCGTGCTGCGGCAGGGCGTCCTCGTCGGCGAGGAGGGCGATCGGGCGGGCACAGTCGGGGCAGTGCACCCGGAAGATCTCATAACCCTCTTCGTCGAAGGCGTCGTCGGCGTCGTCCGCCGTCAGCAGCTCGAACGACTCGCGACGTTCGTGCTCCTCCTCGAGCACCGCCAGCGAGCGTTCGCCGCGGCTGTGTCGTGCGTGGGTGCGCATGGGTGCATCTCCCCCTCAGAAGAACGCCCACCAGCGGGGCCGGCCGGGCGCTTGGCCTCGGCCATAGCGAGCATTTCCCGCCGTGCGCCCGCGGTAATCACCGCCACTCCGAAGAGCGTTGACATTGGGTGTGGCCTTCGTCACACAGCCGTCCGCAGGGGTTCTCCGTGCCCCCGCGGACGACGCCGTGCGCCCGCTCCGCGCCCTCCCGGCGTCAGTCCTCCGGGGTCGCGCCGGCCTCGTGCGGGGGCGCCGTGCTCTTCCTGACGACCAGTCTGACGCCCAGCTCCATACGGGTGTTGCTCTTGTCGCCGGTCTCCTCGGGCTGCGAGAGCCGGAGCAGCATCCGGGCGGCCTCCTCGGCCATCTCGACCAGCGGCTGGTTGACGGTGGTCAGCGACGGGCTCGCCCACTGGGCGAGCGGGATGTCGTCGTAGCCCACCACGGACAGGTCGCGGGGCACCTGCAGTCCCTTGACCCGGGCCGCCTCCAGGACGCCGAGTGCCTGCAGGTCGCTGCCCGCGAAGATGGCGGTCGGCGGTTCGGGTCGTTCCAGCAGGGCGAGGGCGCCGTCGTGCCCGCCCTGGACGTGGAAGTCCCCGTAGCGGATCAGGTCGTTGTCGACGGTGAGCCCCGCCATGCCCATGGCCGAGCGGAAGCCGTCGAGGCGGGCGAGGGAGCACAGCATGTCGTCGGGGCCGGTGATGATCCCGATCCGGCGGTGGCCGAGGTCGATGAGGTGCCGGGTGGCCGCCACCCCGCCGGCCCAGTTCGCCGAGCCCACCGAGGGGACGTCGGGTTCGGGATCGCCCGCCGGGTCGATGATCACGAAGTTGATGGCCCGTGACCGCAACTTTCGCTTGATGTCGTCGGGCAGCGAGGAGAAGACCAGGACGACGCCGAGCGGGCGGCGGCGCAGCACGCCCTCGATCCACTCGGGGCCGGGGGCGTGCCGGGTGCCGCTCTCGGTGAGCACCACGCTCATGTTGCGGCTCTTGGCGACGTTCTCCACGCCCCGGATGAGCTCCATCGCCCAGACGCTCTCGAGCTCGTGGAAGACGATCTCGATCAGCCGCGACTCGGGCTGGGTGGGGGAGGGGCGCTGGTAGCCGTTCGCCTCCAGCAGGCGTTCGACCTTGCTCCGGGTCGGCGCGGCCACATCGGGACGTCCGTTGAGCACCTTCGAAACTGTCGAAAGTGACACGCCCGCTTTCGAAGCCACGTCGGCCAGGGTGATCCTGCCCTCGGTCTCATCATCACGCATGCGGCACAGGATAGAGCACCGCCGTTCGGTAACGGTTTGGTCGCGTCAATTCCACGCTGTTGACCCCAGCGGAGGGGAAGCCTACGGTCCGTCGTCAGGCGAATTTCGGCAAAGCGGCCGAAACTTTCGAGAGGTCGATCATGAAGAAGCGTGCGTGGTTCCCCCGTGCCGTCGCCGGCGGCGCGACACTGGCACTGGGCCTGACCCTGACCGCCTGCGGCGGTGATGGCGCCTCCGCGGGAGGCGATTCCGGGACGATTCACGTCCTCGTGTACGGCGACTCCGCGAACAAGGTGGAGAAGGCGATCGTCGCCGAGTTCAACAAGACCTCGAAGGTCAAGGCCGTCCTCGACACGGTCCCCGGTGCGGACTACCAGCAGAAGCTGCAGACCGTCATCAACACCAAGCAGGCACCCGACGTCTTCTTCAACTGGGGTGGCGGCAGCATCCAGCCGTTCGTGAAGGCCGGCCTGCTGCTCCCGCTCGACGACTTCATCACGAAGGACCCGGGCCTGAAGGACAACTTCCTGTCCTCGGTCTTCAACACGGCGGTCGTCGACGGCAAGTCCTACGGCGTGCCGATGCGCGGCACCCAGCCGGTCCTGATGTTCAACAACAAGAAGGTCCTCGCGGACGCCGGCGTGCAGCCCCCGCAGACCTGGGACGAGCTCATCGACGCCGTCAAGAAGCTCAAGGCCAAGGGCGTCACCCCGATCGCGCTCGGCGGCGGCGACCAGTGGCCGACGCTGATGTGGTTCGAGTACCTCTACGACCGCGTCGCCGGCCCGGAGCTGTTCACCAAGGCGCTCGGTGGCGACAAGAGCGCCTGGGAGAGCGAGGACAGCAAGAAGGCGCTGGGCATGCTCAAGGAGCTCATCGACGCCGGTGCCTTCGGCACCAACTTCGACTCGGTGAAGTTCACCGACGGCGGCTCCCCGCAGCTCCTCGCCAGCGGCAAGGCCGGCTTCGAGCTCATGGGCTCCTGGGAGTACTCCACGCAGCAGGACGCCAGCCCGGACTTCGCCAAGAACGACCTCGGCTACACCAACTTCCCGACCGTGACCGGCGGCAAGGGCGACGCCGCCAACGTCGTCGGCAACACCAACAACTTCTACTCGGTGCTGAAGAAGACCGAGCACCCGGAAGCGGTCGCGGAGTTCCTCAAACTGATGTACTCCGACGACTTCGTGAAGCAGCAGCTCGCCATCGGCAACCTGCCCACCACCACGAACACCACCAAGTTCCTCGACTCGGCCGACAACCCGGACTACCTGAAGTACCAGTTCGACCTGGTCCAGAAGGCGCCCTCGTTCCAGCTGTCGTGGGACCAGGCCTACCCGCCGTCGGGCATCACGCCGATCCACCAGGCCGTGCAGCAGTTCTTCAACGGCCAGGTCGACGCGGACGGCTTCATCAAGGCCATGCAGGCCCTGCCCACCTCCTGAGAGCGACGTCCCGCATGGTCTCCCTCACTGCCTCCGTGACGGGCAAGCGGCAGACGCAGCGCCCGGCCGGCCGTAGCATCGGCCGGCCGGGCCTCGCCTGGGCGCTCCCCGCCACGATCTTCTTCGCCCTGTTCGCCGTCGTGCCGCTGGTGCTGGTGGCGGTCCTTTCCTTCACCACCTGGAGCGGACTGGGCTCGCCCGAGTTCGCGGGCTTCGACACCTGGGTCCGGGTCTTCCAGGACCCCGTCATGATCAAGAGCCTCTGGCTGAGCGTGCTGCTCACCGTGCTGGGCGTCGTCGTCCAGACCCCGCTGAGCATCCTGCTCGGCGTCTGGGCGGCCGGTCCCCAGCGCAACCGCGCGGTGCTGTCGGCGGTCTTCTTCGTGCCGCTGCTGCTGTCCGCGACCGCCGTGTCGGTGCTGTGGCGCGCACTGCTCGACCCGAACTTCGGCGTGCCCTCGCAGGCGCGCTGGCTGTTCGGCGACGGCAACCTGTTCGGCACGCAGACCGCCGCGATCGGCGTGCTGGTGTTCGTCAGCACCTGGCAGTTCACCCCGTTCCACGCCCTGATCTACCAGGGCGCGACCCGGGCGATCCCGCAGGTGCTCTACCAGGCGGCGCAGATCGACGGCGCGGGCACCGTGCGGCAGTTCTTCCACATCACGCTGCCGCAGCTGCGCAACTCGATCATCACCTCGATGATCCTGATGATCGTCGGCGGTCTCACCACCTTCGACACGGTGCTGATCCTCACCCAGGGCGGCCCCGGCACGGACACCACCATCAGCGCCTACTACATGTACGACAAGGCCTTCAAGGGCTTCGACTTCGGCGCGGGCGCCGCGGTCGCCCTGATGCTCGTCGTCGTCGCCACCGTGATCTCGCTGGTCGTGGTCAAGGTCTCCGGCTACGACAAGATGGCCGGCACCAAGGAGGGGCTCTGATGAGGCGACGCCCCAACTACCTGGCGGGCCTGGGCGCCCTGCTGTGGCTCGCGCTGGTGGGCCTGCCGCTGTACGTCATGCTCGGCGCCACCGTGCAGACGCGCGAGGCGTACAGCGCGGGCGGCCCGCTGGCCTTCCCCCGCTCCTTCACGCTGGACAACTACGTCCAGGACTTCAGCAACGGCTTCGGGCAGTACTTCCTCAACACGGTCGTCGTCACGGTCAGCGTGGTGGCCATCGTGCTGCTGCTCGTGCCGCCGCTGGCGTTCACCATCGTCCGCAACCGGGGCCGCGGCACCTCCGGGGTGTTCCGGCTCTTCCTGCTGGGCCTGGCGATCCCCGCGCAGGCCGTGATCGTCCCGATGTTCTACGTCATCAGCAAGGCCGGGCTGTACGACAACCTCATCGGCGTCATCCTGCCGACGGCGGCGTTCTGCCTGCCGGTCTGCACGCTGATCCTGACCGGCACGATGCGCGACATCACCTCCGACCTGTTCGAGGCGATGGCCATGGACGGCGCCTCCGTCCGGCGAACCTTCTTCCAGCTCGTCCTGCCGCTGTCCGGCAGCGGACTGTCGACGATCGTCGTCTTCTCCGCCCTGCAGGCGTGGAACGGCTTCCTGTTCCCCCTGGTGCTCACCCAGTCCGAGGAGACCAAGGTGATCACGCTGGGCCTCTACAACTTCCGGACCCAGTACGGCATCAACATCCCCGGCCTGCTGGCCGCCGTGGTGCTGTCCACGATTCCCGTCCTGCTCGTCTACCTGTTCGCCCGCCGTGCCCTCGTGCAGGGGCTCATGGGCGTCGGAGGAAAGTGAACGACAACGTGACCGCCGACTCCCGCGTCGAGGCGCTCATCCGCGAGATGACCCTGGACGAGAAGATCGCCCAGCTCTACGGCGTCTGGGTCGGCGCCTCCGGCGAAGGTGCCGAAGTCGCCCCCCACCAGCACGACATGGAAGAGCCACCCAGCCTGGACGACCTCCTGCCGGACGGCCTCGGGCAGCTCACCCGGCCCTTCGGCACCGTCCCCGTCGACCCCGCCCTGGGGGCGCTGTCCCTCATGCGCACCCAGGAACGGATCGCCGCAGCCAACCGGTTCGGCATCCCCGCCATGGCCCACGAGGAGTGCCTCGCGGGCTTCGCGGCCTGGGGCGCCACCACCTACCCCGTCCCGCTGTCCTGGGGCGCCTCCTTCGACCCCGAGCTGGTCCGGGTGATGGCCGCGGCCATCGGCCGCGACATGCGCTCGGTCGGCGTCCACCAGGGCCTCGCCCCCGTCCTCGACGTCGTGCGCGACGCGCGCTGGGGACGGGTCGAGGAGACCATCGGTGAGGACCCCTACCTCGTCGGGACCATCGCCACCGCCTACATCCAGGGCCTGGAGTCCGCGGGCATCGTGGCCACCCTCAAGCACTTCGCCGGCTACTCCGCCTCCCGCGCGGGGCGCAACCTGGCGCCGGTCAGCATGGGCCCGCGCGAACGCGCCGACGTCGTCCTGCCGCCCTTCGAGATGGCGGTCCGGGAGAGCGGCGTCCGGTCCGTGATGCACGCGTACACCGACACCGACGGCGTGCCCTCGGCCGCCGACGAGGAACTGCTGACCGGGCTGCTCCGCGACACCTGGGGCTTCGACGGGACCGTCGTCGCCGACTACTTCGGGATCGCCTTCCTCAAGACCCTGCACGGCGTCGCCGCCGACTGGGCGGACGCCGCCGGCACCGCCCTGCACGCCGGCGTCGACGTGGAACTGCCCACCGTCAAGACCTTCGGGCAGCCGCTGCGGGACGCCGTCGCCGCGGGCCTGGTCGACGAGAAGCTGGTGGACCGCGCGCTGCGCCGCGTCCTGACCCAGAAGGCGCAGCTCGGCCTGCTGGACCCCGGGTGGAGCCCCGTGCCGTCCGTGCTCGCCGGGGCCGACCTCACCGACCCGCAGGCCCTGCGCGGCACGGTCGACCTGAACTCCGCCGCCCACCGGGACCTCTCGCGGCGCCTCGCCGAGCGGTCCGCCGTCCTGCTCTCCAACGACGGCACCCTGCCCCTGGGGCGGCCCGCGCGCATCGCGCTCGTCGGCCCCCAGGCGGAGACCCCGACCGCCGTGCTGGGCTGCTACTCCTTCCCGGTCCACGTCGGTGCGCAGCACCCGGAGGTCCCGCTCGGCATCGACCTGCCCACGCTCCGCCAGGCCCTGGTCGCGGAGTTCCCCGGCGCCGAGATCGTCACCGTCGCCGGTTGCGGCATCGACGACGACGACGTCTCCGGCATCGCCGCGGCCGTACGGGTGGCGCTCGACGCCGACGTGGTCGTCGCCGCGCTCGGCGACCGCGCCGGGCTCTTCGGCCGCGGCACCAGCGGCGAGGGCTGCGACGCGGAGTCGCTCACCCTGCCCGGCGTGCAGCAGCGGCTGCTCGACGCGCTCCTCGACACGGGGACGCCCGTCGTGCTCACCCTGCTGTCGGGCCGCCCCTACGCCCTCGGGCGGGCCGTGGACGAGGCCGCGGCCGTCGTCCAGACCTTCTTCCCGGGGCAGGAGGGCACGACGGCGCTCGCCGGAGTGCTGAGCGGACGGATCGACCCGTCCGGGCGGCTGCCGGTGAGCGTCCCCCGGCACCCGGGCGTCCAGCCCTCCACCTACCTCGCGGCGCCGCTCGCGCGGGCCAGCGAGGTCTCCAACATCGACCCGGCCGCGGCCTTCGGCTTCGGCCACGGGCTGACCTACACGAGCTTCGAATGGTCCGCGCCCCAGGTGCACGGTGCCGCCGACGGCCGGCCCGTGACCGGCACCGACGGCGAGGTGGAGCTGTCCTTCACCGTCCGCAACACCGGCGACCGCGCCGGCAGCGAGGTCGTCCAGGTCTACCTGCACGACCCGATCGCCTCCGTCGTCCAGCCCGTGCAGCGGCTCGTCGGCTACCTGAGAGTGCCGCTGGAGCCGGGCGAGGCACGGCGCGTCGACGTCACCGTCCCCGCCGACGTCGCCGCCTTCACCGGCCGGGACGGCCGCCGCGTCGTCGAACCGGGGGAGCTGGAGGTGCGGCTGGCCGCCTCCAGCACCGACGTCCGGTTCGCCGTACGGGCCGAACTGACCGGCCCGGCACGGCAGGTGGACCACACCCGGCGGCTGCACGCGCTGGTCACCGGCGCGCCGGAGGAGTCCAGGTGAGCGTGCCCGAAGGGACGGGGGAGGCGGCGGCGACCGTCGCCAACCCCGTCCTGCCGGGCTGCCACCCCGACCCCAGCGTCTGCCGGGTCGGGGACGACCACTACCTGATCACCTCGACCTTCGAGTACTTCCCCGGCATCCCCGTGTTCCACAGCCGCGACCTGGTCAACTGGCGGCCGATCGGGCACGTCCTGGACCGGCCCTCGCAGGTGGACCTGAGCACCGTCGCGTCCTCCGAGGGGATCTTCGCCGCGACGATCCGGCACCACCGGGGCCGCTTCCACGTCGTGACCACCCTCGTCGGCGGCAGCGGCCGGAACGGCACGTTCGTCGTCACCGCCACCGATCCCGCCGGGCCGTGGAGCGACCCGGTGTGGCTGGACGACGCGCCCGGCATCGACCCCTCCCTCTTCTTCGACGACGACGGCCGCGCCTGGTGCACCGGTACCCGGCTCGCGGAACCGGGGGAGTGGGAGGGGCAGACCGACGTCTGGCTGCGGGAGTTCGACACCGGGCGGATGGCCCTCACCGGCCCCGAGCACCTGCTGTGGCGCGGGGCGCTGCACGGCGCGGTGTGGGCGGAGGGACCCCACCTGTACAAGGTGGACAGCCGCTACTACCTGCTGGCGGCGGAGGGCGGCACCGAGCACGGGCACGCCGTCAGCGTGGCCCGCGCCGAGCACGTCACCGGCCCGTACACCGGCAACCCGGCCAACCCGGTGTTCACCCACCGCCACCTCGGCCGCGACTTCCCCGTCGTCGGCGTCGGCCACGCCGACCTGGTGCGGACGGCGGCGGGGGAGTGGTGGGCGGTGCTGCTCGGCAGCCGCCCCTACGGCGGATACCACCCCAACCTCGGACGGGAGACCTTCCTCGTCCCGGTGTCCTGGGAGGACGGCTGGCCGCTCTTCGCGCCCGGCAGCGGCACCACGCTCGGCCCCTTCGGCCCGCCCGTCGTCACCGGCCCCCCGGAGGCGCCCCACCCGGAGCCGGTGCGCGACGACTTCGACGGCCCCCGGCTGGACCCGAAGTGGAACCAGGTGCGCACCGCGGAACCCTTCTGGTCGCTCACCGCACGTCCCGGCCGGCTCCGGCTGCCGCTGGGCCCCACGACGCTCGCCGAGGGCGGCACCCCCAGCTTCCTCGGGCGGCGTCAGCAGCACCAGGACGTCAGCGTGTCCGCGCTCCTCGACGTCTCGCCCCGAACGCCGCTGGAGTGGGCCGGACTCGCCGTACGCCAGTCGGAGGCGGACCACCTGGTGTTCGCGGTGGCCGGTGACGGCCGCGGCGGCCGCCGGGTGCTCGCCGCGGTCCGCACCGGCGGCGAGGAACGCGTCGTCGCGCAGGCGCCGTTGCCCCCCGGGCCCGTGGTGCTGCGCATCCACATCGAGGGCCAGCGCTACGGGCTGCGCCACGCCCCCGCGGGCGCGGACCCGGAGGCGGAGACCGAACTGACCGCCGTGGACGGCGGATTCCTCAGCTCGCCCCGCGCCGGCGGCTTCCTCGGCGTCTGGCTCGGCCCGTACGCCACCGCCCACGGCGCCCCCTCCACCACCGTCGCCGACGTCGACTGGGTCGACTACCGGCCGCTCGCCCCCTGACCACGGAGCCGTGTTGTTCACCGATCTCCCCGAGGCCGAACTGCGGGACTACCGCAGCGCCCAGACCGCGCCCGCCGACTTCGACGACTTCTGGCGGACGACGCTCGCCGAGTCGCGCGCCGCCGGGACCGCCGCCGTCACCGTCACCACCGCACCCGGTCCGCGGCTGCGCACCGTGGCCGTCTTCGACGTCACCTTCCCCGGCTTCGGCGGCGAGCCCGTACGGGCCTGGCTGCGGCTGCCGCACGGCGCCGAGGGACCGCTGCCCGCGGTCGTCCAGTACGTCGGCTACGGCGGCGGCCGGGGCCACGCCCTGGAGGGGCTGCTGTGGGCGTCGGCGGGCTTCGCCCACCTCCACATGGACACCCGGGGCCAGGGCTCGGGCTGGAGCCGCGGCGACACCCCCGACTCCGGCACCACGGGCCCGCAGGCACCGGGGATGATGACCCGGGGCATCGACGACCCCCGCACGTACTACTACCGCCGTCTGTTCACGGACGCCGTCCGCGCCGTGGACGCGGTCCGCACGCTGCCCTCGGTGGACCCCGGACGGATCGCCGTCCTCGGCGCGAGCCAGGGCGGCGGCACCGCGCTCGCGGTGGCCGCGCTGGACCCCGGGGTCCACGCCCTGGTCGCGCACGTCCCGTTCCTGTGCGACTTCCCCCGGGCCACGGTCATCACGGACGCGGACCCCTACCGTGAGATCGGCCGCTACCTCGCCGTCCACCGCGGCGGCGCCGAGCGCGCCATGCGCACCCTGTCCTACTTCGACGGCGTCAACTTCGCCGCCCGCGCCCGGGTGCCGGCGCGCTTCTCCGCGGCCCTGATGGACGAGATCACGCCGCCCTCGACGGTCTTCGCCGCATACAACGCCTACGCGGGGCCCAAGGAGATGGCCGTCTGGCCGTGGAACGGCCACGAGGGCGGTGCCATCGACGACGACGAGGAGGCACTCGCCTTCCTCCGCGCGCATCTGAGGGCAACGTGAAGTGCGGCCTCACTGTGTGGAGTTGAGGCCGGAGACCGTACAACCTTCGCTCTTCCTTGATCGTCGTACGGGTGCACCGGAGACCCCGGTGCACCACTGATGTGGCCACACCCTTGGGGAAGAGTCATGCGATCTGACTCCGTCGGGCGCTCGTTGCGCCTGGGAGCCTCTGCCGTCGCGGCGGCCGGCCTGTTCGTGGCCGGTCTCGCCGTACCCGCGCACGCGGCCGAGACCGACCAGCTGTCGATCAACGCACCGTCCGAACTGTCGTTGCCCTCGGGCACGGGCGGCGGTGAACCGCCGTCGCACACGCTCGACATCGGCATCTACCACGACAACGACAACTTCACGGTCACCGACGGCGAGGTCACCGTGGACGTCTCCGGGGTCGCGGGCGTCGCGGAGGTGACCTGGCCGGAGAACTGCACTCCCAGCGGCACGACCGCCGTCTGCCACGTGCCCGAGGTGCCCGTGATCGGCGGCGACTACAGCAGGCAGATCCACCTATCGGTCCGCGCGGCGGACGGTGCGGCGGGCGGGGCGCACGGCCGGATCACCTACGCGGCGACCGCCGTCGGCGGCCCCGACGGCACCCTCACCACCCCGCCGGACGATTCCGACACCACTCTCACGGTCGCCTCCGGCCCGGACCTGTCGCTCGCGGAGATCGCCCCGGTCGAGCACGCCGCACCCGGCGCCACCGTGCGGCTCCCGTTCAGGCTGACCAACAACGGCAACGAGAGCGCGCAGGGCTTCACGCTGAGGTTCATGGCCTCCTACGGCATCAAGAAGCTGACCAAGTACAAGCGCTGCACCTACACGACGTCCAACGACGGCGAGTACGCGCCGATGACCTTCGCGACCTGCACCTTCGACCGGGTGCTGGCGCCGGGGGACTCCTTCAAGCTGCCCAAGCCGCTCAAGGCGGTGCTCGCCCCGTACGCGATGAACGAGCGCCTCGACATCAGCGTCGAGCCCGGCGGGGGCGCCGAGGACCTCGAGAGCGGTGACAACTACACGGTGGTCGGCGTCAGCGCCGACAACACCGCGGACTTCGCGGTGACCGGCGACGCGGTCACCGGTGCCGCGGGCGAGACGGTGACGGCCCGGCTCACGTTCCGCAACCACGGCCCGGCCTGGCTCGGCAACCTCGGTTCCGGGGACCCCGTCGCCAAGGTCCGGCTGATCGTCCCCGCGGGCACCAAGGTCACCGGCGTCCCCTCCGGCTGTGACCCGCACACCCTTGCAGGCGGCTACTACCCGCAGGAGACGGGGGCGCCGCGCTACGACTGCTCCCTTCCGTACTGGGTGCTGGAGGACACCGAGCGCTCGTTCGACTTCTCGCTGCGGATCGACACCGTGGTGCCCGGCGCGACCGGTGCCGTCAGCATCCACCCGGAGTTCGGCGAGTTCACGTACGACCCGGACACCACCAACAACACGGCGGTCCTGTCGGTCAACTGACCCGACCCGACCCGGCACGTGGTGCGGGAGCCCCGTTATGTTTTTCGCGGTCCTGCAAGAGGGCCGCTGGCCTCCGGGCCCGGTATGACTGTTGCCCCCTGTCGAACGGATGACCTGGGGGGT
>NZ_JBEXYN010000045.1:0-64604 GCF_040630935.1 Streptomyces sp. NPDC005722
TTTCTCCGCCCCTTGATCCGCGCTCCCCCACATCACCGCACGCCCCCGCGTCAGTTCGACCGTAATGTCGTCATATGAGCGCACCTCGATGAGCTCCCTTCCCGGGTGCCGCGCCGCCGTCGTCGTACGGGCCGGGTGGTCGCCGTCCCGGGCGCGAGGACGACGCGAAGGCCCGGCACATCCCGTGCGGGGCCTTTCGCGTCGTCGCGGGAGCGGGGACCGCTACCGCAGGCGCGCCATCAGCGCGTGCTCGACCAGCGTGATGAGCGCGCTCTTCGCCTCGGCGCGGTGCCGGGCGTCCGTGATGATGATGGGTGCCTCGGGACCGATCTGGAGGGCCTCGCGGACTTCCTCCGGGTTGTACGGCTGGTGGCCGTCGAAGCCGTTGAGGGCGATGACGAACGGCAGGCCGCTGTTCTCGAAGTAGTCGACCGCGGGGAAGCAGTCGGCCAGCCGGCGGGTGTCCACGAGGACGACCGCGCCGATGGCGCCGCGCACCAGGTCGTCCCACATGAACCAGAAGCGGTCCTGGCCCGGGGTACCGAACAGGTAGAGGATCAGGTCCTCGTCCAGGGTGATGCGGCCGAAGTCCATCGCCACGGTCGTCGTGGTCTTGTCCGGCGCGTGCGTCAGATCGTCGATCCCCGCGGAGGCGGAGGTCATCACGGCTTCGGTACGCAGCGGGTTGATCTCCGATACGGCACCGACGAACGTGGTCTTGCCCACGCCGAAGCCGCCCGCCACCACGATCTTCGCCGAGGTGGTTGAGCGAGCTGGACCGCTAGAGCTTGCGAAGTCCACTGAGCACCCTTTCGAGCAGTGTCACGTCTGGCTGTCCGCCCGAGGCATCGTCGCCACCGGGCTGGTGAATGGCGACGAGCCCGGCCTCCGCCAGGTCGGCGACGAGGATTCGGGCGACGCCGAGGGGGATGGAGAGGAGCGCGGAGATCTCCGCGACCGACTTGATCTCCCGGCAGAGGATGCAGATCCGCTGGTGCTCCGGCAACTGGCCCCGCAGCTGGGCCGGATCGGCGGTCGTGCTGACCAGTGCCTCGATGGCGAGCTGGTAGCGCGGCCGGGTGCGGCCTCCGGTCATGGCGTAGGGGCGTACCAGACCGGACGGCGTCCTGGCGCGCCCGGTCTGAGCTGTCCGAGGCGGTGGCGCCTGCGGGGGTTCGTACGGCTGGATCCTCGGCTGCCGGTGCGGCGGCATGGGGCCGGGGTTCCCCCCACCGTGGGAGGGGGGTGGCTCCTGGCTCGGTGCCGAGGGGAAGTTGAACCGCTTCAGGGGCGGCTGCTGTTGGTGATTGCCGTACTGATCTCCGCCTGGGGGCGTTGCCACGGTTCCTCCTCCAGCTGGGTAGCGCGTCTGAAAACCCTACGGGTCCCCAGACGCGCCCGCATGCCTGTCCGTTAGTTGAGCAGGCTGCCCTGCAATTCCGCACGCAGATCGGGGGTGAGCACGTTGCCCGCCCGGTCGACCAGCAGGGCCATCTCGTAGCCCACGAGGCCGATGTCGCACTCGGGGTGCGCCAGCACGGCCAGCGAGGACCCGTCCGAGACGGACATGATGAAGAGGAAGCCGCGCTCCATCTCCACGACGGTCTGGTTCACGTGGCCGCCCTCGAAGATGCGCGAGGCACCCGCGGTCAGCGAGGTCAGACCGGAGGCCACCGCGGCCAGCTGGTCCGCGCGGTCCCTCGGGAATCCTTCGGACATCGCCAGCAGCAGGCCGTCGGCAGAGACCACAACCGTATGGGAGACCCCTGGGGTCTGGTCCACGAAACTGGTGATCAACCAGTTCAGGTTCTGTGCCGCCTGGCTCATCGGACTCAACTAACGCTCCTGGTGCTTGGGGCCGAAGCCCTGGCCGTTCGTGTCAGTTCCCGCAGTGCGTCCCTGCTGGACACCGCGCCGGAGATTGCTCAGCCGGCCGCGGACGTCCTCGGGTGCACGGGAGACCATGGGGCCGCCCTGCGGAGTCTGCTGTGCGGTGCCCGGGACCAGGTTGGCCTTGGGGACCCGCCGGGGCAGGCCGGAGGGGGTGACCCCGCCCGCCTTGGGCTTGCGGGCCTGTTCGGCCCGCTGCCAGTTCTCGTCGTTCGTGGAGCGCCAGTCGGACTCCCCGTCCGGCGCCGGAGCGGAGGGCGCCGGCTGCGCCGGGAAGGCCTCCGCCGCCTGGGGCTCCGGCTGCGCCGGAACCGCCTGGCCGGACTGCTGCCACCCGCGGTCGCGGCGCGGCAGGCCCGCGTCGGTCACCGAGGAGTGCAGCGGGCCGGTGGTCGGACCCGGTCGGTCGAAGCCTACGCGGTCCGGGGCCTCGAAGGGGGCGGCTGCGGCGGAATCGGTCGCGGGCTGCCCGGGGAAGCCCTGCGGCTGGGCCGTCTGCGGCAGGTCGCCGGGCGTCGCCGTCCACTGCTCCTGCGCGTAGCCGTTCTGCTGCTGCCAGTCCTCCTGGGCGGCGTAGCCGTTCTGCGGAGCGGCGTACCCCTGCTCGGCGAAGGCGCCGTCGGTGTACGCCGGCTCCTGGAAGGCGGGCTGGGCGTCGTAGCCGTGCTGCTCCTGGAACGGCTGGGCCTGCGGCTCCTGGAAGCCCTGCCCGTCGAAGCCGTTCGCGGGGAAACCGTTGTCCTGGAAGCCGCTGTCCTGGAACCCGTTGTCCTGGAAGGGGGTCTCCTGGAACGCGGCCTCGGCGGCGGTCTCCTGGAAGACCTGCTCCTGCGCCTCGCCCTCGAAGGGCGGGCGCTCCGCGGTGCGGTCGCCGGCCGCGGCCTCGAGCTGGGCGCGGCGCTGGTCGCGCATGAGCGAACGGCCGACCGGGTCGAGCGAGCGGGCGTCCTCCGGTGCCTCGGCGCGCTCGTAGCGCGAGTCGTCGAAACCGAGCTCCGCGGCGGTCGGCCCGTAGGCGGCGAACTGCGGGGTCTCGAGCTCCGGCACGATCCGGGACACGGTGAAGTCGTCGTCCAGCGGCATCTCCTCGCCACCGCCACCGTGGGTGATCGGCTCGGGGAGCATGACCAGCGAGGTGGTGCCGGCCTGCTCGCCGGACGGGCGGAGCTGGACGCGGATGCCGTGCCGGTCGGCGAGGCGGCCGACCACGAACAGGCCCATGCGCTTGGAGATCGACGCGTCGACGGTCGGCGGGTCGGCCAGCTTGTGGTTGATGTCCGCGAAGTCCTCTGCGGTGAGGCCGATGCCCTTGTCGTGGATCTCGACCATGACGCGGCCGTCGGGCAGCCGGGTGGCGGTGACCCGCACCTTGGTCTGCGGCGAGGAGAAGGTGGTGGCGTTCTCCAGCAGCTCGGCGAGCAGGTGCACGAGGTCGGTCACGGCGGTGCCGTGGATCTCGGTCTCCGGTATGCCGACCAGCTCGATGCGGTCGTAGGCCTCCACCTCGGAGGCCGCGGCGCGGAGCACGTCGACCAGCGGGACCGGCTGGTTCCAGCGGCGGCCGGGCTCCTCGCCCGCGAGGACCAGGAGGTTCTCGCCGTTGCGGCGCATACGGGTCGCCAGGTGGTCCAGCTTGAAGAGGTTCGCCAGCTGGTCCGGCTCCGCCTCGTTGTTCTCCAGGTCCGTGATCAGCGTCAGCTGGCGCTGGATGAGGCCCTGGTTGCGGCGGGAGAGGTTGGTGAAGATCGCGTTGACGTTGCCGCGGAGCAGTGCCTGCTCGGCGGCGAGCCGTACGGCCTCGCGGTGGATCTGGTCGAAGGCGCGGGCGACCTCGCCGATCTCGTCGTTGGAGGTGATCGGGATCGCCTGGACGCGGGTGTCGACCTTGCCCGGGTCGGTGCGCGAGAGCTGGTCGACCAGGCCGGGCAGGCGCTGCTCGGCGACCTCGAAGGCCGAGGTGCGCAGGCGGCGCATGCTGTTGCTCATGGAGCGGGCGACCATCGCGGCCACGATGAAGGCGATGATCAGCGCCACCAGCACGACGGCGGAGTTGACGATCGCGTCGATGCGGGCGCTGTTGGCGAGGTCGTTCGCGTCGCTGTACGCCTGGTCGGCCAGGTGCTGCTCGACGTTCTTGTAGGCGTCGAACGCGAGGGTGCTCGCGCCGAACCAGCTCTCGACGGTCAGGCCCTGGGACTTGAGCTGCTCGGGGCCCTGGCCGGAGGCGATCAGCTTGATCATGGTCTCGAGGTTCGGCGGCGCCTTGAAGGGCTGGCCCGCGTCCTTGGCCGCCTGGGCGGCCTGGGCGGCCTGCGCCTTGCCCTTCTCCAGGGCCGCGGCCTGCTCGTCGAGCAGCCGGCGGTAGTCCGCGTCCGTGCCGCCGCCCCGGTACTCCTCGAGGGCGACCTGCTGGAGGTAGGCGTACGAGGTGAAGGCGGTGAGCTGGAGCTGCAGCTCGCCGTCGGCCAGCTTGTCGCGGTCCTCGACCAGCAGGTGGGTGCCGATGGAGCGGGTCAGCGACTCGGCGGCCTTGGTCAGTTCGAGCGCGTAGAGGGTGCGGCCGTAGGAGGCGATGCTGTCGGTGCCGTAGCCCAGCTCGTTCGCGAGCTCCATCAGCGGGTGCTGGACCTCGACGTACTTCTCCTCGGTCTGCACGCCCGGGAGCTGCCGGGTGAAGGCCGTGTCGCGCAGCTTCGCCAGGACCTTCTCGCCCTCGCGGATGTTCTCCACGCGGCGCTGCAGCCGGTCGGTCACGGGCAGCTGGGCGACGGCCGCGTCGAACTTCGCGGCGGCCTGGTCGGTGGCCGCACGGGTCGCGACGACGTTCTTGTTGTCGGCGTCGCCGGCCAGCAGGGGAACCACGCTGAGGTCGCGCTCGTTCAGGATGGCGTTCGCGTAGTCCACGGCCGCGCTCACGGCGCTGGCGGTGCGTACGGCGTCGTCCGCGTCCTGCCAGGTCTGCACCGAGCTCTGCACCCGGAAGCCGCCGAAGACCAGGGCGACCAGCACCGGGATGAGGAGGATGACGTTCAGACGGGTTGCCACCCGCCAGTTGCGCATGGCGAACCGGCTGCCCGTGCTCGCCACCGGCTCGGGAGCGGTGCCGGACTCGGGGTCTGTGGCCTGCGCCGTGCCGTACCGCGCAGGCGGGGTGAAATTGCCACGCGGGTGGTCCGCGGGACCCGGCTCTGCTCGCCTCGTGTTCCTCACTCGACCAACAACCTCTCGGCGACGGCGCGGGCGGCGCCGTTCCTACTCTCGGGTTTCGATGAATTCCAGCACGTCATGGGGGTGCTCCACAAACGTCCGGCGAGGACTGCGAACCCATGATCACGCGCCGGTTAAAACGGGCATAAGCGTAAAGCGGTGGCAATTCACCGGTTCGATGTGTGCGCAGTGAAGCCGACTGGGCGCGGGGGGTGTTCGGGTTGTTCCGATTCGCGGTCGAAACGTTATGAACAGAAGGACCGGCCATGTCAAAAGACACAGCCGGTCCATACGCGAAGTGGCAAGCTGGAACGCTTACTTGAGGCGAGCGAGCAGCGCGTGCTCCACGAGCGTGATGAGGCCGCTCTTCGCCTCGGCGCGGTGCCGGGCGTCCGTGGTGATGATGGGGGCGTCCGGGCCGATCTGCAGCGCCTCCCGGACCTCGTCGGGCGTGTACGGCTGGTGGCCGTCGAAGCCGTTGAGGGCGATGACGAACGGCAGGCCGCTGTTCTCGAAGTAGTCGACCGCGGGGAAGCAGTCGGCCAGCCGGCGGGTGTCGACCAGGACGACGGCGCCGATGGCACCGCGGACCAGGTCGTCCCACATGAACCAGAAGCGGTCCTGGCCCGGCGTACCGAACAGGTACAGGATCAGGTCGTCGTCGAGCGTGATACGACCGAAGTCCATCGCGACGGTCGTGGTGGTCTTGTCGGCCACGTGCGTCAGATCGTCCACGCCCGCGGACGCCGAGGTCATCACGGCCTCCGTGCGGAGCGGGTTGATCTCCGAGACCGCTCCGACGAACGTGGTTTTGCCCACGCCGAAGCCACCCGCCACCACGATCTTCGCCGAGGTGGTGGACCGGGCCGCGGGCGGCGCACCGTACGCCGCCTGCTGCCCCGGCCTAGAGCTTGCGAAGTCCACTGAGCACCCTTTCGAGCAGTGTCACATCAGGCTGTCCGCCGGCCTCGCCACTGCTCGGCTGGTGGATGGCGACCATACCGGCCTCAGCCAGGTCGGCCACCAGAATCCGGGCCACTCCCAGCGGGATCCCCAGCAGTGCGGAGATCTCGGCGACCGACTTGATCTCCATGCACAGGTGGCAGATGCGCTGGTGTTCGGGGAGTAGCCCCTGGAAGGCACTCGCGTCCGCGCTGGTGCTGACCAGCGCCTCGATGGCGAGCTGGTAGCGGGGCCGGGTGCGACCACCGGTCATGGCGTACGGCCGCACCAGCGGCTGGTCGCCTTCATCCCCGTACGGCGCATGGTGGGGCGCGCCGTACGGGCCGGGCGAGGCGGGCGGCGGGGTCATGAATGGTCCTCCGGGTAAGAGCGGACGCGTGTCGCGAGTAGTCATGGGGCGTGCATTCGGCCGGGCTCCGGAGAGCTCAGCCCATCAGGCTGCCTTGGAGTTCTGCGCGCAGGTCGGGGGTGAGGACGGCGCCCGCTCGGTCGACGAGCAGGGCCATCTCGTAGCCCACGAGGCCGATGTCGCACTCGGGGTGCGCCAGGACGGCGAGTGAGGACCCGTCCGAGACCGACATCAGGAGGAGGAAGCCGCGCTCCATCTCCACGACGGTCTGGTTGACGCTGCCGCCCTCGAAGATGCGGGACGCGCCCGCGGTCAGCGAGGTCAGGCCGGAGGCCACCGCGGCCAGCTGGTCGGCGCGGTCACGGGGGAAACCCTCGGACATGGCCAGCAGCAGGCCGTCGGCGGATACGACCACGGTGTGGGACACCCCGGGGGTGTTGTCCACGAAGTTGGTGATCAACCAGTTCAGATTCTGTGCCGCCTGGCTCATCTGACTCAACTAACGCTCCTGCTGGTGAGTGGTGCCAAAGCCGCGGCCGTCGGTCGTTCCCGTACCGGCCTGGCGGCCCTGCTGGATACCGCGACGGAGGTTGGTCAGGCGTCCGCGCACGTCGTCGGGGGCCCGGGAAATCTGCGGACCGCCCTGTGGGGCTTGCTGGGGAGCACCGGCTCCCGGGACGAGGTTGGCCTTGGGGACCCGCCGCGGCAGACCGGAGGGGGTGACCCCGCCGGCGGACGGCTGGCGCACCTGACCGGCGCGCTCCCAGACCTCGTCGTTCGGCGAGGAGCGCCACGACGCCGGCTCGCGCCGCGGGGGCTGCGGCGGCTGCGTGGGCGGTGCCGGGTGCGCGGGCGGCGCGGGGTGCTCGGCGCGGGCCCGCTGCGGCGCGGGCTGCTGCGGGTGGTGCTGCGGCGCGGGCTGCTGCGGACGCTGCGGCGGCCGGGTGGGCGCTCCGGCGTTCATGCCGTTGCCGTTCGGCTGCGGGGCGACCGGGCCGCTCTCGACGTGCACCTGCTGCATGCGCTCCGCACGGCCGGTACGGAACCAGTCCGACTCGAGGGAGTCGAAGATCGGGCTGGGCTCGTCCGCGCGGATCGGGGCCGGCGGCAGTGCCATCGGCTCGCTGGCGGCCGGCAGCGGGTGCCGGTCGGCCTGCGGAGCCGCGGGACGCTGCTGCGGTATACCCGGCTCTTGGGCGTAGGCCCCGGAGTGCCGCGGACCCTGCCGGGCCGCCGGAGCGGCCTGCGGGGCCTCCGGCGCCTGCTGGTACTGCGGCGCTTGGGGGGCCTGCGGGTACTGGGGCGCCTGCGGGTACTGCGGTGCCTCCGGCGCCTGCTGGTACTGGGGCGCCTGGGGGGCCTGCGGGTACTGGGGCGCCTGCGGGGCCGCGGGGCGCTGGAAGACGTCGCTGCGGGTGAACTGGCCCTGCTGCTGCGGGACATGGCCACCCTGCTGCGGCATCTGCGGAGCCTGGGGCATGTGCGGGGCCTGCGGCGCCTGGGGGCCGCCGTACGCCGGCCCCGTGTGCGGCATCGCGTTGAAGTCCGGGCGCTCGAACTGCGCCGTGGACTCCAGCTCCTCGTGACCGCGCGGCATGTCGGCCTCGGGGCCGTGGGCCGCGCCCATCGGCTGCGGGGCCGCCGGACGCTGCGGGGGAGCCGCGGGCCGCTGGGGCTGCTGCGGACGGCCCTGGCCACCGGGGACCTGCTCGTTGGCCCAGCTCGGGCCGGAGCGCTGCGGGCCGGGGGCCGCGGGGGCGCCGGGGCCGGCCGGACGGCCGCCCTGCGGGCCCATGCCGGGACCGGAGTTGAGGGCCGGACGGGCCCCGGAACCGGAGACCTGGCCGCGCTGGCCACCGCGGTGCATGCCCGCGAGGCCCGTGCCGGCGCCGCCGCCCATGGCCGGCGGCGGAGGACCGCCCGGAGCCGCGGCGGGGGCACCGCCCGGCTGCTGGCCGCGGTTGCCCGCGCCCGGCTGCGGCTTGGCGCCGCCCTGGGTGACGTCCACCGGCAGCATGACGAGCGCGGTGGTGCCGCCCGAGTCGGACGGACGGAGCTGGATCCGGATGCCGTGCCGCAGGGACAGGCGGCCGACCACGAACAGACCCATGCGGCGGGAGACGGAGACGTCCACCGTCGGCGGGTTCGCGAGCCGCTCGTTGATGTCGGCGAGGTCCTCCGGGGAGAGACCGATGCCGGTGTCGTGGATCTCGATCAGCACGCGGCCGTCGGGCAGCGCGTGACCGGTGACCCGCACCTTGGTCTGCGGGGAGGAGAACGAGGTCGCGTTCTCCAGCAGCTCTGCGAGCAGGTGGACGAGGTCGTTGACGACTCGGCCGGTGACCTCGACCGCGGGCACCGAGGTGAGCTCGATGCGCTCGTACTGCTCCACCTCGGAGGCCGCGGCGCGGAGGACGTCGACCAGCGGGACCGGGCGGGTCCAGCGGCGGCCGGGCTCCTCGCCCGCGAGGACGAGGAGGTTTTCGCCGTTCCGGCGCATACGGGTCGCGAGGTGGTCGAGCTTGAAGAGGCTGGACAGCTGGTCCGGGTCGGCCTCGCGGGACTCCAGTTCGGAGATCAGGCTCAGCTGACGCTGGATCAGGCCCTGGCTGCGGCGCGAGAGGTTGGTGAACATCGCGTTGACGTTCCCTCGCAGCAGCGCCTGCTCGGCGGCGAGACGGACGGCCTCGCGGTGGACCTCGTCGAACGCGCGGGCCACCTGGCCGATTTCGTCGCGCGTGTGGATGCCGATCGACTCGACCGAGGTGTCGACGTCCTGCGGGTCGGACTCGGAGAGCTGCTTGACCAGCTCGGGCAGTCGCTTCTGGGCGACTTCCTGGGCGGTGTCCTGCAGCCGGCGCAGCGAGCGGACCATGGACCGGGCGACGACGAAGGCGCCGACGACCGAGATGCCGAGCACGAGGAGGATCAGCGCACCGCTGAGGATGGCCTCTTGCTGGGCCTCGTCGCGCAGCGTCAGGGCCTTCTGCTGCATCTGCTGCAGAAGGGTCTGCTCGATCTGGCCCATGACCTGGAGCTTGGTCTTGGCCGCGTCGTCCCAGTCCAGGTAGCCGCCCTGGAAGTTCTGGATGCTGGACTCGGACGCCGTGATGCGGGCGGCCTGGTCGTTGACGGTGTTGACGACGTCGTTGCCGCCGTTGAGGCCCTTGAGGAGGGTCTCGGCGTTCGACCGGCCGTAGATCTGGGTGAACTGCTTCAGCTCCGTGGCCTCGGAGCGGAAGGTGCCCTGGAGGTAGCGGAAGTCGTTGGAGCTGAGCTGGTGGTTGTGGGCCAGCGCGGCGCTGATCACGGCGCGCTGGATGGAGTCGAACTCCTTGGCGGCCGAGAAGGCCGCCAGCGCGCGGGTACTGGAGATCATGTCCGGGTTACCGGTCGCCTCGGCCATCTCCTGGGAGAGGTCGATCAGCGACTGGATCAGCTCGTTGTACTCGCTGGCGGTCTGCGCGATGTACTCGGGCTGCTCGTAGGCACGCTCTCGGATGGGACCCAGGCTGCCGAGCTGCCGGTTGATCGTGGTGATCGAGGCGTTGACACCCGTGAGGTCCGGCGAGACCTGGTTGGCGGCGTTGACGAACGCCGTGCGCGCGAGCTTGGTCTTCTCCCTCGCGGCCTCGATGTTGTCGTCGTCCTTGTCCACGGGCGTGCTGGACAGCGGGCCGGCGGAGACGTCTCGCTCCTCCTGGAGCGCGGCGGCCAGCTTGGTCGCCTGCTCCGTGAGGTCGGTCAGCGAGGTCATTGCCTCCAGCTGCTGCACGTTCTCCAGCGAGCTCTGGATGCGCAGCGCACCCAGTGTGGTCGCCGCGACCACCGGCAGCGCGAGCAGCGACACCAGACGGGTGCTGATGCGCCAGTTGCGCATGGCTATCCGGGAGCCGTGCTTCGGGCCGGTGCGCACACCAGGTCCCGGCGTGACGTCGCTCTGCGCGCCCGCGGTTCCGGCGTCTGCGGTTTCCTCCCGGCGGGCAGGACCGTGTTCGGTCCCACCGCGCTGCTCCGGGTCGCCCGCAGCGCCGCCATCCCTCTTGAAACGTCCCTGCACTAGCGTCGCAACCTCTGGACCAGGCGTCCCCCGCACGGGCGGCAGGACGGTGTCGAGTCTTCGGAGTCCCGCCCTCCCCGGCGGATACCCATTGGCCGCCGCCGCTCGGCGATCGCACGCTCCCCCCTGCGCGCCGGCATCTGTTGATACGGCGGTCCGGGGAATTCCAGCACAGTGCCGGACGTCCAACAAGGGCCGACAGGTTTCGAGTGGAATACGTGACTCAGCGCGTCCGGTGGATCACACGGTGTCGGTGCGCTTTCGGCTGTCTTCCGGCAATCCGGGCTTTCTCCAGGGGAGTTCGACCCCCTTGGCTGCTGCCCGGCTGCTGCCAACCGGGGGTGAAGAGTCCGGATGAGCCGTGATGTCGGATTCGAGGGCATCGGCCGGCCGACCGATTCGCCCTGCTTGTCCTCGCGTTCGTGAGGAAAATCACACGCTGTCAGTTGTATTGGGCATCCGGATCGGGGAATGGGCGCCGATAGATTGACGTTTGACACAGCCGTGTACTACGTCAACCGCGCCTTGCCAGGCGCCCGGTACAACACGAGGTTCTGACCGGCCCATGAAGACGACCATGATCATGCGACCCATAGCCAACCCGCGCCGCACCACCCTCGCGCACCTGACGGACGCCGAGGACACGCGGACCGCAGAGGTCGCCCCGGCCGTCGAGGCCACGGATGCGGTCGTGCTTCCCCGGCAGACCGCCAACCCCCGCCGCACCGTGCTGACGGAGCTGCCGACCGCCTGAGGCGCGGCTCGGCGGGCGGGTCGGGCAGCCACCCCCGGGATAACCTGGAGCGTCAGTCTCCGGCCAGTGAGGTGAGCTGCTTCCCGTGCGCATCGCCAGGTTCTCCATCGACGGCAATGTCGCCTTCGGCGTCGTCGAGGGCGACGAGTCCGTCCCGGACGGACTCGTCCTCGACATCATCAAGGGCATCCCGTTCGCCGAGTACGAGCGCTCCGGCACCAAGGTGCCGCTGAGCAAGGTCCGGCTGCTGCCGCCCGTGCTCCCCAGCAAGGTCGTCGCGATCGGCCGGAACTACGCCGAACACGCCGCCGAACTCGGCAACGAGGTGCCGGAGGTCCCGGTCGCCTTCTTCAAGCCGTCCACCTCGGTGATCGGCCCCGGCGACCCCATCGTGTACCCCTCCTTCTCGCAGGAGGTGCACCACGAGGCCGAGCTCGCCGTCGTCATCGGCCGGATGTGCCGCGAGGTCCCGCGCGAACGCGTCGCCGAGGTCGTCCTCGGCTACACCTGCGCCAACGACGTCACCGCGCGGGACGCCCAGAAGGCCGAGAAGCAGTGGGCGCGCGCCAAGGGCTTCGACTCCTCGTGCCCCATCGGCCCCTGGATCGAGACCGGCCTCGACCTCGCCGCCGCGAACGACCTCGCCGTCACCGCGACCGTCAACGGCGAACTCCGCCAGTCCGGCCGCACGAGCCAGATGATCCGGTCCGTCGAGGACCTGATCGTCCACGTCACCGAGGCCATGACGCTGCTCCCGGGCGACGTCGTCCTCACCGGCACCCCGGCGGGCGTCGGCCCGCTCCACGTCGGCGACGAGGTCGCCGTCACCATCGAAGGCATCGGCACTCTCACCAACAAGGTGATCAAGCGTGACTAGCGCAGCTCCCGTACGCGTACGTTTCTGCCCCTCGCCGACCGGCAACCCCCACGTGGGCCTGGTCCGCACCGCCCTGTTCAACTGGGCGTTCGCCCGGCACCACCAGGGCGCCCTGGTCTTCCGCATCGAGGACACCGACGCCGCCCGCGACTCGGAGGAGTCGTACCAGCAGCTGCTGGAGGCCATGCGCTGGCTCGGCTTCGACTGGGACGAGGGCCCCGAGGTCGGCGGCCCGCACGCGCCCTACCGGCAGTCGCAGCGCATGGACGTGTACCAGGACGTCGCCGCGAAGCTGCTGGAGTCCGGCCACGCGTACAAGTGCTACTGCACCACCGAGGAGCTCGACGAGCGCCGCGAGGCCGCCCGCGCCGCCGGCCGTCCCTCCGGCTACGACGGCCACTGCCGCGACCTCACCGCCGAGCAGGCCGGCGCGTACGAGCGCGAGGGCCGCGAGCCGATCGTCCGCTTCCGCATGCCCGACGAGACGATCACCTTCACCGACCTGGTGCGCGGCGAGCTGACCTTCACCCCGGACAACGTGCCCGACTACGGCATCGTCCGGGCCAACGGCGCCCCGCTCTACACGCTGGTCAACCCGGTCGACGACGCGCTGATGGAGATCACGCACGTGCTGCGCGGCGAGGACCTGCTGTCCTCCACCCCGCGCCAGATCGCGCTCTACCGCGCGCTCGCCGAGATCGGGGTCGGCAACGGCACCACCCCGCACTTCGGCCACCTGCCGTACGTCATGGGCGAGGGCAACAAGAAGCTCTCCAAGCGCGACCCGCAGTCCTCCCTCAACCTCTACCGGGAGCGCGGCTTCCTCCCCGAGGGCCTGCTGAACTACCTGTCGCTGCTCGGGTGGTCGCTCTCCGCCGACCGCGACGTCTTCAGCGTCGAGGAGATGGTGGCCGCCTTCGACATCGACGCGGTCAACGCCAACCCGGCGCGCTTCGACCTCAAGAAGGCCGAGTCGATCAACGGCGACCACATCCGCATGCTGGACGTGAAGACGTTCGTCGAGGCCTGCGGGCCGTGGCTGAAGGCCCCGTTCGCCCCCTGGACGCCCGAGGCGTTCGACCAGGCCGCCTTCGAGACGGTCGCGCCGCACGCGCAGACCCGTCTGACCGTGCTCTCCGACATCACCGACAACGTCGACTTCCTCTTCCTCGACACGCCGGTGGAGGACGAGGCGTCCTGGCAGAAGGCGATGAAGGACCCGGCCGCCGCCTCGGCGCTGCTGACCACCGCCCGGGAGAACCTGGCGGCCGCCGACTGGAACGCCGAGGCCCTGAAGGACGCGGTCCTCGCCGCCGGCGAGACCCACGGCCTCAAGCTCGGCAAGGCCCAGGCCCCGGTACGCGTCGCCGTCACCGGCCGCACCGTCGGCCTGCCGCTCTTCGAGTCCCTCGAAGTGCTCGGCCGTGAGCGCACCCTGGCCCGCGTCGACGCCACCCTGGCGAAGCTCGCCGGCTGACCGCGGTACGCCGAACCGCCCCGGGCCCTCCACCAGGCGCCCGGGGCGGCACGCCTCCCGGACCACCTCGTGCGCCGCAGGACCAGGCCCCCGGTACCCCCGCTGCCCCAGCGCCGCGGGGTCGATCCCGTACGCGTCCGGCTGCCCGGCACCGGCACCTGGACGACGGTCCGCGACCACCTGGTGGAACGCTTCGGCACGGCGGTTCCCCCGGAACGGGTGGACGCCATGTTCGCGGCGGGGGAGGTGCACGGCGCCGACGGCCCGCTCGCACCCGACGCCGCCTACCACCCGGGCGGCCACGTCTGGTTCCACCGGGAGCTGCCGGAGGAGGTCCCGGTGCCCTTCGCGATCGAGGTGCTCCACCACGACGACCGGCTGCTCGTCGTCGACAAGCCGCACTTCCTCGCCACCATGCCGCGCGGCGCCCACGTCGTGCAGACGGCGCTGACCCGGCTGCGCCACGACCTCGCGCTGCCCGAGCTCAGCCCGGCCCACCGGCTCGACCGGCTGACGGCGGGCGTGGTGATGTTCGTCGTCCGCCCCGAGCTGCGCGGCGCCTACCAGACGATCTTCCGCGACCGGCTGGTGCGCAAGGAGTACGAGGCCGTGGCCCGGCACGACCCCGCCCTGGTGCTGCCGCGCACGGTGGAGAGCCGGATCGTGAAGGAACGCGGTGAGATGGCGGCCCGCGAGGTCCCCGGCGAGCCCAACGCCCGCAGCCACGTGGAACTGCTGGACCACCGCGACGGACTCGCGCGCTACCGGCTCCGCCCCGAGACCGGCCGTACCCACCAGTTGCGGGTGCACATGAACGGCCTGGGTCTGCCGATCCTCGGCGACCCCGTCTACCCGCACGTCCTGCCGCCCGCCGCGCCCGGCGACTTCTCCCGTCCGCTGCGGCTGCTGGCCCGGGCGCTGGAGTTCGAGGACCCCGTGACGGGCGAGGCACGCCGTTTCGAGAGCCGCCGGACGCTGTTCACGGGGTGGCCGCCGGCCCCCGGCACCCCGGACGGAGTACCGGGCTAGAGTCGGCATATGCCGATCCGCGCCGTGCTCTGGGACATCGACGACACGATCTTCGACTACTCCGGTGCCGAGCGGTCCGGCGCGCTGCGTCACCTCCAGGCCGAGGGTCTGCTCGGTGCGTTCGGCGGCGAGGAACGGGCGCTGCACACCTGGCGCGAGGTGATGGAGACGCACTACGCGCGCTTCCTCACCGGGGAACTGACCTTCACCGAGCACCGCAGGGAGCGCGTCCGGGCCCTCCTGGGTCCGTCCGTGCCCGACACCGAGGCCGACGCGTGGTTCGCGGCGTACTACGTGCACTTCGAGGCCGCCTGGGCGGTCTTCCCCGACGTCCTGCCGGCGCTGGACGCCCTCACCCCGCGGTACCGGCACGGTCTGCTGTCCAACTCCAGCACCACCCACCAGGAGCGCAAGCTGTCCCGGCTCGGGATCCGCGACCGCTTCGAGTGCCTGGTGTGCTCGCAGGAACTCGGGCACGCCAAGCCCGCGCCGGAGGCCTTCCTCGGAGCGTGCCGGGCGCTCGGGCTGCCGCCGGAGGAGGTCGCCTACGTGGGCGACAAGGCCGACACCGACGCGCGCGGCGCGGACGCGGCGGGCCTGTACGGGGTGTGGCTGGACCGTACGGGTTCCGTCACCGCGCCGGACCTGCGCCGGATCACCGGGCTCGGGGAGCTGCCCGCACTTCTGGCGGCGGATACTCGTTTTGGAGCCCCGTCACCGATCGGGTAATGTTCTTCCTGCGCCGCCCGGGCGGGCCGAAAAGGCCGGCACGGGAAGCGCGGCCAAACAAAACCCCCTGCGGGGGGTTGAGTTTTGGTGGGGTATGGTGTAATTGGCAGCACGACTGATTCTGGTTCAGTTAGTCTAGGTTCGAGTCCTGGTACCCCAGCGCAGATCTTCTGCAAAGCCCCCGTTGTGTAGCGGCCTAGCACGCTGCCCTCTCAAGGCAGTAGCGCCGGTTCGAATCCGGTCGGGGGTACGGATCTCTCTCGCAGGGATCGCTAGGGCCCCCGTTGTGTAGCGGCCTAGCACGCCGCCCTCTCAAGGCGGTAGCGCCGGTTCGAATCCGGTCGGGGGTACTTGACACACCATGGGGTATGGTGTAATTGGCAGCACGAGTGATTCTGGTTCATTTAGTCTAGGTTCGAGTCCTGGTACCCCAGCGTATTTCCTGAAGACTTGCCCCCGTTGTGTAGCGGCCTAGCACGCCGCCCTCTCAAGGCGGTAGCGCCGGTTCGAATCCGGTCGGGGGTACATCAGGGAGAGGCCCTCCGCTTCGGCGGGGGGCCTCTCCCGTTTCCGCCGGTCCCGGCCCCCGCCCGGCACCTTCCCGGCGTTCCGGGTCACTCAACTCCGAAGCGGCGCCGGGACTCCTCCGCCTCGGCGAGCCGGCGCAAGCCCAGCAGCACGGGTTCGTAGAGCACGGTGAGCGTCACCGCGGCCGCCGCCTGTTCGAGCGGGGTGTCGTACGTCTCGACCAGATCCAGGTCGTGGACGGCCTGTTGGGCGGCGAGCCGCGCGTACGGCGCCAAGTGCCGTGCGCTGCTGGGGTATCCGAGGCGGGTCAGGGCGGCGACCGCCGTGACGAGCATCCGGTACGCGGGGGAGGGGCCGTACTCCTCGCTGCCGTAGCGCCAGCCGAGTTCGGCCATCAACCGGTCCACCTCGCGGCGGGCCGTTCCGGTCGCCGGGTCGTCCTCGTCGGGCTCCGGGCCGTGCGGCAGGACGAAGGTGGCGGCGCCGAGCCGCGTGTGCCGGCCGAGAGACTCGTCCTCCACCGCGGCGAGCACCTCGCGGGCGGTGGTCACCGGCACCTTGCCGACCTGGATCAGTGCCCGGACGAACCGCAGCCGGCGTAGGTGGTCCTCCCCGTACTCGGCCTGCGTGGCCGTCACGCGGCGGCCGGGCGGGAGCAGGCCCTCGCGCAGGTAGTACTTGATCGTGGCCGTCGCCACGCCGCTGCGTTCGCTCAACTCCGCCAGTCGCATTCCCTTGCGCCCTCCATCGGATAGTGGCACTATCTAAGCATGGATAGTGCCACTATCCAACACGACCGACAGGGGTTCCTCATGTCCGCGCAGGTGATTCCGGGCCGCAACACCGCCGCCGCCGAGGGAGGCATCGTGGTGTTCCTCATCGGGATGCGGATCAACCGCTTCCGGTCCCTCGGCAGCTGGCTGCCGGTCTTCCGTGCGATGCCCCGCATGCTGCGGGAGCTGTCGCAGGACGACGGGAGCGGGTTCCTCGGGTACCGGCTGCTGTTCGGCGGGCCCCGGGTGATCTACGTCGTCCAGTACTGGAGGTCCACGGAGCAGCTCTTCACGTACGCCTCGCAGCAGGACAAGCAGCACCGGCCCGCGTGGGCGGCGTTCAACCGCCGCGCGCGGGCCGGCAAGGGCAGGGTGGGCTTCTGGCACGAGACGTACGCGGCGCCGGCGGGCGCCTACGAGTCCGTCTACGTCGACATGCCCGCCTTCGGGCTGGGTGCCGCGACGGGCGTGGTCCCGGTGGGACGCCGGGGCGAGACGGCGGCCCAGCGGCTGAAGGCGGGTGAGGAGCGGGCGGCCTGAGGCCGGCGCCGGCTCAGCTGCTGCGGCGCAGCGACTCCGACAGCCGGGCCGCGGCGTCCACGACGGCCTGGGCGTGCATGCGCCCGGGGTGACGGGTGAGCCGCTCGATCGGACCGGAGACGGACACCGCCGCCACCACGCGGTTGGACGGGCCGCGCACCGGGGCCGAGACGGAGGCCACGCCGGGTTCACGCTCGCCGATCGACTGCGCCCAGCCGCGGCGCCGCACACCGGAGAGCGCGGTGGCGGTGAAGCGGGCCCCCTGCAGACCGCGGTGGAGCCGCTCCGGCTCCTCCCAGGCGAGCAGGACCTGGGCCGCCGAACCCGCCTTCATCGGCAACGTGGAGCCGACGGGGACGGTGTCCCGCAGTCCGGACAGCCGCTCGGCGGCGGCCACGCAGATGCGGGTGTCGCCCTGGCGACGGTAGAGCTGGGCGCTCTCGCCGGTCACGTCCCGCAGGTGCGTGAGCACCGGACCGGCGGTGGCCAGCAGTCGGTCCTCGCCCGCCGCGGCGGCGAGTTCGGACAGCCTCGGACCGAGGATGAAGCGCCCCTGCATGTCGCGGGCAACCATCCGGTGGTGTTCCAGGGCGACGGCCAGGCGGTGTGCGGTGGGGCGGGCGAGACCCGTGGCGCCCACGAGCCCGGCCAGGGTGGCCGGGCCGGACTCCAGCGCGCTGAGCACCAGAGCCGCCTTGTCGAGAACGCCGACGCCACTACTGTTGTCCATGCAACGATACTCCCGTCTCACTCTGTGAAACGCAAGTTCAATTTTCCGGTGGACGCGGCACGCTGGAATGCACAGGGCCGCTGCGGCCACTCCCCACAAGGGCGCGGACACGCAGGGCAACGACGAACAGGCCGGCAGAGCGGCCGGTCGGAGGGAATGCGATGGCAAGGACACTCGCGGAAAAGGTCTGGGAGGATCACGTCGTACGGCGCGCCGAGGGCGAGCCCGACCTCCTCTTCATCGACCTGCACCTGCTCCACGAGGTCACCAGCCCGCAGGCCTTCGACGGTCTGCGGATGAACGGCCGCCAGGTCCGCAGGCTGGACCTCACCATCGCGACCGAGGACCACAACACCCCCACCCTCGACATCGACAAGCCGATCGCCGACCCGGTCTCGCGCACGCAGCTGGAGACGCTGCGCAAGAACTGCGCCGAGTTCGGGGTGCGGCTGCACCCGCTGGGTGACGTCGAGCAGGGCGTGGTGCACGTCGTCGGTCCGCAGCTGGGCCTGACCCAGCCGGGCATGACCGTCGTCTGCGGCGACAGCCACACCTCCACCCACGGCGCCTTCGGCGCGCTGGCGTTCGGCATCGGCACCAGCCAGGTCGAGCACGTGCTGGCCACCCAGACCCTGCCGCTGGCCCCGTTCCGGACCATGGCGATCACCGTCGACGGCGAGCTGCCCGACGGCGTCACCGCCAAGGACCTGATCCTGGCGATCATCACCAGGATCGGCACCGGCGGCGGCCAGGGATACGTCATCGAGTACCGCGGCTCGGCCATCGAGAAGCTCTCGATGGAGGCCCGGATGACCATCTGCAACATGTCGATCGAGGCGGGTGCCCGGGCCGGCATGATCGCCCCGGACCGGACCACCTTCGACTACCTGCAGGGCCGTCCGCACGCCCCGCAGGGCGAGGACTGGGACGCCGCGGTCGCCTACTGGGAGACGCTCAGGACCGACGAGGACGCCGTCTTCGACCACGAGGTCGTCATCGACGCCTCCGAGCTGTCCCCGTTCGTCACCTGGGGCACCAACCCCGGCCAGGGCGCCCCGCTGAGCGCCGCCGTGCCGGACCCGGCCGGTTTCGAGGACCCCAGCGACCGGCTGGCCGCCGAGAAGGCCCTGGAGTACATGGCCCTGGAGCCCGGTACGCCACTGCGCGAGGTGAAGGTCGACACCGTCTTCGTCGGCTCCTGCACCAACGGCCGCATCGAGGACCTGCGCTCCGCCGCCTCCGTCGTCAAGGGCCGCAAGATCGCCGACGGCGTGCGGATGCTGGTGGTGCCCGGCTCGGTCCGGGTCGCGCTGCAGGCCGTGGAGGAGGGCCTGGACAAGGTCTTCAAGGAGGCCGGCGCCGAGTGGCGGCACGCGGGCTGCTCGATGTGCCTGGGCATGAACCCCGACCAACTGGCCCCCGGTGAGCGCTCCGCGTCCACCTCCAACCGCAACTTCGAGGGACGGCAGGGCAAGGGCGGCCGCACCCACCTGGTGTCGCCGCAGGTCGCGGCCGCGACCGCGGTCACCGGCCGCCTCTCGTCCCCCGCCGATCTGCCCGGCGCAGCCGTCCTGGAGGCCTGAGAACCATGGAAGCTTTCACCACGCACACCGGGCGCGCCGTGCCGCTGCGTCGCAGCAACGCCGACACGGACCAGATCATCCCGGCCCACTGGCTGAAGAAGGTCACCCGCAACGGCTTCGAGGACGGCCTGTTCGAGGCCTGGCGCAAGGACCCCGAGTTCGTGCTCAACCGGCCCGAGCGCCAGGGCGCCACCGTCCTGGTCGCCGGCCCGGACTTCGGCACCGGCTCCTCCCGCGAGCACGCGGTGTGGGCCTTGCAGAACTACGGTTTCAAGGCCGTCATCTCGTCCCGCTTCGCGGACATCTTCCGCGGCAACTCGTTGAAGAACGGCCTGCTCACCGTGATCCTGCCGCAGGAGACGGTCGAGGAGCTCTGGCAGCTGACCGAGGCCGACCCCACCGTCGAGATCACCGTCGACCTCCAGGACCGCGAGGTCCGCGCCGGAGACGTCACCGCCCCCTTCGAGCTGGACGACAACGCCCGCTGGAGGCTGCTCAACGGCCTGGACGACATCAGCCTCACCCTGAAGAACGAGGCCGACATCGCCGCCTACGAGGCCGAGCGCCCCTCCTACAAGCCGCAGACCCTGCAGGTCTGAGCGGTCCGGCGGCCCCCGCGGCCGCCCGCCGGCCCCACCTCCGCAGCGCCCCCCGCCCCCACCGGGCGGGGGGCGCTGCGGCGTGTTCGGCTCCACACCTCGTGACAACTCACCGCAGATGACACAATCGGCACATGGAACACGATGGCCAACTCGAGCTGTACGGGTTCCTCGCTGCCAGGTTGAAGCAGGCCCACACCCGGGTGGCGGGTCTGCAAGTGCCGGAGGACGTCAGGATGCAGTTGGCCCGGCGGCTGCTCGTCATCACCGCGGCCGCGAAGCACGATCTCGCGGGTGCGGCAAGGCGTCTGGAGGAACTGATGAAGGACCTCGACGAAGGCCGATTCCCCGATCAAAGGTCTTCCTGAGCCCCGAGTTCGTTGCGGCACAAGGGTGATTCGCCCGTTTCGTATTTGATTTGCGGTATATATCCGCCTAGCGTGCGAAAAAGCCCGAACTTCATCGCCGGGCAAGTTTCCGAAGGGGAAGACGTGAACAAGGCGCAGCTCGTTGAAGCGATTGCCGACAAGCTCGGCGGCCGTCAGCAGGCCGCGGACGCGGTCGACGCCGTCCTGGACGCGATCGTCCGTGCGACGGTCAGCGGGGACCGGGTCTCGGTCACCGGCTTCGGCTCGTTCGAGAAGGTGGAGCGTCCCGCCCGCTACGCCCGCAACCCCCAGACCGGGGAGCGGGTCCGGGTCAAGAAGACCTCCGTCCCGCGCTTCCGCGCCGGTCAGGGCTTCAAGGACCTGGTCAGCGGGTCGAAGAAGCTCCCCAAGATGGGAGAGGTCTCCGTCAAGAAGGCGCCCAAGGGCAGCCTGAGCGGAGGCGTCACCGCCAAGGCCACCACCAAGAAGGCCGCCGCGAAGAAGACCACGGCGAAGAAGGCCGCCACCAAGGCGGCCACGGCCAAGAAGACCACCGCCGCCAAGACCACGGCCAAGAAGACCACCGCGGCCAAGGCGACCACGGCGAAGAAGGCGACCGCCAAGAAGACCACGGCGAAGAAGGCGACCGCCAAGAAGACCGCCCCGGCCAAGAAAGCGCCCGCCAAGTCGGCGGCCCGGAAGACCGCCACCAAGCGGGCCGCGAAGCGGTAACGATTCCGCGGCCCCGTACACGCCGACGGGCCGGGTACCCCTGGGTCAGGGGTACCCGGCCCGCGTCGTCGTGTGCTCAGGCCCCCGGGTCGGGGAAGGTCTGCAGCGTCACGAACACCACCCGGCGCCCGTCCCCGCTGCCCTCCGTGTGGATCCGTACCCGTTGACCGGGCCGCAGCAGCCGCAGGCCCCCGGCGTCGAACGCCGCCGCGTCGAACGGCAGCGGCGTCCCGTCGTCCAGCAGCACGCTGCCGGCACGGGTCTCGGGGTCGTAGGTGTACGCGGTGGCCTGCATGGGCCTCAGCCTATCGGGCACCGCCGCCCGGGGCCGGTGCCCCCGCGGCCGGGCACCCGGCCGGGCCGGGTGCGGGGGAACCGTCCTGCGGCGCCGCCCGAAGTCCCGGCAGCAGCAGCGCCCGCGTGTGCGGCCCGGCGCCCAGCAGCAGGGCGGCGGCCAGGTCCTCGCCCGTATCGACGTCCCGGCGCACGGAGTCCACGTCCGGCAGGGCGATCTCACGGGCGCCGGAGGCCCGGTGGCGAGCCCGCGAGGGCCCCCCGAAGGCCGGCGCGAGGGCGGTTCCCGCGGTGGCCGCCAGCAGCGTGGTGCCGATTCCGGCCGCGTCGGCCAGAAACGACCGCCCTGGGCGCCGCGCGGCCGCGCGGAGCACCGTGGCCAGTTCGGCGGGCCGCAAGGCCGGGAGATCGGCGTTCAGGGCCGCCACGGCGGCGGTGGGGTGGTGCCGGCGGACCGCTTCGGCGCCGTGCCGCAGCGCGGCGTTGAGGCCGGCCGCCGGCGAGTCCGGCACGACGCGCGCCCCCAGGGCCGCCAGCGCGGCCCCGGCGAGCGGGTCATCGGTGACGACCGTCACGTTTCGTACCACCGCGCAGGCCAGCGCGGCGGCCACCGTGTCCTGCGCGAAGGCCAGTGCCAGCCCGGGCCGCACGGGGCCGACGGCCTCCGCGAGGCGGCTCTTGGCGGCGGCCAGCGGCTTCAGCGGGACGACGAGCGACCATTCCACGGGTGGCGACACCGAACTATTGTGCTCGGGTCCCACGGGCCCACCGCCACCCTGCCCCAACCCCCCTTCCCGGCGGCCCGCCTCCGGGTGCACGATCTCCCTGGCACGTGCCCTGGCTCCCCGGCCCGGCGCCCGCGCCGGGGGCGCGCCCCCCGAGGGCCTTCGCCCTGGCGTTACGGTGGCCCTTCCGGCGACACTTGTGCGGCCGCACCGGCCGTACGGTGCCGCCGACCACAGCAGGCCGCGGTCCGGTGATCCCGGGCCGGCGGCGGAACGAGGAGGAGTTCTGGTGTCCCGCCGCAGAATCGGCTTCTGGTACCGGCTCGCAGCCGTCATCGCCAAACCGCCGCTCGTCGTTCTCTTCAAGCGGGACTGGCGTGGAATGGAGCACATTCCGGTCCAGGGCGGATTCATCACGGCGGTCAACCACAACTCGTACCTCGACCCCCTGTCGTACGCGCATTTCCAGTACAACACCGGACGGGTCCCGCGCTTCCTGGCGAAGGCGCCGCTGTTCAAGCCCGCCTTCGTCGGCGCGATCCTGCGCGGCACCGGCCAGATCCCCGTGTACCGGGAGAGCACCGACGCCGCCAACGCCTTCCGCGCCGCGGTGGACGCCATCAACTCCGGCGAGTGCGTCGCCTTCTACCCGGAGGGCACGCTGACCCGCGACCCCGAGATGTGGCCGATGGTGGGCAAGACCGGCGTGGCCCGGGTCGCGCTGATGACCAAGGCCCCCGTGATCCCGGTCGCCCAGTGGGGCGCCAACGAGGTCATGCCGCCGTACGCCAAGGACAAGAAGGTCCGCCTCTTCCCGCGCAGGACGCTGCGGGTCGTCGCCGGACCGCCGGTGGACCTGTCGGCCTTCCACGGCCAGGAGGCCAACGCCGAGGTGCTCAGGGACGCCACCGACACCATCATGGCCGCGGTCAGCGAGCTGCTGGGCGAACTGCGCGGTCAGACACCGCCCGCCGAGCGCTTCGACCCGCGCAAGCAGAAGGGGACCACCAAGTGACGACGCGCTGCGCGGTCTACGGCGCGGGCTCCTGGGGCACCGCCTTCGCGATGGTGCTCGCGGACGCCGGCGCCCAGGTGACCATGTGGGGCCGCCGCCCCGAGGTCGTCGAGGCCGTCAACAACACGCGCAGCAACCCGTTCTACCTCCCCGGTACCGAGCTGCCCGCGACGATCACCGCCACCACCGACCCCGCCGAGGCCGCCCGGGACGCGGAGTTCGTGATCCTCTCCGTACCGTCGCAGACGCTCCGCGGCAACCTGGCCGAGTGGCAGTCGCTGCTGCCCCGCGACTCGGTGCTGGTCAGCCTGATGAAGGGCGTCGAACTCGGCACGGCCAAGCGGATGAGCGAGGTCATCGAGGAGGTCGCCAAGGCGGGCCCGGAGCGCGTCGCCGTGCTGTCCGGCCCCAACCTGGCCAAGGAGATCGCCGCGCGGCAGCCCGCCGCCAGCGTCGTCGCCTGCCGCGACGAGGCCGTCGCCAAGCGGCTGCAGGCCGCCAGCCACACCGCGTACTTCCGCCCGTACACCAACACCGACGTGGTCGGCTGCGAACTCGGCGGCGCGGTGAAGAACGTGATCGGCCTGGCGGTCGGCATCGCCGACGGCATGGGCCTGGGCGACAACACCAAGGGATCGCTGATCACGCGCGGCCTGGCCGAGACCACCCGGCTCGGCATCGCGCTCGGTGCCGACCCGCTGACCTTCTCCGGTCTCGCGGGCCTGGGCGACCTGGTCGCGACCTGCTCCTCGCCGCTGTCCCGCAACCACACCTTCGGTTTCAACCTGGGCCAGGGCATGACGCTGCAGGAGACCATCGCGGTCACCCGGCAGACCGCCGAGGGCGTCAAGTCCTGCGAGTCGGTCCTCGACCTGGCCCGCCGGCACGGCGTCGACATGCCCATCACCGAGACCGTCGTCGACATCGTGCACAACGGGAAGCAGCCGGTCGTCGCGGTCAAGGAGCTGATGTCGCGCTCCGCCAAGTCGGAACGCTGACGTCCGGAACGGTAAGGTCAACGCGACATGAGCATTCAGCCTTCTTCCCGCAAGCCGCGCGTCGCGGTCGTCTTCGGCGGACGCAGCTCCGAGCACGCCATCTCGGTCGTCACCGCAGGCGCCGTACTCAGCGCGATCGACCGCGACAAGTACGACGTGCTGCCGATCGGGATCACCACCGACGGCCGTTGGGCGCTCACCGCCGACGACCCGTCCCGGATGGCGATCGCCGACCGGGCGCTGCCGAGCGTCGAGCAGCTCGCCGAGTCCTCCGACGGCTCGGTGGTGCTGCCGGTGGACCCGGCCAGCCGCGAGGTCGTCTACAGCGAGCCCGGCTCGGTGCCCAAGGTCCTCGGCGACGTCGACGTCGTCTTCCCCATGCTGCACGGCCCGTACGGCGAGGACGGCACCCTCCAGGGGCTGCTGGAGCTCTCCGGCGTGCCCTACGTCGGCTCCGGCGTGCTCGCCTCCGCCGTCGGCATGGACAAGGAGTACATGAAGCGGGTCTTCGTCTCCTTCGGCCTGCCGGTCGGCCCGTACGTCGTCATCCGCCCCCGCGAGTGGGAGAACGACCCGGCCGCGGCCCGCGCGAAGGTCGTCGAATTCGCCGCCGACCACGGCTGGCCGGTCTTCGTCAAGCCCGCCCGCGCCGGGTCCTCGATGGGCATCAGCAAGGTCAACGACCTCGCCGGCCTGGACGAGGCGATCGAGGAGGCCCGACGGCACGACCCCAAGGTGCTCGTGGAGTCGCTGCTGCGGGGCCGCGAGATCGAATGCGGTGTCCTGGAGTTCGAGGACGGTCCCCGCGCGTCGGTGCCCGCCGAGATCCCGCCGGTCACCGCGCACGACTTCTACGACTTCGAGGCGAAGTACATCGACTCCGCCGAGGGCGTCGTCCCCGCGCCGCTGACCCCGGAGCAGACCGCCGAGGTGCAGCGGCTCGCCGTGGCCGCCTTCGACGCGGCCTCCTGCGAGGGCCTGGTCCGCGCGGACTTCTTCCTGCAGGAGGACGGCGAGTTCGTGATCAACGAGATCAACACGATGCCGGGCTTCACGCCGATCTCCATGTACCCGCGCATGTGGCGGGAGAGCGGCGTCGGCTACGCGGAACTGGTGGACCGGCTGATCCAGGCCGCGCTGCGGCGCTCCACCGGCCTGCGCTGAGCCCGACCGGACGGGAGCCTTACCCCCGGTGCGTCAGAGCTCGGAGGGGATCGTCGTCTCCACCGCGTGCCCGAGGTCGGTCAGCGGATTGACCTCGGGCGCATACCGGGCGGGTACCGTCACCTCGACGAAGGCCTTGCGGCCGGTCGTCGTGAAGCGGTAGCCGTCGCCGGTCGGCTCGACGAGCCAGCTGACGCCGTTGACCTCCACCGCGTCCGCGGTGGGGTTGTACGACGGGTTGCCCGGGGTCAGCATCTCGGGTCGCGGCACGCCGCAGCGCAGCACCACCGTAGGATCCCCCCAACCGGCGGTGAGGTCGGAGACGGGACGCACCGACCGCTTCGACAGGCCGTCGACCTTGCCCGGCAGCGCGTCGTGGAGCGCGCCGCACATCCGGGCGGCGGAGGCGGAGGGCGACGGAACGGCGACCCCGCCCGCGTCACCGCCGGAGGCGGAGATCCAGACCGCCGCCGCGGACACGCACGCGGCGGCGGACACGGAGACTAGCGCTACCCGGCGGTACATCACCCGCCGAGCCTACAGGGGGCCTACAGATGGACGACCGGACAGGTCAGGGTGCGGGTGATCCCCTCGACCTGCTGCACCTTCGCCACCACGAGGCGCCCCAGGTCGTCGACCGTGTCGGCCTGGGCGCGCACGATCACGTCGTACGGGCCGGTGACGTCCTCGGCCTGGATGACCCCGGAAATCTTGGAGATCACCTCCGCTACTGCCGAGGCCTTCCCTACCTCGGTCTGGATCAGAATGTACGCCTGTACCACGGAACCTCCAGGGCGGCTACGAGGATCATGTGGGAGGGAACGTCACGGTACCGCGTCGCCGCATGCCGCGGGGAGACCCGCGCGGTACCGGCCGTGCCGAAGCCGCCGCGCAAGCGCACACAGAAGGGGACCGGCCAGGTGAAGGGGACAGTCAGATGAAGGGCACCGTGGGCGAACTGGGGGAGTTCGGGCTCATCAGGGAGTTGACCGCCCGGCTCACCTCCAGCCCCGCCGTCCGGCTCGGACCGGGTG
Source organism: Streptomyces sp. NPDC005722 (assembly GCF_040630935.1). Taxonomy (NCBI): domain Bacteria; kingdom Bacillati; phylum Actinomycetota; class Actinomycetes; order Kitasatosporales; family Streptomycetaceae; genus Streptomyces; species Streptomyces sp. NPDC005722. Next base: position 26,419 of record NZ_JBEXYN010000045.1, read on the forward strand.
ACGACGCCGCCGTGGTGGCGGCCCCGGACCGGCGGGTGGTGGCCACCACCGACGCGCTCGTGGAGGGGCGGCACTTCCGCCGCGACTGGTCCACCGCCTACGACGTGGGCCGCAAGGCCGCCGCGCAGAACCTCGCCGACATCGCCGCCATGGGCGCCGTGCCGACCGCGGTGCTGCTCGCCCTGGTCGTCCCGGCCGACCTGCCGGTGACCTGGCCGGTCGAGCTGATGGACGGCATCCGGGACGAGTGCCAGGTGGCCGGCGCGGCCGTGGTCGGCGGCGACGTCGTCCGCGGCGACACGATCATGCTCTCCATCACCGCACTGGGTGACCTGCGCGACCGCGAACCCATCACCCGATCCGGTGCCCGGCCCGGCGACGTCGTCGCCGTCACGGGCTGGCTGGGCTGGTCCGCGGCGGGACTCGCCGTCCTCTCCCGGGGGTTCCGCTCCCCGCGCGCCTTCGTCGAGGCCCACCGCCGCCCCGAACCGCCGTACCACGCCGGTCCCGCCGCCGCGGAACTCGGCGCGACGGCCATGACCGACGTCAGCGACGGGCTCGTCGCCGACCTCGGCCACATTGCCGCCGCCAGCGGGGTCGCCATCGACCTCTCCTCCGCCGACATCGACGTCCCGGCGCAGATGGCCGACATCGGCCAGGCCGTCGGGGTCGACCCGCTGCACTGGGTGCTGACCGGGGGAGAGGACCACGCGATAGTCGCCGCCTTCCCCCCGGACACGAAGCTGCCCGCCCGCTGGCGGGTCATCGGCCGGGTGGTGAAGGCCACCACGGCGCCCCAGGTCACCGTGGACGGCGCTCCCTGGGACAAGGCCGGCGGATGGGACCACTTCGGGGCCGAGTGACGGCGGCGACTAGATTCGCCCCATGACGATTCCACCGCGCGTGCTCACCGTCGCCGGCTCCGACTCCGGCGGCGGCGCGGGCATCCAGGCCGACCTGAAGACCATGCTCGCCCTCGGCGTCCACGGGATGAGCGTGGTCACGGCCGTCACGGCGCAGAACTCGCTGGGCGTCCAGGGCGCCTGGGAACTGCCCGTGGAGGCCGTACGGGCCCAGTTCCGCAGCGTGGTGGACGACATTGGCGTGCAGGCGGTCAAGACCGGGATGCTCGCCTCGGCCGGGCTCGTCACCGCCGTCGCCGAACTCCTCGCCCCGCTCGACGTCCCCGTGGTCGTCGACCCGGTCGGTGTCTCCAAGCACGGCGACCCGCTGCTCGCCGCCGACGCCGTCGAGGTCGTCAGGACCCGGCTGTTGCCGCTGGCCACCGTCGCCACCCCCAACCTTGACGAGGTGCGCCAGATCACGGGCGTCGTCGTGGACGGCGAGCCGGCCATGCGCGAGGCCGCGGCCGCCGTCCTCAAGTGCGGGCCCCGCTGGGCCCTGATCAAGGGCGGCCACCTCAGCGGCGACGCCGTCGACCTGCTCACCGACGGCAGCAGCGAGCACTGGCTGCGCGGCCCGCGGCATGACAACCGCCACACCCACGGCACCGGCTGCACCCTGGCCTCGGCCGTCGCCTCGTTCCTCGCCCGGGGACTGGACGTCCCGGAGGCGGCCCACGCCGCCAAGGAGTACGTCACCGGCGCCATCGCGGCCGGCTTCCCGCTGGGCGGCGGCATCGGCCCCGTGGACCATGCCTGGCGGCAGCGCTGACGGATCCCGCCGGCCGACGTGTGGGAGGTCACAGCAGAAAGCCGGTCCACCCGAGGGTGGACCGGCTCCGGCAGCCGCAAGGCTGCGCTACGACGTCCTATGCGTCAGCGCGCGACCTTGCCGGCCTTGATGCACGAGGTGCAGACGTTGAGGCGCTTCGGCGTCCGACCGACCACGGCACGCACCGTCTGGATGTTGGGGTTCCAACGACGGCGAGTACGGCGGTGCGAGTGCGAGATGTTGTTGCCGAAGCCCGGCCCCTTGCCGCAGACGTCGCAGTTGGCAGCCACGGGTCACTCCAAAGACTTCAGATGCACTAACGGATAAATCCCGGCGGCGCCGTCGCCCGTCCAAGTGCATTGAAGGAGGACCGGTGGTGCCGTGGGACGGCCCGGGACAGCCCCGGGCAACCGGAGCAGCATACTACGACCGCTCCTGTCCCTCGAAATTACCATGGTCAGCGGTACGGGGCGGTCGCCCGGAGGGCCCCGGCGCTCAGTACGCTGCGTGCGGACACCTCCCCACCCCAGGTCCCCGGCCGCCCCCGCAGGAGGAACACGTGCCGCCGACGCTCGACCCCCCCGCGGTGCGCGCATGGTGCCGGCTGTCCCTCCAGGCACTGGGGCGGGCCCGCGAGGAGATCGACGCGATCAACGTCTACCCCGTCGCCGACGGGGACACCGGCACGAACCTCTTCCTGACCGTGGAGTCCGCCGCCCAGTCCGTGGACGCCGTCTTCGAGGGCCACGCCGCCTCGGGAAGCACCCCTGACCTCACCTCGTGCCTGCGCTCCATGGCGCACGGCGCGCTCATAGGGGCGCGCGGCAACTCCGGGACGATCCTGGCCCAACTGCTGCGCGGCATGGCCGAGGTCCTCACCGTGGACGCCGGCGACCTGCGTCCGGCCCTGCGCCGGGCCGCGGAGTCCGCGTACCAGGCGGTCGCGCACCCGGTCGAGGGCACGATGCTGACCGTCGCCACGGCCGCCGCGGAGGCCGCCTCCGCGGCGAGCGGCGGCGTCCACGAGGTGTCCCGGGCCGCGTACGAGGCGGCCCGCCTCGCGCTGGCGGCAACTCCGCGGCAACTGGCCGTCCTCGGTGACGCCGGTGTCGTCGACGCCGGCGGGCGCGGCCTCGTCGCCGTCCTGGGCGCCCTCGCTGACGCGGTCTCCGGGCAGGCCCCGATGGGCCCGCTCGACGACGCCCTGCGGGTGCCGCTGCCCAGGGGCGCGTCCCCGGTCGTGCCGTACGGCTGCGCTGCCGCGGGCGAGGGCGCGGACGGCGGCGACCCGCACGCGGTGCCCGGCGGGCCGGGCTTCGAGGTCATCTACCTCCTGGAGGCGCCCGACCGCGCCGTCCCCGCGCTGCGCACGCGGCTGGACCGGCTCGGCGACTCCCTGGTGGTCGTGGGCGGGGACGGGCTGTGGAACGTCCACGTGCACGTCGACGACGTGGGCGGCGCCATCGAGGCGGGGATCGAGGCCGGCCGGCCGTACCGCATCAAGGTCACGCACTTCGGGGACCAGGCGAGGGCGATGGAGCGCGGGCGCCGCGGGACGAGCGGCGTGCACGGGACGAGCGGCGTCCACGGGGAGGGCGAACGGGGCGAGCGTGCGGTGCGTGCGGTCGTCGCCGTGGTGCGCGGCGAGGGCCTGGCCTCGCTCTGCGCCCGGGCCGGCGCCACCGTGGTCGCGGTACGGCCCGGAGAGCCGCCCGCGAGCGGCGACATCGCGGAGGCCATCCGCCGGGCCCACGCCCGCGAGGTCGTCCTGCTGCCCAACGACGTCGAACTGCGGCACGCGGTGGGCGCCGCGGCCGAACAGGCCCGCGCGGAGGGCGTCCGCGTGGCCCTCATCCCCACCCGGTCCGCGGTCCAGGGCATCGCGGCCATCGCCGTCCACGAGCCCACCCGGCGCTTCGACGAGGACGTCGTCGCCATGACCTCCGCGGCCGGCGCCACGCGCTACGCCGAGCTCGCCGTCGCGGAGGCCCAGTCCTGGACCATGGCCGGCGTCTGCCAGGGCGGGGACGTCCTCGGGCTCATCGACGGGGACGTCGCGGTGATCGGCGGGAACCTCGTGGAGACCGGGATCAACGTCCTGGACCGCATGCTCGCGGCGGGCGGGGAGATGGTCACCCTCGTCATCGGGGCGGACGCGCCCGCGGACCTGGCGGACCGGCTCGAGGCGCACGTCCGCGACAGCCACCTCGCGGTCGACACGGTCGTCTACGACGGCGGCCAGGAGACGTGCCCGCTCCTGATCGGCGTGGAGTAGGCCCCGCTCGCCGGGCGGGGGCCGCCGTACATGAACGGCAGGCGCGGCCGTGCGGCCCGTCCGGTGACCATGTCGGCATCCCGCAAAAGCCGTTCGACCGGCGGGCGACGGTCGGGAGGGATTCCTCGGCACGGCCGGACAGCGCGTCCACAGTGGTCACGACGGCAACGTCACCCGCCGGGGGGAACACGGCGGGACCGCACCGATGTGGGGGCAATCATGAACTGCGCATCCGCTCCGCCGCGGCCGTCGCGGTCGGCGCCCTGGCCCTGTCCGCCCTCGCGCTGCCGTCCGTCCAGGCGGCTCCCGCGGCCGCACCGGGCGGCACGCGGATATCCAACGTGATCGTCAACGGCGGCAAGTCCATCGTGGTCGACTCCTCGGGCAGGGCCTCCGTCACCGTCAAACTCACGGCCTCCGACCCGGACGGCATCAGCGACGCGGGCGGGATCCTCTACCACGGCAAGGACGTCAACCACGACGACTGGGGCGTGGTGCTCCCCAGCTACGGTGTGCACGCCGTCACCAGCTACACCTGCACCCTGGTGCTGAAGAGCACCTCGGACTACCGGCACTTCGGCGTGAGCAAGAACGCGCAGGCCGGCACCTGGAAGATGTGGGCCTACGCGAACGGCCTCAACAACGGGCACTACGTCCAGATCGACCCCGCCAAGACCTTCAAGGTGCTGCGCGCCACCAAGCTGACGGTCAACGCCACCCCGGAGCCGGTGAAGAAGGGCAAGACGATCACGATCACCGGCGCCCTGACCCTCGCGAACTGGGAGAGGCACAACTGCGGCGGCTACGCCGGCCAGAAGGTCGTGCTGCAGTTCCGCAAGGCGGGCACGACCAACTACGTGAACGTCAAGGGCATCCAGTCGAGCAGGACGGGTTCGCTGAGGACCACGGTCAAGGCCGCCCAGGACGGCTACTACCGCTTCAGCTACACCGGTTCGCCGACCGCCGCGCCCGTCGCCGTCGCGGGCGACTACGTCGACGTCAAGTGACCGGATGACCACGGTGTCCCGGGCGGCGCGCCCCAGGCGTCCGCCCGGGACACCCGGCGGCGACGCCCCACCGGCGGCCCGTGCGGCCCGTGCGGCGCCGCGCGCCGCACTTTGTCGGCGGGGTGCGCAAAGATGGACGCGATGTCTGCTGCCCTTGACGAACCCCTCGCCCGATCCGTCGGCGGCCGCACCGCAAAGGTGTTCGCCGACCACCTCGACCTGCGCACGGTCGGGGACCTGCTGCACCACTACCCCCGCCGCTACGCCGAGCGCGGCGAGCTGACCCGCCTGTCCGACCTCCCGCTCGACGAGCACGTCACCGTCGTCGCCCGCGTCGCCAAGGCGACGAAGAAGACGTACGGCGCGGGCAAGGCGCGCCTGGAGGTGGTCGTCACCGACGGTAGCGGTTCGCTGACGCTGGTCTTCTTCGGCCGGGGGGTGTTCAAGCCGGAGCACGATCTGCTGCCCGGCCGCCGCGGCATGTTCGCCGGCAAGGTGTCCGTGTTCAACCGGGCCCTGCAGCTGGCGCACCCCGAGTACCAGTTGCTGGACGCCGAGGACAGCGAGGAGGCCGTGGACGCCTTCGCGAACCGGCTGATCCCGATCTACCCGGCGGTCAAGCAGGTCAACTCGTGGACGATCGCGAAGACCGTGGACACCGTGCTCACCTCCCTGGGGGCCACGCAGTGGGCCGGCACGGGCGAGCCGCTGCCCGCCGCGCTGCGGGAGACGCGGGGGCTCGCGCCGCTGCCTGAGGCGCTGGAGAAGATCCACCGCCCGCGGTCCAAGGCCGACATCATGGTCGCCAAGGAGCGCCTGAAGTGGGACGAGGCGTTCGTACTGCAGGTGGCCCTCGCGCGGCGCAGGGCGGCGGACGACGCGCTGCCGGGCGTACCGCGGGTCCCCGCGGAGGACGGGCTGCTGAAGGCGTTCGACGCCCGGCTGCCGTTCACGCTCACCGAGGGCCAGGAGACGGTGTCGGCGGAGATCTTCGCGGACCTCGCGACGGACCACCCGATGCACCGGCTGCTCCAGGGCGAGGTGGGTTCGGGCAAGACGATGGTGGCGCTGCGCGCCATGCTCGGCGTGGTCGACGCGGGCGGCCAGGCCGCGATGCTGGCGCCGACCGAGGTGCTGGCGCAGCAGCACCACCGCTCGATCTCGGAGATGATGGGCGACCTCGCCGAGGGCGGCATGCTCGGCGGCTCGGACCTGGGCACCAAGGTCGTGCTGCTGACGGGTTCCATGGGGGCCGCCGCCCGCCGCCGGGCGCTGCTGGACCTGGTGACCGGCGAGGCCGGGATCGTCGTGGGCACGCACGCGCTGATCGAGGACAAGGTGCAGTTCCACGACCTGGGCCTGGTCGTGGTCGACGAGCAGCACCGTTTCGGCGTCGAGCAGCGCGACGCGCTGCGCGGCAAGGCCAAGCAGCCGCCGCACCTGCTGGTGATGACGGCGACGCCGATCCCGCGCACCGTCGCGATGACCGTCTTCGGCGACCTGGAGACCTCCGTGCTGGACCAGCTGCCGGCCGGCCGTTCGCCGATCGCCACGCACGTCGTGCCGGCGAAGGACAAGCCGCACTTCCTGTCGCGCGCCTGGGAGCGGGTGCGCGAGGAGGTCGAGAACGGCCACCAGGCGTACGTGGTGTGCCCGCGGATCGGCGACTCGGACGACGAGGCGGACGCGTCGAAGAAGAAGACCGCGGAGGACGAGGCGGAGCGGCGGCCGCCGCTGGCGGTGCTGCAGACCGCCGAGCAACTGGCCAAGGGGCCGCTGGCGGGGCTCCGGGTGGAGGTCCTGCACGGGAGGATGCAGCCGGAGGCGAAGGACGACGTGATGCGCCGCTTCGCCGCCGGCGAGGTCGACGTGCTGGTGGCGACCACGGTGATCGAGGTCGGCGTCAACGTGCCCAACGCCACCGCCATGGTGATCATGGACGCGGACCGCTTCGGCGTCTCGCAGCTGCACCAGTTGCGCGGCCGGGTCGGCCGTGGTTCGGCGGCGGGTCTGTGCCTGCTGGTGTCCGAGATGCCGGAGGCGACCTCGGCCCGCGCCCGGCTGGACGCCGTGGCCGGGACGCTGGACGGCTTCGAGCTGTCGCGCATCGACCTGGAACAGCGGCGTGAGGGCGACGTGCTGGGCCAGGCCCAGTCCGGGACGCGGTCGTCGCTGCGCATGCTGACGGTGATCGACGACGAGGACGTGATCGCGGCGGCCCGCGAGGAGGCCACCTCGCTGGTCGCCGCGGACCCCGAACTGGCCGGTCAGCCGGATCTGCGCAGCGCGCTGGAGAGCCTGGTCGACGCCGACCGCGAGCAGTACCTCGACAAGGGCTGACGGACCGTCATTGTCAGTGCCCCCTGGGAGAATGGACACAGTCCGCGCCGATCCGCCCGGGAATCGGCGTAGTTGGACCTTTGGGGGCTGATTTCATGTCGTTCCGTCATCTGAACGAACTGCCGCTCGGTGAGAAGGTCTTCCGGATCGAGCTCTCCAGCGACGACGACACCACCGTCACCCTGACCCTGGCCGGCTGGTCCGAGGACGACCCGGACACCCTCCTCGCCTCCGGCACCCTCACGCTGCCGCTGACCGACGTCCCGTCCCTGCGCATCGCCCTCAACCGCGCGCTGCGCGCCCTCGCGCTCGTGGCCGACGTGTCCGAGCCCATACCCGACCGCGACGTGCTGCGCGAGCTGTTCCCGGGGCACGGCGCACCCTGGGTGCCGCAGCACGAGGAGGAGCTGGTCCGCCGGTTCCACGACGGCGAGTCCATCGCCCGCGTGGCCGCCCGCTTCGGCCGCACGCCCGACTCCGTCCGGACGAAGCTGCGTGAGCTCGGTCACGACCCGCGCCGCCCCGAGTACTGCCCGCCCGACGGCTGCCTGTCCTGGTCGCGTTACGCCTCGCCCGCGCTCGTCGGGACGGTGGCGGGCTCCCCCCTGCCGGAGGCCGGGGACGAGCAGGGCCGGGACTGACCTACGTATCGTGGGGGAGCGGCGCCGCGCAGGCGCCGTTCCGCCCGCCCACGAGACGAGTGAGCCGCAGATGACCCGCGTGATCGCCGGAGCCGCCGGTGGCCGCCGCCTGGCCGTTCCGCCCGGCAACGGAACCCGACCCACCTCCGACCGGGCGAAGGAGGGGCTGTTCTCCACCTGGGAGTCGCTGCGCGGCGCCCTGCACGGCGCGCGGGTCGCCGACCTGTACGGAGGATCGGGCGCCGTCGGCCTGGAGGCGCTCTCGCGCGGCGCCGCGCACGTACTGCTGGTCGAGGCCGACCCCCGCGCCGCCCGGGTCATCCGGGAGAACGTCCGCCACCTCGGGCTGCCCGGGGCCGAGGTGCGGGCCGGCAAGGCCGAGAAGGTGATCGCGGGAGAACCCCCGGCGCAACCGTACGACCTGGTGTTCCTGGACCCGCCGTACGCCGTCACCGACGACGAGCTCCGCGAGATCCTGCTCACACTCCGCACCCGGGGCTGGCTGGACGCCGACGCCGTCGCCACCGTGGAGAGGAGCACCCGCGGCGGGGAATTCCGCTGGCCCGAGGGGTACGAAGGGATCAGGGCCCGCCGGTACGGCGAAGGGACGCTTTGGTACGGTCGCGCCGCCGACGTTACTGACGCGTCATGAACCACCCGCAGAACCCTCAGAGCGAGGAGTCACCGTTGCGCCGCGCAGTCTGCCCCGGGTCCTTCGACCCCGTCACCAATGGACACCTCGACATCATCGCCCGAGCCTCGCGCCTGTACGACGAGGTCTACGTGGCCGTGATGATCAACAAGTCGAAGCAGGGCCTCTTCCCGATCGAGGAGCGCATCGCCCTCATCGAGGAGGTCACCGCCGAGTACGGCAACGTGCGTGTGGAGGCCTTCCACGGCCTCCTGGTGGACTTCTGCAAGCAGCGCGACATCCCAGCCATCGTGAAGGGCCTGCGCGCGGTCAGCGACTTCGACTACGAGCTGCAGATGGCCCAGATGAACAACGGGCTGTCCGGCGTGGAGACCCTGTTCGTCCCCACCAACCCCACCTACAGCTTCCTGTCCTCCAGCCTCGTCAAGGAGGTGGCGCAATGGGGCGGCGACGTCGCGCACTTGCTGCCGCCCGTCGTGCTGGAGGCCCTCAAGAAGAAGCTCGGGCAGCAGTAGAGTCTGGGACGTGGACGTCCAGAAGAAGCTCGACGAGATCGTGGCCGCCGTGGAGGCCGCCCGGTCCATGCCGATGTCGGCCTCCTGCGTGGTCAACCGTGCCGACCTGCTCGCCATGCTCGAAGACGTGCGGTCGGCGCTGCCCGATTCGCTCTCCCAGGCCCAGCAGCTGCTGGGCGGGCGGGAGCAGATGGTCGAGGAGGCCCGGGCCGAGGCCGGCCGGATCATCGGGGCCGCGCACGCGGAACGCGGTTCGCTGATCTCCGACACCGAGATCGCCCGCCGCTCCCAGCAGGAGGCCGAGCGCATCGTCACGGAGGCGCAGCGCGAGGCCACCGAGATCCGCGCCGAGGCCGACGACTACGTCGACAGCAAGCTCGCCAACTTCGAGGTCGTGCTGACCAAGACCATCGGCTCGGTGGACCGCGGCCGCGAGAAGCTGCTGGGCCACGGCCCGGCCCTCGACGAGAACGGCTACCCGTACGAGGACGACGACGCGCCGGAGCGCAGCGGCGACCCCGAGACGCTCCGCCGCCGCGCCGACGAGTACGTGGACGCCAAGCTGGGCGCCTTCGAGGCGGTCCTCAGCAAGACCCTGGAGGCCGTCGGCCGCGGCCGCCTGAAGCTCACCGGCCACCGCCCCATCGACGAGCTGGGCGACCACCTCGCCCACGACACGGACGCCGAGGGCCAGGTCCCCGGCCAGTCCGACGCCGAGTACCTCGCGGGCCTCGCCGCCCCCGTGGCGCCCGGCGACTACCAGTACGACCCGAACGCCGTGCAGCAGCCCGACTACGGCTACCAGCAGCACGACCCGTACCAGCAACAGCAGCAGGTCCAGCAGCCGGACCCGTACCAGCAGCAGGGCCAGTACGCCGACCCGTACGCCGCGCAGCCGCAGCAGGCGTACTACGACCCGAACTACGGCTGGCAGCAACCGCAGCAGCCGCAGCAGACCGGCTACGAGCAGCAGCAGCACTACGTCCCGCAGCAGCACCAGCAGGGCCAGGGCGCGGCGCTGGACGAGACGAGCTTCTTCGACACCAGCATGATCGACCTGAACCGCCTGCGGGAGCTGGAGCAGGAGCGCGGTTTGGGCTGAGCCCGGGGGACCGGTATCCTGATCCCTCAGCCGTGTGATCCCCGGCGCTTTGGCGTGCCCGCCGTCGTCCCGACGGGCCCGCACCACCGGACCGAAGAAAGCAGGAGCCCTGAACACCCGCCTCGACCACCGCAACCCGCTCGTGTTCGACACGCACGAGCTGGGTCGTCGTCCTGGGGCGATGAAGAAGGTCTCCCGCTCGGTGCCGGCCCCCAAGGACATGGGCATCGAGGTCATCGGTGTCCGCGAGGGCACGGAGATCACGCTGGACCTCCGCCTGGAGTCGGTGATGGAGGGGGTGCTCGTCACGGGCACCGCCCGCGCACCGCTCTCGGGGGAGTGCGTAAGGTGTCTGGAACCGGTCGAGCGCGAGCTCGAGACGGACTTCCAGGAGATGTACTCCTACCCCGACGCCGACACCCGGACCGGTGGGCACCACGGTGCCGCCGACGCCGGTGACGACGCCGAGGAGGAGGACACTCTGTTCCTCGAGGGCGACCTGCTCGACCTCGAGCCCGTGCTGCGGGACGCGGTGGTTCTCGAACTGCCGCTGCAGCCGGTGTGCCAGGACGACTGTCCCGGCCTGTGCTCCGACTGCGGCGCGCGGCTGGCGGACGACCCGGACCACCACCACGAGGTCACCGACATCCGTTGGGCGGCCCTGCAGGAAATCCAGCTGAGCGGTGCCGAGGACGGCGCCGACGAGAACCAGGAGAAGTAGCCGTGGCTGTTCCCAAGCGGAAGATGTCGCGCAGCAACACGCGCCACCGCCGTTCGCAGTGGAAGGCTGCGCCCGTGAGCCTGGTGGCGTGCGAGCGCTGCCACGAGCCGAAGCAGCAGCACATCGCGTGCCCGAGCTGCGGCACCTACAACCGTCGTCAGGTCCTCGAGGTCTGATCGGCGGGTGAGGGGCTCCATGTCGTCAGACGGCGCAACGTCGACGGACGCCGGTAGGGCAGCCTCGTCCCCCGCGGTTCTGGAAGGGCGGCTCGGGTACACACTCGAACCCGCCCTTCTGGTGCGTGCGCTGACCCACCGCTCGTACGCGTACGAGAACGGTGGTCTGCCCACCAACGAGCGCCTGGAGTTCCTCGGGGACTCCGTGCTCGGCCTGGTGGTCACGGACACGCTCTACCGCACGCACCCGGACCTCCCGGAGGGCACGCTCGCCAAGCTCCGGGCCGCGGTGGTGAACTCCCGTGCCCTGGCCGACGTCGGCCGTGGCCTCGACCTGGGCAGCTTCATCCGCCTCGGCCGGGGCGAGGAGGGCACGGGCGGCCGGGACAAGGCGTCCATCCTCGCGGACACCCTCGAGGCGGTGATCGGCGCGGTCTACCTGGACCAGGGCCTGGACGCCGCGTCGGAGCTGGTGCACCGGCTCTTCGATCCGCTGATCGAGAGGTCCTCCAACCTCGGTGCGGGACTGGACTGGAAGACCAGCCTCCAGGAACTCACCGCGGGCGAGGGACTCGGTGTCCCGGAGTACGTGGTCTCCGAGACCGGACCCGACCACGAGAAGACCTTCACGGCTGCCGCCCGCGTCGGTGGTGTCGAGTACGGCACCGGCACCGGCCGCAGCAAGAAGGAAGCGGAGCAGCAGGCCGCCGAGTCCGCCTGGCGCGACATCCGCGCCAAGCGCGACGCGAACGGCACTGTCGCGAGCTGAACCCGTCAGGCCCGTCCGGCCGGCCCCCGAGGCCGCCCGGACGGGCCTTGCGGTTCCCCGGGCGGGGAACCGCCGTCCGAGAGGAGCGCACCGCGTGCCGGAGCTGCCCGAGGTCGAAGTCGTACGCCGGGGCCTGGACCGCTGGGTGAGCGGCCGTACGGTCGCCCGGGCCGAGGTGCTGCACGCCCGTGCCGTGCGCCGCCACCTCGCGGGTGGCGCGGACTTCGCCGCCCGGCTGGAGGCGCAGACCTTCGGTCCCGCCCTGCGCCGCGGCAAGTACCTGTGGCTGCCGCTGGCGGACTCCCCGCTGGCACTCCTCGGCCACCTCGGCATGAGCGGCCAGCTGCTCGTCCAGCCCGAGGACGCGCCCGCGGAGACCCACCTGCGGATCCGGATCGGCTTCGAGGACGACCTCGGCACGGAGCTGCGCTTCGTCGACCAGCGCACCTTCGGCGGCCTGTCGCTGCACGAGTGCGTACCCGGCGACCCCGAGCGGCTGCCGGTGCCCCTGTCGCACATCGCCCGGGACCCGCTCGACCCCCGCTTCGACGACGCGGCCTTCCACACCGCGTTGCGCCGCCGCCGCACCACGATCAAGCGGGCGCTGCTGGACCAGTCGCTGATCAGCGGGGTCGGCAACATCTACGCCGACGAGGCGCTGTGGCGCACCAAGCTGCACTACGAGCGGCCGACCGCGACCCTGACCCGGCCGGTCACCACCGAACTGCTCACCCACATCCGCGAGGTCATGACCGACGCCCTCGCCGCCGGCGGCACGAGCTTCGACAGCCTGTACGTCAACGTCAACGGGGAGTCCGGCTACTTCGACCGCTCCCTCGACGCCTACGGCCGCGAGGACGAGCCCTGCCGCCGCTGCGGCACCCCGATCCGCCGCCGCCCCTGGATGAACCGGTCGAGCTACTTCTGCCCCCGCTGTCAGCGACCGCCGCGCACCGCGGCCGGCGCCACCGCGCTCGTCGTCCGCTCGTCGTAGCTCCGCTGCGCCGTCAGCACCTCGGGCATCCGCGACTCCACGAGCTCGATCAGCGCGAGCAGCCGCTCGGCCGTGTCCCGGCCCAGCGGCGTCAGGCTGTAGTCGACGCGCGGCGGGTTGGTGGGCCGGGGCTCGCGGCGTACGAGGCCGTCCCTTTCGAGCGCGTGCAGGGTCTGCGACAGCATCTTCTCGCTGACTCCGTCGACACGGCGGCGCAGCTCGTTGAACCGCAGCGCCCCGCCGGCCAGCGCACCCAGCGCCAGCGAACCCCACCGGCCGGTCACGTGCTCCAGCGTGGGCCGCGACGGGCAGGAGCGGGCGAACACGTCGAACTCCAGGGCCTCCGGCCCGGCACCACTGCTGCCGCCGGGGGCGTCACAGGTACGCGCGGACGTCTCCATGGGCGGGAGCGTACCCGCCCGCGGCACACCCCATGGGTCGCGCTGCGCCTCGGCGGGGACCCGCCCTGAACCCCTGCCGTGAACCCCGGCGCGCCCCGGGCCGTACGGCGCACAATGGGCGGATGCTTCCCGACGGCCCGCCCTCCCCGGCGTCCCCGGCTCCTCCGCCCGGCCCCGCCGCCACGTACGCCGAGACCGCCGAGCCGCAGGCGGAGATCCCGCTGCTCGGCGGTGACGTGACCGAGGGCGTCGTCCGCGTCGGCGACACCGTCCGCCGCCCGACCGGCGCCCACAGCCCCCTGGTGCACGCCCTGCTCCGCCACCTGGAGGACGCCGGATTCCCCGGCGCCCCGCGTCTGCTCGGCATCGACGCCGCCGGCCGCGAGGTGCTGACCTACGTCACGGGCGAGGTCGCCGGACGTCCGCGGCCCGCCTGGATCGCCGACGAGGACCGCCTCGTCTCGGTCGGCCGCCTGGTCCGCGCCTACGACGACGCGGCCGCCGGCTTCACCCCGCCGGAGGGCGTCGGAGCCCCGTCCGGTCCCGCCCCGCACCCGGACATGCCACCCGCGCCCGACCACCCCGCCGAGGTGATCGGCCACATGGACTTCACGCCCGACAACATCGTCTTCCGCGACGGGCGGGCCGCCGTGCTCATCGACTTCGACCTGGCCAAGCCCGTCCCCAGGGTCGAGGAGATCCACAACGCGATGCTCTACTGGGCCCCGATCGGCGACCCCGCCGACGCCGACCCCCACCTGCGCGGCGTCGACGTCCCCCGCCGCTGCCGCCTCCTCGCCGACGCGTACGGGATGTCCGGCACCGACCGCGGCCGCCTGCTGGAGGTCGCCGTGCTGCGGGCGCGCCGCGCGTGGTTCTCCATGAAGCTGATGGCCGAGACCGAGGGCGGCGGCTGGGCCCGCATGTGGCACGAGGGGGTCGGCGACCAGATCAAACGCCGCGAGGCCTGGCTCGAGCGCCACGGCACCTCGATCGAGGCGGCACTCACCGCCCCGTAGCGCCGGCAACGCACGGCCGCACCCCCACCCCACGGCCGCGTCCCGCGGCACCACGTCCCTCCCGACCACACCCACCACTACGCGGCCGAAGCCGCCGCCGTTCAACGGCCCGCCGGCGCCGGGTGACCACCTCAGCAGCCGAGGAAGTGATCCGGAAGCCCGCTCGGACGGCCCGGAGCGCGGCCCGGGCCGAGATGGAGCGGTATCGCCCTGGGATTTCCGGCCGTGCAAGACCAGTGATCGCCTCGCTTAGTCTCTTGGCATGGAGGACTCCGAGGCGTTCCGCATAGCGGTCAGAGCACAAGCGACGGCCATGCTGGACGGCGTCGCTTCACCGTACGAACTGGCGTTGGAGATATGGGGTCGCGCCATGGGTGAGTGGCCTGGGGCTGACGGAGACGAAGCGTGTTTTTCGCTGCATCTCATGTGGGGCGCGCTGACGGATTGGGTCGAGCTCCGGCCGACGGAAACGGATCAGGCTGAGGCGCACATGATCACGGCGGCCCGTGAGTGGCTGACCATCGAAGGTGACCGACAGGCCGAAGCCGAGTACTTCGATCGTTGGGTCCACGACATTCTCGGATATGAGCGCCAGGCCTCGGCGGCGGATGAATAGGCGATCTTGAAAACCGTCGCGGCAGCGATATCCCCGTGGTCTGAGATCCCGACGGTTTGAAAAGCCGAGGCTCCGGACCCGAACTGAGCCGGACTGACGCTGACCGCGATGGCGGCCGGAGCTTTCGCTTGGGCGCGAGAACGGTATGGGCGACGCACGCACGAAGGCCGCCGTCGATCTCGGTCCCGGAAGGAAACCTGTGATCGACGACGGCCCGCCGCGAGCTACCTGACCTGCGACTACCTCTGCCTCAGTAGCCGAAGTCCTGCGTCCACCAGGGGCCGCCCTCGCCGAACACCGCGCCGACGCCGATCTTCTTGAAGTCGCAGTTGAGGATGTTCGCGCGGTGGCCGTCGCTGTTCATCCAGGCGTCCATGACCTCCTCGGCCGTGGCCTGGCCGCGGGCTATGTTCTCGCCGCCGAGGTCCTTGACGCCCGCCTGGGCCGCGCGGTCCCAGGGGTCGTCGCCGTCGGGGTCGGTGTGGTCGAAGAAGCCCCGGGCGGCCATGTCGGCGCTGAAGTCGGAGGCGAGCTCGGAGAGCTTCTTGTCGGCGTGCAGCGGCTGGCAGCCGGCGGTGGCCCGGACGGTGTTCACCAGGGCCAGGACGGAGACCTCGGCGACGCTCTGGTCGCCGTCCTCCACCTCCTCGTCGCCGCCCGGCACGGTGGTGGCCGCGGGCGGGGACGGGATGGTGGCCGGCGCGGAGGACGCGGAGGGCTGGGGCGCGGCGGGCGTGGTGGGGACCTCGACCGGGGCGGAGCTGGGTGCGGAGGGGGTCGGCGTCGTGGCGGTCACGGGCGCCGACGGCGCCGCCGGGGGCGCGGTCGTACGGGCGTCCCCGCGGCTCGCGGGGGCCGAGGTGTCGCGGTCGGCGGGCACGGCGCCGACGTCCTGGGGGCTCGCGGTGTTCGGCAGCCCGGCGGCCTGGACCTGGCCGGGAGCGTCGTCATGGTACGCGAACCCGCCGGAACCGTCTGGCGAGGGAAGCAGTCCGCTGGAGACGCCGATCGCACCGACGGCCAGCGCGGCGGAGGAGGCCAGCAGCCCGGTGCGCACCGGGTTCTGCTTGCGCCGCCGGGCCCTGCTGCTCTGCCCGCGGTGGCGCGGCGCCTCCGAGAACGGCGCCGGCTCGGAGGCTGTACGGCTGTGGCGGCCCATCCGGTGCAGTCCTTTATGTCGACGGTGTTCACCCGAACGGGTGAGTCCTGTTGCGGCGCGACTGTACCGAAAGACAGGCGGGGCCGGTGTGAACCCTGTGCAACTGGCGGGTTAGCGTGCTTCCATGAACGACGCTGTCCGACTCACGGCCTGGGTGCGAGGCCGAGTACACCAAGTGGGTTTCCGCTGGTGGACGCGGGCGAACGCGCTGGAGATCGGTGGGCTCGACGGCTATGTGAGCAATCTCTCGGACGGACGTGTGCAGATCGTGGCCGAAGGCGACCGGTCCCACTGCGACCGACTGCTCGACTGGCTGCGGACCGGCGACACGCCCGGCCGCGTCGACGGCGTGACCGAGATCTGGGGCGAGCCGCGCGGTGGCTACGAGGGCTTCGCGATCCGCTGAGGCACCGCCCGGCGCACCGCCCCGTCCTCGCAGGTGAGGGGCCGGGCGACAGACCTCCGGCATTCTCACGTGGCAAGAGCGGTAAGGAGGTTGCCATTTCGCGCACCACGTGCGAGGCTGCCGACAACGAGGACGCGGTGATCTTCGGGGAGCGGTTGACGGCCCCGTCCTCCACGCCACGCGGGACGCCCGCGGCGCCGTTCTCGCGCCGTGCTTTCTTAGGCGCACCCGACGACCGGGCTGTGATCGTGTTGACCGTCCAACCATTTGGTGAGACGCTGGAAGCCCCGCGCACCGCAGCTGTAGGCATGGCAAAGGGCAGCTTCGGCGCACACGGCGCGGGTGCCTCTAACCCCTCACAAACGACCCACACCGCTCCCCGGTCGGTCACTCAGCGTGGAGGACCATCCATCATGGCAAAGGCGCTTCTCGGTTACGTCGGCGGCCCCGACCCTCGACTCCTCGCCGAGATGCGAAGGCTGCAGCAGCGTGTCCAGGACCTGGAAACCGAGCTCGTACGGATCCAGGCCGAGAACGATGCGCTGGCCGCCGCCTCGCACGAGCTCGTCGACGTACCTCACGCGGAGCCGGTTCTCGCCTGACTCGGCCTTTCGGCCGGTCAAGTGGAAACGACTCCGTTTGGGAATGTGCAAGGGACGCCCCGGCGTCCCTTCGTCGTTTTCCGCCCCGTTGCCCTCCCATGATCTCCGCCCTTGCCTTGCATGTGCCCCCCGCATTCCTCGGTGAAACCGGGAGCGGGAGGTAGAGTCCAACGGCGTGCACCTCAAGAGCCTGACCCTGCGCGGGTTCAAGTCATTCGCCTCGGCGACGACACTGCGGTTCGAACCCGGAATCACCTGTGTCGTCGGCCCGAACGGTTCCGGCAAGTCCAACGTCGTGGACGCGCTGTCCTGGGTCATGGGCGAACAGGGCGCCAAGTCGCTGCGCGGCGGAAAGATGGAGGACGTGATCTTCGCCGGCACGACGGGGCGGCCGCCGCTCGGCCGCGCCGAGGTGTCGCTCACGATCGACAACAGCGACGGTGCCCTCCCGATCGAATACGCCGAGGTCACCATCACGCGGATCATGTTCCGCAACGGTGGCAGCGAATACCAGCTCAACGGTGACACCTGCCGTTTGCTGGACATCCAGGAACTGCTCTCCGACTCCGGTATCGGCCGCGAAATGCACGTCATCGTCGGTCAGGGACAACTGGATTCGGTGCTGCACGCCGATCCGATGGGCCGCCGCGCCTTCATCGAGGAGGCGGCCGGCGTCCTCAAGCACCGCAAGCGCAAGGAAAAGGCGCTGCGCAAGCTGGACGCCATGCAGGCGAACCTGGCCCGCGTCCAGGACCTGACGGGGGAGCTGCGCCGTCAGCTCAAGCCGCTGGGACGGCAGGCACAGGTGGCCCGCCGGGCGGTGGTCATCCAGGCCGACCTGCGTGACGCCCGGCTGCGGCTGCTCGCCGACGACCTGGTCACCCTGCGGGACGCGCTGCGCTCCGAGGTCGCCGACGAGGCCGCGCTCAAGGAGCGCCGCGACGCCGTCGAGACGGACCTGGCGGCCGCCGTGCAACTGGAGGCGCGGCTGGAGGAGCAGGTCAGGGCGCTCGCCCCGCGGCTCGCCGACGCCCGGGCCACCTGGTACGGACTGTCGCAGCTGGCCGAGCGGGTCCGCGGCACCATTGGCCTGGCAGAGCAGCGCGTACGTCATGCCACCGCGCAGCCGACCGAGGAGCGGCGCGGCCGCGACCCGGAGGACATGGAGCGCGAGGCCGCCCGCATCCGCGAGCAGGAGGCGGAACTCACCGACGCCCTGGAGGCCGCGCAGCGCGCCCTGGACGACACCGTCGACCACCGCGCCGAGCTGGAACGCCGCCTCGCCGAGGAGGACAAGGCGCTCAAGGCCGCGGCCCGGGCCATCGCCGACCGCCGTGAGGGCCTGGCCCGGCTGCAGGGCCAGGTCAACGCCGCCCGCTCCAAGGCCGGGTCCGCCGAGGCCGAGATCGGCCGGCTGGCCGCGGCCCGCGACGAGGCGCGCGAGCGCGCCGAGTCCGCCCAGGAGGAGTACGAGGAACTGCGCGCCCGGGTCGAGGACCTGGACGCCGACGACTCCGAGCTCGACGAGCGCCTGGAAGCCGCCAAGGACGAGCAGGCCCGCGCCGACGAGGCGCACTCCGCCGCCCGCGAGGCCGCGACCGCCGCCGAACGCCGACGGGCCGCGCTCGCCGCCCGCCACGACGCCCTCGCCCTCGGCCTGCGCCGCAAGGACGGCACCGGCGCCCTGCTCGCCGCGGGCGACCGGCTGGCCGGGCTGCTCGGCCCCGCCGCCGAACTGCTCACCGTCGCCCCGGGCCACGAGGTGCCGGTGGCCGCCGCGCTGGGCGCCGCCGCCGACGCCGTGGCCTTCTCCGGCCCGTCCGCCGCCGCCGAGGCGCTGCGGCTGCTGCGCAAGGACGACGCGGGCCGCGCCGCGCTGCTGGTCGCCGGCGAGAGCGGCCCGCAGGAGCAGGCCACCGAGGTGCCCGCGGGCGCGCGGGCCGCGGCCGCACTCGTCAGCGGCCCCGACGAACTGCTCCCGGCCGTGCGACGTCTGCTGCGGGACCACGTCGTCGTGGAGAGCCTCGCCGAGGCCGAGTCACTGGTCGCCGCCCACCCGCGGCTGATCGCGGTGACCGCGGAAGGCGACGTCCTCGGCGCCCACTTCGCGCACGGCGGCTCGGCCGGCGCCCCCAGCCTGCTGGAGGTCCAGGCCGCCGTCGACGAGGCCGCCGCCGAGCTGGAAGCGCTGGCCGGGCGCTGCGAGACGCTCGCGGAGGAGCAGGCCGCGGCCAAGGAACGCCGGGGGGCGGCCGGCCGGGTGGTCGACGATCTGACGCAGCGTCGCCGGGCCGCGGAGAAGGAGAAGTCGGCCGTGGCCCAGCAACTGGGCCGGCTGGGCGGCCAGGCCCGCGCCGCGGCGGGGGAGGCGGAACGTTCTGCCGCCGCCGTGGGCCGCGCGGAGGAGTCGCTGGCGGCCGCCGTGGAGGAGTTCGAGGAGCTCTCCTTCCGGCTGAGCGAGGCGGAGGCCGCCCCCGCCGACGAGGAGCCGGACACGTCCGTGCGGGACCGGCTGGCCGCCGACGGCGCCAACGCCCGCCAGACGGAGATGGAGGCCCGGCTCCAGGTCCGTACCCACGAGGAGCGGGTCAAGGGCCTGGCCGGACGCGCGGACGGCCTGGACCGCGCGGCCCGCGCCGAACGCGAGTCCAGGGCCCGGGCCGCCCGCCGCAAGGCGCGCCTGGAGTACGAGGCGCAGGTCTCCTCCGCGGTGCTGAAGGGGGCTCAGGGCCTGCTGGCGTACGTCCAGGTCTCGCTGGGGCGCGCGGACGAGGAGCGGGGCGCGGCCGAGCGCGCCAAGGCCGAGCGCGAGGCCGAGCTGGACACCGCCCGCCGCCGGGGCCGTGAGCTGAAGTCCGAACTGGACCGGCTGACCGACTCCGTCCACAAGGGCGAGGTGCTGGGCGCCGAGAAGCGCATGCGGATCGAGCAGCTGGAGGGCAAGGCGCTGGAGGAGTACGGCGTCGAGCCCGCGGGGCTGGTCGCGGAGTACGGGCCCGAACAGCTCGTGCCGCCGTCGCCGCCCGCCGAGGGCGAGGTGCTGCCGGAGGACCCGGAGCACCCCCGCAACACGCCGCGCCCCTACCACCGGGGCGAGCAGGAGAAGCGGCTGAAGGCGGCGGAGAAGGCGTACCAGCAGCTGGGCAAGGTCAACCCGCTGGCGCTGGAGGAGTTCGCGGCGCTGGAGGAGCGCCACAAGTTCCTCTCGGAGCAACTGGAGGACCTCAGGAAGACCCGGGCCGACCTGCTGCAGGTGGTCAAGGAGGTCGACGAGCGGGTCGAGCAGGTCTTCACCTCGGCCTACCACGACACCGCGCGGGAGTTCGAGGGCGTCTTCTCCCGGCTCTTCCCCGGCGGTGAGGGCCGGCTGATCCTCACCGACCCGGAGAACATGCTCACCACCGGTGTGGAGGTGGAGGCCCGTCCGCCGGGCAAGAAGGTCAAGCGGCTGTCGCTGCTGTCGGGCGGCGAACGCTCGCTGACCGCCGTGGCGCTGCTGGTGTCGATCTTCAAGGCCCGGCCGAGCCCGTTCTACGTGATGGACGAGGTCGAGGCCGCGCTGGACGACACCAACCTGCAGCGGCTGATCCGCATCATGCGGGAGCTGCAGGAGAGCTCGCAGCTGATCGTCATCACCCACCAGAAGCGGACGATGGAGGTCGCCGACGCGCTGTACGGCGTGTCCATGCAGGGCGACGGCGTGTCGAAGGTGATCAGCCAGCGCCTCAAGGCCTGATCGACCGCCGACTTCACGTGGTGAACGAAAGACAGGTCGTCGCCATCGCGCTGATCGGGCGGTGATCGACCCCGCCTGCATCGCCGAGGTCGCGGCTGCCGCGTACCGCGGCCGCGATCGTGATCGGCACCGCCGTCTCCCAGCTCGTCAACCGGGGGCTGCTCCACGCCGCCGACGGCGACCACCGCGGTGAGCTGCTGGGGGTCGAGGCGTGGCGGGTCGTGCTCGGCGTGATGATCGTGCACGCCGTCCTGTACGGCCTGCTGTCGTTCGCCATCCCCGAGTCGCCCCGCTTCCCGATCTGGGCCGGGCGGATCGCCGAGCCGGATCAGTCCTTGAGCCGGGGCAGCACCTGTTCCGCGAACAGCCGCAGGCTCCGCCAGCCCTCCTCGACCGGCATCCCCCCGCACAGCGGGTGCAGCACGAGCGCGGCGGCCGGGTCGGTGCTCGCCTCCGCGAAGGCGACGCACTCGTCGGGGGTGACCACGCGGTAGACGCCCTCGCGGCGCAGTTCCTCCGGGGAGGCGGCCGTCGAGCGCACCGCCGAGTGGATGCCGGCGGACTGCCAGGACGCGTAGGTGGCGGCCTCGTGGAACAGCCTGCCGCCGTGCTCGGCCCAGGTGCGGTCGGGGTCCTCGGACAGGTGGAGCAGCGGCACCTGCGGCGGGGGCATCAGGCACCAGCCCTCCGTGCCGTGCTCGGCGAGCTGCTCCCGGTAGTACGCCTCCAGCTCCGGCAGGTGGGCGCTGGGGAAGAACGGCAGACCGAAACGGGCCGCCCGGCGCGCCGCGGCGCGCGAACTTCCGCCGACGATCAGCAGCGGGTGCGGCGAGCTGTGCGGGCGGGGCGTGACCCGGACCGTCCGGCCGCGGAAGACGAAGGGCTCACCGGTCCACGCCTTCAGGAGCGTGTCCAGCAGTTCGTCCTGGAGGGCGCCGCGCCGGTGCCAGTCGACCCCGAGGGCCGCGTACTCCTCGGGGCGGTAGCCGATGCCGGCGACGGTGACCAGCCGCCCGCCGCCGACGTGGTCGAGCACCGCCAGGTCCTCCGCCAGCCGCAGGGGGTCGTACAGCGGCCCGATCAGCGCGGAGACGGTGACCGCGATCCGGCGCGTCGCGCCGAGGACGGCCCCCGCGAAGGTCAGGGGCGAGGGCAGCCAGCCGTCGGGGGAGCCGTGGTGCTCCTCGGTCTGGAGGGTGGCGACGCCGTGCTCGTCGGCGTACGCGGCCATCTCCAGGGCGGCCCGGTAGCGGTGGCTCAGCGCCCCGGGCGAGGCCGCGGGGTCGACGAGGTTGAAACGTACGACAGTGGCGGGCATGCGCCGACGTTAGCTGACGAACCGTCAGATGAACAGAGTCGCGGACGCCCGCCGGGTGGCTCCCGGGAGGGCGGGCCGCGTGACCGATACTGGACGGGTTATGGAAACCGTCATTCTTGCCGTAGTCATCGCCCTGGTCGTGATCCTGGCGGCCGGCGGGCTGGTGGTGGGCAGCCGCCGCAGGAAGCAGCTGCCCCCCGCGCCGCCCACCGAGCAGCCGACGATCACCGCGCCTCCCGCCGAACCGCAGGTCGGCGACGAGGCGGAGGCCCCGCGGGACGAGCCCCGCCGGACCATCGAAGAGGTCGAGCTCCCCGAGTCCGAGGACGCCTCCGCAGGCGGCGTCATCGTGGAGGAGCGCCCGGCCGCCCCCGAGATCGAGCAGCCCGAGCCCACCGCCGGCCGTCTGGTACGGCTGCGCTCCCGGCTCTCGCGCTCGCAGAACGCGCTGGGCAAGGGCCTGCTCACGTTGCTCTCGCGCGAGCACCTCGACGAGGACACCTGGGAGGAGGTCGAGGACACCCTGCTCACCGCGGACGTCGGTGTCGCCCCCACCCAGGAGCTGGTGGAGCGGCTGCGCACCCGGGTGAAGGTGCTCGGCACCCGCACCCCCGCCGACCTGCGGCAGCTGCTGCGCGAGGAACTGCTGACCCTGGTCGGCACGGACCTGGACCGCACCCTCCACACGGACGGGCTGCCGAACGCGGACGGTGCCGAGCAGCCCGCCGTGCTGATGGTCGTCGGCGTCAACGGCACCGGCAAGACCACCACCACCGGCAAGCTCGCGCGCGTCCTGGTGGCCGACGGCCGCAGCGTCGTGCTGGGCGCCGCCGACACCTTCCGTGCCGCGGCCGCGGACCAGCTGCAGACCTGGGGCGAGCGGGTGGGCGCGCGCACCGTGCGCGGGCCGGAGGGCGGCGACCCGGCGTCGGTCGCCTTCGACGCGGTCAAGGAGGGCATCGCCGAGGGCGCGGACGTGGTCCTCATCGACACCGCGGGCCGGCTGCACACCAAGACCGGCCTGATGGACGAGCTCGGCAAGGTCAAGCGCGTCGTGGAGAAGCACGGCCCGGTCAACGAGGTCCTGCTGGTCCTGGACGCCACGACGGGTCAGAACGGCCTCGTGCAGGCCCGGGTCTTCGCCGAGGTCGTCGACATCACCGGCATCGTGCTCACCAAGCTCGACGGCACCGCCAAGGGCGGCATCGTCGTCGCCGTCCAGCGCGAGCTGGGCGTGCCGGTCAAGCTGATCGGCCTGGGGGAGGGGGCGGACGACCTCGCCCCGTTCGAGCCCGAGGCCTTCGTGGACGCGCTGATCGGCTCCTAGCCGGCGGCAGCGGTCGACCAGCGGACGAGGGGCGCACTCCCGGGAGTGCGCCCCTCGCCGTCGCTCATGCGTACGCGCGGTCCCGGTGGCAGACGTACGCCAGCGTGCCCAGCAGCAGCCGGGCCTCCGGGGGCTGGCGGTCGGCGTCCAGCGCCGGCGGCCGCAGCCAGCGGACCGGGCCCAGGCCGCCGAGGTCGGAGGGCGGGGCGGTCACGTGCTCGCCCGGCCCGAGGCAGCGCAGGTCGAGGTCGGCGTCGTCCCAGCCCATGCGGTACAGCAGGTGGGGGAGTTCGGCGGCGGCCCCCGGCGCGACGAAGAACTGCGCCCGGCCGTCCGGGGTGGCGACGACCGGGCCGAGCCGCAGGCCCATCCGCTCCAGGCGCACCAGAGCGCGCACGCCGGATCGTTCCGCCACGTCGATCACGTCGAAGGTGCGCCCCACGGGAAGCATCAGCGCCGCGCCCGGGACGTGCTCCCAGGCCGCCACGGCCTCCTCGAGGGTCGCCCCGGCCGGCACCTCGCCGGCGAAGTCCAGTGCGTGGGCGCCCGGTGCCTCGCACCCCGGGTCACCGCAGGAGCACTGCCCGCCCCCGCGTGTGGCGCGCGCACCCGGCGCCACCGCCCATCCGCACAACCCGGTGTACTCCGCCACGGTGGTGCACGCCGAGGCGTGCGTCCGGCGGCGCGCGCCGGAGCGGATGTGGCGCATCTCCCGCATGCTGCCGATCGTGAAGCCCATGACACCCCCAACGGGTCGCAGTTGCCGATGGTTACGCCCGTGCCTGATCGGCATGTGTCAAGTGAATCGCTCCGCGTGCACATGTAGTTCATTCGAAGGGGTGGCGAATGGTGGCGTTTTCGCTGAAGGCATCGCCGGATGGGTGATCGTAGGATTACTTTCGGTTTGCAAGCCCCGGAAGTGTGCGGGCCGGCGGGTATGCCGGAGGCAAGACTCGTAGGACACTGAGGCACTGGGGGCCCAGGCAGGCAACGGCCCTCATCCCCGAAGGTGTTGGGCGACGGAATGGGGGCGTCACGGTGGGCGGCACACAGGACAAGCAGCCCAACGCGCAGCTGACCTCTTGGTTTGTGCGCAGTGGCTGGTCCAAGGGCGAACTCGCCCGACAGGTGAACCGCAGAGCGCGCCAGATGGGTGCCCTGCACGTCAGCACGGACACCTCACGGGTGCGCCGCTGGCTGGACGGCGAGCAACCGCGCGAACCCATCCCGCGCATCCTGTCCGAGCTGTTCTCCGAACGGTTCGGCACCGTCGTCCCGGTGGAGGACCTGGGGCTGCGCCCCGCCCACCAGCCGCCCGCCTCGACCGGAGTGGACCTGCCGTGGGCGGGGCCGCAGACGGTCCAGCTGATCAACGAGTTCTCCCGCAGCGACCTCATGCTCGGCCGCCGCGGCTTCCTCGGGACCTCCCTGGCGCTGGCCGCAGGCCCCTCCCTGGTCGAGCCGATGCAGCGCTGGCTGGTGCCCACCCCCGCGTCCGGCGCCGACGTGCCCCCGCCGCGCGAATCCGGCGGCAGGGTCCGGCTCTCCGAGCCCGAGCTGGAGCTGCTGGAGGCCACCACGGTGATGTTCCGGCAGTGGGACAACCAGTGCGGCGGCGGCCTGCGCCGCAAGGCCGTGGTGGGCCAGCTGCACGAGGTCACCGACCTGCTGCAGGAGTCCCATCCGCAGTCCGTCGCCAAGCGCCTCTACCGCGTCACCGCCGAGCTCGCGGCGCTCGCCGGCTGGATGTCGTACGACGTCGGACTGCACCCGACGGCGCAGAAGTACCTGGTCCTGGCCCTGCACGCGGCCAAGGAGGCAGACGACCGCCCGCTGGGCGCGTTCGTCCTGTCCAGCATGAGCCGCCAGATGATCCACCTGGACCGGCCGGACGACGCACTGGAACTCATCCACCTGGCGCAGTACGGCAGCAGGGACACCGCGAGCGCCACCACCCAGGCGATGCTGTACGCGATGGAGGCCCGCGCCTACGCCAACATGGGCCAGGTCAGCAAGTGCCACCGCGCCGTGCGGATGGCCGAGGACTCCTACACCGACTCCCGGCCCACCGAGGACCCGGACTGGATCAGCTTCTTCAACGAGGCCGAACTCAACGCCGAGAACGCCCACTCCTACCGCGACCTGGCGTACGTGGCCGGCCGCAGCCCCACGTACGCCTCGCTGGCCCACCCGGTGATGCAGCGGGCCGTCGACCTCTTCGCGAAGGACAGCGTCCACCAGCGCGCCTACGCCCTCAACCTGATCGGCATGGCCACCGTGCACCTGCTCCAGCGCAGCCCGGAGGAGGCCGCCGGGCTCACCGTCCAGGCGATCGACGTCGCCAAGCACGTGCGCTCCGAGCGGGTGAACACCCGTATCCGCAAGACCGCCGACACCGCCCTGCGCGACTTCGGCAAGGTCGCCGAGGTCGCCCAGCTCAGCGAGCGCCTCGCCGCCGACCTCCCCGAGGTCGCCGAGACCGCCTGAACCGGCGGTCCGCCCCGCACCCCGGCCGCGGCCGGCCATCCCGACAGCCCGACTCGGCTCCCCCATGCCAGGTCAACCGGGTGGCCCGCCGCGGCCGGTCCTCGTCCACCGGCGCTTCGTCCTCCTGTGCGTCCTCCCGCGCCCCCTCGACGGCGTGGCGAGGTTTGTCCACCCCGGCCCGCGCGGCACGTATACAGCTCGTCGGCCCGCCAGAGGGGTCGCGGCGTCATGACGGCGTCGTCATGGCGGCGCCCGCTGGGGCGGCGGTTCATCGCGACGTAACACGGACGACTTCTTCGTCACGGTGACGAAACACCCGATGGCGCCGACGGAAACCCGGCTGGGACAACCTCATGGCGAAAACCGGCCCACCGAGCCCGCTTCCCGCACGGGCCGTTCGGATGACGAGGAGACGCCGATGGCAGCAGGCTTTCTGACGCTTGCCGCAGACACGCCCACGCTCGACAGCGGTAGCACGGCGTTCATGCTGCTGAGCGCGGCACTGGTGCTCGTGATGACCCCCGGCCTGGCCTTCTTCTACGGCGGCATGGTCCGGGTCAAGAGCGTCCTGAACATGCTGATGATGAGCTTCATCGCCATCGGCATCGTCACGGTGCTGTGGACGCTCTACGGCTTCAGCGTCGCGTTCGACTCCGGCAACGCCTTCTTCGGCGGCTTCGAGTGGGCCGGCATGCGCAACATCGGGATCAACCAGCTGTGGGACGGCTACACGATCCCGGTCTACGTCTTCGCCGTCTTCCAGCTGATGTTCGCGATCATCACGCCTGCCCTGATCAGCGGCGCCCTGGCCGACCGGGTGAAGTTCACCGCCTGGTCGCTCTTCGTGGCCCTGTGGGCGACCGTCGTGTACTTCCCGGTCGCCCACATGGTCTGGGCCTCGGACGGCTTCCTCTTCACGCGCGGCGTGATCGACTTCGCGGGCGGTACGGCGGTGCACATCAACGCCGGTGCCGCGGCGCTCGGCGTGATCCTCGTCATCCGCAAGCGCGTGGGCTTCAAGAAGGACCCGTTCCGGCCGCACAACCTGCCGCTGGTCATGCTCGGCGCCGGTCTGCTGTGGTTCGGCTGGTTCGGCTTCAACGCCGGCTCCTGGCTCGCCTCCGACGGCGTCGCGGCCGTGGCCTTCACCAACACCCAGGTCGCCACCGCCTCCGCGATGCTCGGCTGGCTCGCCTACGAGAGGATCAGGCACGGCTCCTTCACCACCCTGGGTGCCGCCTCCGGAGCGGTCGCCGGCCTGGTCGCCATCACCCCGGCCTGCGGCTCGGTCAGTCCGCTCGGGGCCATCGCGGTCGGCGCCATCGCCGGTGTGGCCTGCGCCGCCGCGGTCGGCCTGAAGTTCAGGTTCGGCTTCGACGACTCCCTCGACGTGGTCGGCGTGCACATGGTCGGCGGCATCGTCGGCTCCCTGCTCATCGGCTTCTTCGCCACCGGCGGGGTCGGCCAGACCGCCAAGGGCGTCTTCTACGGCGGCGGCTTCGACCAGCTGTGGAAGCAGTTCCTGGGCGTCGGCGTGGTCCTGGCATACTCGCTGGTCGCCTCGGCGATCCTTGCCAAGCTGATCGACCTGGTGATCGGATTCACCGTCAGCGAGGAGACCGAGGTCGCCGGCATCGACCAGGCCGAGCACGCGGAGACCGGCTACGACTTCGCGGGCGTGGCCGGCGCGGTCAGGGCCGCCCTCTCCTCCCTGGACAGCAGCAGCGGCAGCGGCACCCAGGTGACCGACGCCCCGTCGAAGAAGGTGGACGCGTGAAGCTCATCACCGCGGTCGTGAAGCCGCACCGGCTGGACGAGATCAAGGAGGCCCTGCAGGCCTTCGGCGTCCAGGGCCTGACGGTCACCGAGGCCAGCGGCTACGGCCGCCAGCGCGGCCACACCGAGGTCTACCGCGGTGCCGAGTACACCGTCGACCTCGTGCCCAAGATCCGCATCGAGGTGCTCGTCGAGGACGGCGACGCGGACCAGCTGATCGACGTCGTCGTCAAGGCGGCCCGCACCGGCAAGATCGGTGACGGCAAGGTCTGGAGCATCCCCGTCGAGACCGCCGTACGGGTCCGGACCGGGGAGCGCGGCCCGGACGCACTCTGAGGACGCGGGGGGCGCGGCCGGGAGACCGGCCGCGCCCCTTCCGCACCACCGAAACCGGGCGGTTCCGCCGCACGGCCTGCGACTGGAGACAGTGTGACGGAGAACGTCGACGCGAAAGCCCCCGACGGACACGCCCCCGCAGGCTACGCGGCGGCCCGGCTGGCCCTCCTGAACGGCGGGGGACCGTCCGGGCCGCCGCGGCGCAAGGCGCTGGCCGCCCTCACCGACGGCTGGCTCGCCGACCTCGCCCGCGGTGCGGCCGACCGGACCGGGGCCCGGGGCTGGTCGCTGGTCGCCGTCGGCGGCTACGGCAGGGGCGAGCTCTCCCCGCGCAGCGACCTCGACCTGCTGCTGCTCCACGACGGCTCCGCCGGGCCCGGTGACGTCGCCGGCCTCGCCGACGGGATCTGGTACCCGGTCTGGGACCTCGGCGTCGCCCTCGACCACTCCGTCCGCACCCCCGCCGAGGCCCGCGGGACCGCCGCCGAGGACCTCAAGGTCCAGCTCGGCCTCCTCGACGCCCGCCACATCGCGGGCGACACCGCCCTCACCGCCTCCCTGCGCACCGCCGTCCTCGCCGACTGGCGCAACCAGGCCCCCAAGCGGCTCCCCGCGCTCCAAGAGCTGTGCCAGGAGCGCGCCGAACGCCACGGCGAGCTCTCGTACCTGCTGGAGCCCGACCTCAAGGAGGCCCGCGGCGGGCTGCGCGACGCGACCGCGCTGCGCGCCGTCGCCGCGTCCTGGCTCGCCGACGCGCCCCGCGAGGGCCTGGAGGAGGCCCGTACCCGGCTGCTCGACGCCCGTGACGCACTCCACCTGGTGACGGGCCGTGCCACCGACCGGCTGGCCCTGCAGGAGCAGGACCAGGTCGCCGACGCGCTCGGGCTGCTGGACGCCGACGCGCTGCTGCGCCAGGTGTACGAGGCGGCCCGCACCGTCGGCTACGCCTTCGACGTCACCTGGCGCGAGGTCGGCCGGGTCCTGCGCTCCCGCCAGACGCGCCCCCGGAGGCGCGGGCTGCTCGGCCGCTCCCGTCCCGAGCAGGGGAACGCCCCCGAGCGCACCCCACTCGCCGAGGGCGTCGTGGAGCACGAGGGCGAGGCCGTCCTCGCGCTCACGGCCAGGCCCGAGCGCGACCCGGTGCTGCCGCTGCGCGCCGCGGCGGCCGCCGCCGAGCACGGCGTACCGCTGTCGCTGCACGCGGTCCGCCGGCTGAGCGCGGCCCAGGCCACCCGGCCGCTGCCGGTGCCGTGGCCCGCCGAGGCCCGCGAACAGCTCGTCACCCTGCTCGGCGCGGGGGAGTCCACCGTCCAGGTGTGGGAGGCCCTGGAGGCCGAGGGCATGATCACCCGGCTGCTCCCCGACTGGGAACGGGTCCGCTGCCGCCCGCAGCGCAACGCCGTGCACATCTGGACCGTCGACCGGCACCTCATCGAGTGCGCGGTGCGCGCCTCGCGCCTGACCCGCCGGGTCGGCCGCCCCGACCTGCTGCTCATCGCCGCACTGCTGCACGACATCGGCAAGGGCTGGCCCGGCGACCACTCCGAGGCCGGCGAGGTCATCGCCCGGGACGTCGCGGCCCGTTTCGGTTTCGGCCGCGCCGACGTGGCGACACTGGCCCTGCTCGTCCGCCACCACCTGCTGCTGATCGACACCGCGACCCGGCGCGACCTGGACGACCCCGCCACCGTGCAGGGCGTCGCCGACGCCGTGCGCGACGGCGAGACGCTGGAACTGCTGCACGCGCTGACCGAGGCGGACGCGCTCGCCACCGGCCCCGCGGCCTGGAGCGCCTGGCGCTCCTCGCTCGTCGGCGACCTGGTCAAGCGGGTCGCCGCCGTCCTGACCAGCGGGGCGGTGCCCGAGCCCGCCGACCGCGAGCCCACCGCCGAGGAGGAGCGCCTGGCCGTCGAGGCGGCGCGCACCGGGGGCCCGGTCATCGCCTTGCACGCCCAGGCCGAGCCCGACCCCGACGGGACCGCCCCGCGGACCGCGGAGGACGAGCCCGAGCCCGTCGGCGTGGAACTGCTCCTGGCGGTCCCCGACCGCCCCGGGCTGCTCGCCGCGGCGGCCGGCGTGCTGGCCCTGCACCGGCTCACCGTCCGCGCCGCCGACCTGCGAACGGTCGACCCCATCGGCGAGGGCCCGGTGACCCTCCTGCGCTGGCGGGTGGCCGCCGAGTACGGCTCGCTGCCCGAGGCGGCACGGCTGCGCAACGACTTCGCCCGGGCCTTCGCGGGCTCCCTGGACATCGAGGCGCGCCTGGCGGAACGCGAGTCCGCCTATCCCCGCCGCCGCGGGGTCACGCCCCCGCCGCCCCGGGTGGCCGTCGCCCCCGGCAGTTCCACCGCCGCCACCGTCATCGAGGTCCGCGCCCACGACGCCCCGGGGCTGCTGCACCGCATCGGCCGGGCCCTGGAGTCCACCGGAGTGAATGTCAGGTCCGCCCGGATCAGCACGCTCGGCGCCAACGCGGTGGACGCGTTCTACGTCACCGACACCGCCGGCGCTCCGCTCCCCGACGTAGGCGCGGCCGAGGTGGCCGACCAGGTGGAGCGGGCCCTGCGCTGACGCGGTGGAGACCATTCGCGGGCCGGGCGGATACCCTTGAGGACGACCTATCACCCGCCCCCGACCTGAGGATCCGCGACCGACGTGTTCGACACCCTTTCCGACCGCCTCGCAGCGACGTTCAAGAACCTCCGGGGCAAGGGCCGCCTCTCGGAGGCGGACATCGACGCCACGGCGCGCGAGATCCGCATCGCGCTGCTGGAGGCGGATGTCGCGCTGCCGGTGGTCCGTGCCTTCATCAAGCAGGTCAAGGAGCGGGCGAGCGGGGCCGAGGTGTCCCAGGCCCTCAACCCCGCCCAGCAGGTCATCAAGATCGTCAACGACGAGCTCGTCGGCATCCTCGGCGGTGAGACGCGGCGGCTGCGCTTCGCCAAGCAGCCCCCGACCGTCATCATGCTGGCCGGTCTGCAGGGTGCCGGTAAGACCACCCTGGCGGGCAAGCTCGGCCGCTGGCTGGCGGGCCAGGGCCACACCCCGCTGCTCGTCGCGGCCGACCTCCAGCGTCCCAACGCCGTCAACCAGCTCCAGGTCGTCGCCGAGCGGGCGGGCGTCGCGGTCTTCGCGCCGGAGCCGGGCAACGGCGTGGGTGACCCGGTCCAGGTCGCCAAGGACTCGCTCGAGCACGCGCGCACCAAGCACTACGACGTCGTCGTCGTCGACACCGCCGGCCGCCTCGGCATCGACGCCGAGATGATGCAGCAGGCCGCGGACATCCGCGACGCCGTGCAGCCGGACGAGATCCTCTTCGTCGTCGACGCCATGATCGGCCAGGACGCGGTCAACACCGCGGAGGCCTTCCGCGACGGCGTCGGCTTCGACGGCGTGGTGCTCTCCAAGCTCGACGGCGACGCCCGCGGTGGTGCCGCGCTGTCCATCGCGCACGTCACCGGCCGCCAGATCATGTTCGCCTCCAACGGCGAGAAGCTGGACGACTTCGACGCCTTCCACCCCGACCGGATGGCCTCGCGCATCCTGGGCATGGGCGACGTCCTCAGCCTGATCGAGAAGGCCGAGCAGACCTTCAGCCAGGCCGAGGCCCAGAAGATGGCCGAGAAGCTGGCCAAGGGTCCCAAGGAGTTCACCCTCGACGACTTCCTCCAGCAGATGGAGCAGGTCCGCAAGATGGGCTCGATCTCCAAGCTGCTCGGCATGCTCCCCGGCATGGGCCAGATCAAGGACCAGATCAACAACCTCGACGAGCGCGACGTGGACCGCACGGCCGCGATCATCAAGTCGATGACGCCGGGCGAGCGCCAGGACCCGATGATCATCAACGGCTCCCGCCGGGCCCGCATCGCCCGCGGTTCCGGTGTGGACGTCAGCGCCGTGAAGAGCCTGGTGGAGCGGTTCTTCGAGGCCCGCAAGATGATGTCCCGGATGGCCCAGGGCGGTATCCCGGGGATGCCCGGCATGCCGGGCCTGGGCGGTGGCGCCCGTCAGAAGAAGCAGCAGAAGAAGGCCAAGGGCAAGCGGCAGAGCGGCAACCCGCTCAAGCGGGCCGAGCAGGCGAAGGCCGACGCCGAGCGCCGCGAGCAGCAGGCCGGCGGCGCCTTCGGCCTGCCGGCCGGCCAGGACGGCCAGAACTTCGAACTGCCCGACGAGTTCAAGAAGTTCATGGGCTGATCCGGCCCGAAGCGCGTACGACGGCGGCGTCCCCCGGGGAGGGGGAGCCGCCGTCACGCGTGCATCATGGATCCATGCGCGTACACATCCGCCCCCCGGAGCCGGCCGACGCCCCCGCGTACCGGGAGGCGGTGCTGCGTTCCGCCGGCCACGTGGGCCGGTGGAACCCGGTCGAACCGGACGGGCTGCCCGAACTGCTGCGGCGCCAGGGACCCGTGTTGCGGACGTTCCTGATCCTCGACGAGGAGAGCGGCGGGATCGTCGGCAAGTGCAACGTGGCCAACATCGTCATGGGGCGCTTCCGCAACGCCAGCCTGGGCTACGACAGCTACGTGCCCTTCGCCGGCACCGGGCGGATGAGCGAGGGGCTGCGTCTGGTCGTCGACCGCTGCTTCGCCCCCGAACCGCACGGCCTGGGCCTGCACCGGCTGGAGATCAACGTGCAGCCGGAGAACGAGCGGTCCGTCGCGATGGCCAGGCGCCTCGGCTTCCGCCACGAGGGCTTCACACCGCGCATGCTCTACCTGAACGACGCCTGGCGCGACCACGAGCGCTTCGCGCTGACCGCCGAGGAGTGGCCCGGGGCCTGAGGGGCGCCGGAGCGGCGCTGTCCTTATGGTCGGGATATGGGCAATCCCGTACCGCCCCGGCAGAATCCGGACGACCCATGGCGGACGGAGGGCGCGCCACCCTCGCCGCCCACCCGGCGACGACGCCGCATGGGCGGCTGGGGCGGCATGATCCTGACGGCGCTCGTCGTCTTCCTCATCACCGACCTGGTGCTCTCGTTCTTCACCGGGCCCCGGCCGACGACGATCTCGTACACCGAGTTCGACCGGCAGCTCGACCGGGACAACATCTCGAAGATCTACTCCAAGGGCGACTCCATCGAGGGGCAGCTCAAGAAGAAGCAGGACGTGCCCGGCGCGGCCGAGGGCACGTACATGCAGTTCAAGACCCAGCGGCCGGTCTTCGCCGACGACGACCTGTGGGCGACCCTGTCGAAGAACGGGGTCACCGTCACCGCGGAACCCGTGGTCCAGCAGCGCGGGCTGCTCTACAACCTGCTGCTCTCGCTCGCCCCCGTGCTGCTGCTGGTCGTGCTGTGGCTCTACGTCTCCCGTCGGATGAGCAAGCTCGCGGGCGGGCTCGGCGGACTGGGCGGCATCGGCCGCAGGGGCCCGCCGCGGCCGGTCGTCCCCGAGCTCGGCCGCCGTACGACCTTCGCCGACGTGGCGGGCATCGACGAGGTGGAGGCCGAGCTCAACGAGGTCGTCGACTTCCTCAAGCGCCCGCAGGCCTACCGGGCGCTCGGGGCGCGGATGCCGCGCGGCGTGCTGCTCGCGGGACCGCCCGGCACCGGCAAGACCCTGCTCGCCCGCGCCGTGGCCGGCGAGGCGGACGTGCCGTTCTTCTCCGCCTCCGCCTCGGAGTTCATCGAGATGATCGTGGGCGTCGGCGCCGGCCGGGTGCGGGAGCTGTTCGCCGAGGCCCGCAAGGTCGCCCCGGCGATCATCTTCATCGACGAGATCGACACCATCGGCCGCGCCCGCGGCGCCGCGGGCGGCATCGGCGGCCACGACGAGCGCGAGCAGACCCTCAACCAGATCCTCACCGAGATGGACGGCTTCTCCGGTTCCGAGGGCGTCGTCGTCATCGCCGCCACCAACCGGCCCGACGTCCTGGACCCGGCCCTGACCCGGCCCGGCCGGTTCGACCGCGTCGTCCACGTCAGCCCGCCCGACCGCACGGGCCGCGAGTCCATCCTCCGCATCCACCTGCGGCAGGTCCCCCTGGAGAGCGGCATCGACCTGACCGCCGTGGCCCGCGCGACGCCGGGGATGACGGGCGCGGAGCTCGCCAACCTCGCCAACGAGGCCGCGCTGCTCGCGGTCAAGCGCGGCAAGGGCGCCGTCGGGCAGGGCGAGCTCTCCGACGCCCTGGAGAAGGTGCAACTGGGCGCGGCACGCCCGCTCGTCATGCCCGCCGAGGAGCGCCGCCGCACCGCCTACCACGAGTCCGGGCACGCCCTGCTCGGCATGCTGCACCCGGGCGCCGACCCCGTACGCAAGATCACCATCGTGCCGCGCGGCCGCGCCCTCGGCGTCACCCTCTCCACCCCCGACTCCGACCGCTACGCGTACACCGAGGAGTACCTGCGCGGCCGGATCATCGGCGCGCTCGGCGGCATGGCCGCCGAACACGTCGTCTTCGGGGTGATCACCACCGGCGCCGAGAACGACCTCGAACAGGTCACCAACGTCGTCCGGGGCATGGTCGGCCGCTGGGGCATGAGCGAGAAGGTCGGCCCGCTCTCCGCGATCCCCGCCGACTCCCAGCAGCCCTACGGACTGTCCGCCGCCCCCGCCACCCTCGACGTGATCGACACCGAGATGCGCAGGATCGTCGACGAGTGCTACGGGACGGCCTGCCGGCTGCTGGACCGGCACCGCGAGCAACTGGACGCCCTCGCGGAGCGGCTCCTGGAGGCCGAGACGCTGGAGGAGAACGAGGCCTACGAGGCGGCGG
The DNA here is from genome assembly GCF_040630935.1 of Streptomyces sp. NPDC005722. NCBI lineage: Bacteria > Bacillati > Actinomycetota > Actinomycetes > Kitasatosporales > Streptomycetaceae > Streptomyces > Streptomyces sp. NPDC005722. Next base: position 61,191 of record NZ_JBEXYN010000045.1, read on the forward strand.
GCATCCCGCGGCTCGCGAAGGCCGCCGAGTAACCGCCGCAGCCGCGTGGCCGCCGCCGAGGTCGCGGCCGCCGTCGCGCGGGGGCATCCGGGCTACACCCGGGCCACCAGGTAGCGGAAGACGTTCTCCATCCGCACCGTGCCGTCCGTGCGCCGGTACGCGTGCAGCGCCTCGCGCAGTTCCTTGCGCACCTGGTCCTCGTCGGTGGCGGCCACGGCGGCGTCGAAGAGCCCGGTCGACACCAGGCCGCGCACCGCGCTGTCCATGTCGGGGTAGCCGAACGGGCAGGACACCCGCCCCGAGCCGTCCGGGCGCAGTCCCGCGTCCCGCGCCAGGTCCTCCAGGTCGTCCCGGCCGCTGAGCCGGACCGCGGCCTCGAGCGCGGTGCCGCGCGGCTCGGCCAGCCGGGACGCGACCCGCAGCACCCGCCCGGTGGCGCAGCGCTCGGGCGGTCCCCAGCCGGCCAGCACGACCGGGGTGCCCCGCTCGGCCAGGCCCGCCGCGGCCCGCAGCGCCGGGACCAGCGTCGCCGGTGCCGTCCCCGGGTCGAGGGCGGTGACCATGGTGAACGGTGCCCCGTCCGGCAGCGTGACCTCCTCCGGGCCGCCCGGCACGAGCCGGGTGCGCCCGCGTGACCGTACTGGCGCGCCCCACTGCGGCTCGGGCAGCAGCCGCTGCCGGGCCAGTGCCAGACGCCGTTCGTCCGGGTCGCACCCGGTGACGGTCGCGCCGCGGGCCGAGGCCATCAGCAGCGCGAGCCCCGATCCGCACCCCACGCCGAGCAGCCGGGTGCGGGGGCCGACCTCCAACCGCTCGTGCACCGCCTCGTAGAGCGGTACGAGCATCCGCTCCTGGATCTCCGCCCAGTCACGCGCCCTGCCGTCGGTCCGGTGTGTTCGTGGGTGCCGTGCGAGCGTAGGTGTCATCGAGCGCCCCAATCAGCCGCGTCGCCGTCTCGCCGAAAGCCTTCCTCGTACGCCCCCCGGTTACGCCACGCATGTCCTCCGTCACGCCGCGCATGCCCCCGGAGCCAGACAACTCCCCTTCCGGGCCGTAGTCCAGAGGTTTGAAGGTGAGGATTGGGCCGATTCCCGACCACGCCGATTCACGTCCGGTGCCGCTGTCCCCGTACCATCTGCGGCATGGCAAAGGCTCCCGTACTCACGCCCCAGGCGGACGACTTCCCGCGCTGGTACCAGGACCTGATCAACAAGGCCGAGCTGGCCGACAACGGCCCGGTGCGCGGCACCATGGTCATCCGGCCGTACGGGTACTCGCTGTGGGAGCGGATGCAGCAGGAGATGGACGCGCGGATCAAGGAGGCGGGCGCCCAGAACGCGTACTTCCCGCTCTTCATCCCGCAGTCCTACCTGACCCGGGAGGCCGAGCACGTCGAGGGCTTCGCGCCGGAGCTCGCCGTGGTCACCCACGGCGGCGGCAAGGAGCTGGAGGAGCCGGTCGTCGTCCGGCCCACCTCCGAGACGATCATCAACGAGTACTTCTCCAAGTGGGTGCAGAGCTACCGCGACCTGCCCCTGCTCATCAACCAGTGGGCCAACGTGGTCCGTTGGGAGATGCGCTCGCGGCTCTTCCTCCGTACGAGTGAGTTCCTGTGGCAGGAGGGGCACACCGCGCACGCCACCTACGAGGACGCCCGCGAGTACGCCGCGATGATCCACCGCGACGTGTACGGCGACTTCATGACCGACGTCCTGGGCATCGACGTCGTCCTCGGCCGCAAGACCGCCCGCGAGCGCTTCGCCGGCGCCGTCAACACCCTCACCCTCGAGGGCATGATGGGCGACGGCAAGGCCCTGCAACTGGGCACCAGCCACGAGCTGGGCACCAACTTCGCCAAGGCCTTCAACACCTCCTACCTCTCGAAGGAGGGGCAGCAGGAGCTGGTCTGGCAGACCTCCTGGGGCGTGTCGACCCGCATGGTCGGCGGCCTGATCATGTCCCACGGCGACGACAACGGACTGCGCGTGCCGCCGCGGCTCGCGCCGGTGCAGGCCGTCGTCCTGGCGATCAAGGGCGACGACGAGGTCGTCGCCAAGGTCCGCGAGATCGGCGACCGGCTCAAGGCCGCGGGCGTGCGCGTCCAGGTCGACGTGCGCACCGACACCCCGTTCGGCCGGCGCGCCGTGGACTGGGAGCTCAAGGGCGTGCCCGTCCGGGTCGAGGTCGGCCCGCGCGACCTGGAGAACGGCACCGCGATGCTCGCCCGCCGCGTCCCCGGCGGCAAGGAGCCGGTGGCGATCGACGAGCTGGCCGCGCTGCTGCCCAAGGTGCTGGAGGAGGACCAGGCCACGCTGCTGCGCCAGTCCCGCGAGCGCCGCGAGTCCCGCACCGTGGACGTCAGGACGATCGCCGAGGCCGCCGAGGCCGCAGCCACCGGCTGGGGCCGCATCCCGTGGGCGGACCTGGGCCCGGAGGGCGAGGCCAAGCTGGCCGAGCAGGGCGTGTCCGTGCGCTGCCTCCTCACCGAGGACGGCGGCGTTCCGGAAGCGGACGACGCGCCGGGTACCGTCGCGATCGTCGCGCGGGCATACTGACCGTCAGCTGACCGAAAAGCGACGTACGTAATCGGCAGTACGTCCATGCTTGAGGCGGGTGCGTGACTTCTCCACTGTCCTCCGCACCCGCCCTCAGCCGTACGCATCATCCGGAACTGACTAGTACGTGCAAAATATTTGGGATGGCCCGGTATCGGAACACAGGGCGCCCCCGGCTCGTTGTCACGACGTGAGCACGACACCACCAGTCCTCGCCGCCGAGCTGGCAGTCGCATGGGCCGACATTCAACGGCACCATCCCGAACTGCCCGACCTGGCCGCCCCCGAGTCCCTGATCGGAGAGTCCTCGTCCGCGTGCGGCACGGAGCTCTCCTTCGAGCGCCTGCTGCACGAGGCCGTCCACGGAGTCGCCGCCGCACGCGGCGTCCGGGACACCTCGCGGGCGGGCCGCTACCACAACCGTCGATTCCTGGCCATCGCCGACGAGCTCGGCCTGGACCACTCCGAGGAGCCGCACCCCAGCAGCGGCTTCTCCCTGGTCCAACTGCGCCCGGACACCAAGAAGCGCTACCGGGCGACGATCGACCGGCTGCAGCGCGCCCTCAGAGCGCACACCGCGGCGACCGCCGCCGACACCGCCCGCAGTTTCCGCGGGCCCGCCGCCCGGCACGGGTCCTCGGGCGGAGGCGTACGGGTGAAGGCGGTCTGCGACTGCGGACGCAACGTCCGGGTCGTGCCGTCCGTGCTCGCGCAGGCGCCGATCGTCTGCGGGGCGTGCGGTACGCCGTTCCGGATCCCGGAGGCCGGGGGGCGTGGGGCTGCGGCCGCCAGCGCGGCAGGGGGTGGTGGAGGGAGAGGGTGGCGCGGGGGGGGGGTAGGTGTAGGGGGTGGGAGTTGG
>NZ_JBEXYN010000046.1:0-56315 GCF_040630935.1 Streptomyces sp. NPDC005722
GGCCCCCCCCCCGGGGGGGCCCCCACGGCCTCCGGTGCGGCGAACGATCCGAATCTGCGTGGCCTACCAGTAGTGCTTGCGCCCGCCGACGCTGTGCCCCACGGCGCCCAGCACCCAGAGCACGAGGCCGATGATCACTAGGATGATCCCGATGGTCCACAGGATCGAGATGCCGGTGAGGAAGCCGATGATCAGCAGGCTGATGCCGAGGATGAGCATGATGTCCTCCGCTGGTTGACCTGCGTGCGCTCAGTTGTCGCCGAGGGCGCGTTGGAGTTCGGCCTTGTTCATGTGGGAGCGGCCGTCGACGTTGCGGCGCTTGGCTTCGGCGTAGAGCTGGTCGCGTGTGGGCCCCTGGGAGCCCTTGCCGGAGCGTTGTCCGCCGCGCTTGCCCGAGGACATGTCCTCGGTGGAGGAGCGGCTGGCGGTCTTGGACTCGCCCGCCCGGGCGCGTTCTTTGTTGACTGTACGGGCGGCGATCTCCTTGGCGCGCTTCTCGCTCTCGCCCCGGTCCTTGGCGCTGTCCTTGATGTGCTCGTACTGCCGCTCGCGCTTCGGGCTCGATCCTGCAGGCATCTTGTTCGCCCCTACGTGATCAATTTGAGGCCATCGGTGATCTGCTACCCGCAATCGTGACCGGTATTTCCGGAGAGTGGGTGGGTGATTCCGCTCGGCCCGGGGCCACCGTTGGGGTTTTCGCTACCGGGGGCTGAGGGGAGGGGCCTCACCCGGGGTGCTCGTGGTGCGTTACGCCGCCTGAGTGATTCAAAGTGGTAGCGCGTGCCCTGACACAGGTGCTGGCTGGCCGTTGGATCGCGGAGCGGAAGCGTGCGTCCGTGTCGGAGATGACGGGTAGCCGCCTTGGCATGAACCACTGCGGTAGCTGAAGGGAAGGAGCGGCCATCATGAGGGACGACGTCGAGCGCGCTGCGCTGTTCGACATGGACGGCACGCTTGTGGACACCAATTATCTCCACGTGGTGTCGTGGTGGGAGGCGTTTCGGCAGGCCGGGCACGTGGTGTCAATGGCGAACATCCACCGCTGCATCGGGATGGGTTCCGACCACCTGCTGGAGCGCCTGTTGGGCAAGGATCGTGACCGCAGCGAGGATGACGCGATCAGCGACGCCCACAAGGCTCTGTACGGCGCCTACGGTCCCGCGCTCGCCCCTCTGGAGGGTGCTGCCGACCTGCTGCGGGCTGTGGCGGCCCGGGGCTTCCGGGTCGTATTGGCCACCTCAGCCGACGGCAAGGAACTCGCCGTGATGCGGGCCGCCCTCGACGCCGACGATGTCATCGCGGACGCCACCTGCAAGGACGACGTCTCAGCGAGCAAACCGGCGCCCGACCTGGTCACGCAGGCCCTGGATCGAGCGGGCGTTCCTGCTGACCGGGCGGTATTCGTGGGAGACACCGTCTGGGACATCGAGGCCGCAGGGAAGGCGGGGGTGCCCTGCGTGGCGGTCCTCTCCGGCGGCATCAGCCGCGCCGAGCTGGAGGAGGCGGGCGCGGTCGCCGTGTACGGCGACCCACGCGACATGCTGACTTCCCTCGACGGCAGTCCGGTGTGGCGATAGTCCCGCTCGCAAAACGCCGCTCGTTTGATTGCAGACACGCGGGTAACCACACGGGTGGTTTTTGTGCAGCCCCGGGGGTGTACCGCCCGCAGGACGACACCTGCCTGCTCAAGGACGCGATGCAGCGGGAGCCTCTTTTCGCTGCCGATGTCCTCGATCTCGGGGCGGGAAGCGGGGCGCTGGCGCTCGCCGCCGCCGAACGCGGCGCGACACAGGTGACGGCCGTGGACGCATCCGTGAGCGCGGTGTGCACCACGTGGTTCAACGCTCGCCTCAAGGGATTGCGGATCAGAGTGCTGCGCGGCGATCTCACGGAACCAGTGAGAAGTCATCGCTTCGACCTGATCATGGCCAATCCGCCGTACGTGCCGTCTCCGCGAGCAGATCTCCCGACCCGGGGGCGGGCGCGGGCGTGGGATGCGGGGTCCGACTTGGCCGCGCTCTGCTTGACCGGGTCTGTGCGGACGCGCCACCGCTGCTCACCCCGGGAGGAGTCCTACTTCTGGTCCAGTCGACCGTCTGCGGTGTCGAGCGCACCCTGAGCCGGCTACGTCACGCCGGACTGCGCGTCGCGGTCGTCGGGCGCCGCTATATCCCCTTCGGGCCTGTGCTGCGCCTGCGGTCGGCGTGGCTGAAGGCGCGGGGACTGATAGCTCCAGGGGAAGAGAAGGAAGAGCTGGTGGTGGTCCGTGCCGAACGTGAGCCGTGATCCGGCGTCAACGCGCGTAACGGCCGTTGCAGTGGCACGTGCCCGTGGCGCGACACCAGCCGCCGGCACACCCGGCCCGCCTCGGATCCGGTGGAATGGGCCCAGACGGGACACCTCGCGAGCGATACCCGCCGTAAGCTGGAACGCAGCATGGCGACGCGTACGACTCGGTGCCCCGAATCCGGCTGACCGGTGCTCAGCCCCTTGCGCCGTCGTCAGGAGCGCGCGAGCCGGGCCGCGAGATAGGGCGCGGTGGCGCTGCGGCGGGCCCTCGCCACCTTGGCCGGCGGGCCCGCTGCGACTACCCGCCCGCCCGCGTCGCCGCCGCCCGGCCCGAGGTCGATGACCCAGTCGGCGGTGGCGATCGTGTCCAGGTCGTGCTCGACGAGGACGACCGTGTTGCCGGCGTCGACAAGCCGGTGCAGCTGTCGCAGCAGTAGCGCGATGTCCGAGGGGTGCAGCCCCGCCGTCGGCTCGTCGAGCAGGTAGAGCGCGTGCCCGCGGCGGGCTCGCTGCAGTTCCGTGGCCAGTTTGATGCGTTGCGCCTCACCACCGCTGAGTTCCGTCGCGGGCTGGCCCAGCCGCAGGTACCCCAGTCCCACCTCGCGCAACGTCTCCAGACTGCGGGAGGCGGCCGGGACGGCGGACAGGAACTCGGCGGCGGCGTCGACGGACAGCGCCAGCACTTCCGCGATGTTCTTGCCGCGGTAGGTGACTTCCAGCGTTTCGGCGTTGTAGCGGGCACCCTCGCAGGTCGGGCACGGCGCGTAGGTGCCGGGCAGGAACAGCATTTCCACCGCGACGAATCCTTCGCCCTGGCAGGTCTCGCACCGCCCTTCGGGCACGTTGAAGGAGAATCGCCCGGCCGAGTAACCTCGCGCCCTGGCCCCGTCCGTCGCGGCGTACAGCTTGCGCACCGCGTCGAACATTCCCGTGTACGTGGCCAGGTTGGACCGGGGAGTTCGGCCGATGGGCCGTTGGTCGACCCGGACCAGCCGGTCGAACGACTCGACCCCCGACGCGTCCTGGACGTCGACTTCCAGCTGCGCCTCGTCGGGCTCCTCGGGTACGAGTCCGAGGTGGCCGCGGACGACCTCGGCGAGTACCTGCGTCACCAGCGTCGACTTTCCGGAACCGGACACGCCCGTCACCGCCGTCAGTACGCAGAGCGGTACGTCGACGGACACATCGTGCAGATTGTGGCGGGAGACGCCGCTCAGGTGCAGCCACCCGTGCGGTGTGCGCGGGCGGTGATCGAGCGGCTGGGCGCGCCCGAACAAGTACTGGCTCGTGGCCGACTCCCCGACCCGCTCAAGACCGGCGACCGGGCCGCTGTACAGCACGCGTCCGCCCCCCTTGCCCGCGCCGGGGCCGATGTCGACCACCCAGTCCGCCCGCCGTACCACGTCCATGTCGTGCTCCACGACGAACAGCGAGTTGCCCGCGGCCTTGAGGCGGTCCAGCACGTCCAGTAGTGGTTCCGCGTCAGCCGGGTGCAGGCCCGCGGAGGGTTCGTCGAGGACATAGACGACGCCGAACAGCCCCGAGCGCAGCTGGGTGGCGATCCGCAGGCGCTGCGCCTCGCCGGGCGACAGGGTCGTCGAGCGGCGCCCGAGGCTGAGATACCCGAGACCCAGGTCGAGCAGTAGGTCGACCCGTGCGACCAGATCGCCGCAGATCCGGACTGCGACCTCGGTCGTCTCCCCGGATCGGGCGGTCGACGTGGTGGCGTCGGCCTCGGACCGCCCCGCGACGGGCCGCAGGAGCGCCACGACCTCTGTGAGCGGCATCGCGTTGATCTCGGCGATGGATCGTCCGGCGAAGGTCACGGCGAGCGCCTCGGGCCGCAGTCCGCTGCCGTGACACGCGGGGCAGGGCACATTCCTGACGAAACGGAGCGCCCGTTCGCGCATCTTCTCGCTCTTGGAGTCGGCGAGGACGTGCATGACGTGCTTGCGAGCGCTCCAGAACTTGCCCTGGTAGCCGTAGTCGACGCGGTCCTCCTCCGGCTCGATGTACACAGAGGGCTGCTCTTCCGTGTACAGCAGCCAGTCCCGGTCCTTCTTCCTGAGCCTGCGCCACGGTCGGTCGATGTCGATCCCCAGGCCGCTCACGACACTACGCAGGTTGGCGCCCTGCCAGGCGCCCGGCCAGGCGGCGATGGCCCCCTCGCGGATGCTCAGCGAGAAGTCCGGGACGAGCAGGTCCTCGGCGACGTCGTGCACGACTCCCAGTCCGTGGCACTCCGGGCAGGCGCCGGCCGCGGTGTTGGGTGAGAAAGACTCGGCCTCCAGCCGTGCGGCCTGGGGCGGATAGCTGCCAGCGCGGGAGTACAGAATGCGCAGCAGATTGGACAGTGTGGTGATGGTGCCGACCGTCGAGCGCGAGCTGGGCGACCCGCGTCGCTGCTGCAGGGCCACGGCTGGTGGCAGTCCGGTGATCTCCTGCACGTGCGGTGCGCCGACCTGTTGCAACAGCCTTCGGGCGTACGGTGCTACGGACTCGAAGTAGCGTCGCTGGGCCTCCGCGTAGAGCGTGCCGAACGCGAGCGAGGACTTGCCCGAACCGGAGACACCGGTGAAGGCGACCATCGCGTCCCGCGGAACGTCGACATCGATGTTCCGCAGGTTGTTCTCGTTGGCGCCCCGGACGTGCACGAAGGGGTCGGTAGCGTCCTTGTTCACCGTTCCTGATTACCTGATTGTGCCGGGAACCGCGCGACAGGCGCCGTCACAGAGGTCGCCCGCGCGAGCGTCCGGAGTATCCCGGGTCCAGTTCGATGCACCGCCCAGTCCCAGCCTTCCCCGCGCAGGCGAGGGGAGCCGTGGCCTGTCGGCGACGGTTGAAATGAGGCCGCGGGTAGCGGATCACCATCGGGCCAGTCGGCGGTCACGTGATCATCCTGGCTTCAGCGGTGCTGGAGTCAGCAGGAAGCGATGGTGAGCCGCGCGGAGCACCGGGCTGAGATCCGGCGGTTGCTTCGAAGAGGGGTGTCCGCTCGGGCGGTGGCCCGTGAGCCGGGGATTTCCCGGGGAGCCGTGTTGCGGGCGGTGGCCTCGGACCGGCCACCGCGGTATCGGCGGGCGCTGAAGGGCTCGGCCGTGGACGCGGTCGAGCCCGCGATCCGGGAGTTGTTGAGGCAGATCCCGGCGACGGCGGTCACGGTGATCGCAGAGCGGATCGGCTAAGAACGCTGGCTGACGATCCTGCGTGAACGGGTCCGGGAATTTCGGCCGGCCCGTCTGCCGGTCGACCCGGTCTCCCGGACGGTCTATCAGCCGGGCGAGCTGACGCAGTGTGATCTGTGGTTTCCGGCGGTGTCATCCCGCTCGGCTATGGGCATACGGGGGCACCAGCGCGGTACGCGAGTGCGCCGACTTTACGGCAGCCGCGGGACCCGACCTGCTGCGGCAGGCCCGCAGCCCGGTGTGAGCGGTTGCGTGTGGCAAGAATGACCGCATGCACATTGTGATCGCGGGTGGACACGGAAAGATCGCGCGCCGGCTGACCCGGCTGCTCTCGGCGCGCGGCGACAACGTCACAGGGCTGATCCGCAACCCAGATCACGCCGACGACCTGCGCGTGGACGGCGCGGAACCGGTGGTGTGCGATCTGGAGCACGCCTCGGTGGACGAGGTGGCCGGCCACCTTGGCGGCGCCGACGCGGCACTGTTCGCCGCGGGCGCCGGACCGGGCAGCGGCGCGGCCCGCAAGCAGACGGTGGACCGGAACGCGGCCATCCTCCTTGCCGAAGCGGCCGAGCGGTCCGGGATGCGACGCTTCCTGGCGATCTCCGCGAGGGGCGTGGACAGCTCGCCGCCGCCTGGCACCAACCCGGTGTTTGCCGCCTACCTGAAGGCCAAGGGCGAGGCGGACGCCGACATCGCCTCCCGTACGGGACTGGACTGGACGATTCTGCGCCCGGGGATGCTGACCGACGACCCCGGTAGCGGCCGCGTCACGCTCGCCGAGCACACCGACCGAGGCCAGGTGCCGCGCGATGACGTGGCTGCCGTGCTCGCCGCCCTGCTCCACGAGCCCAGGACCGTCGGGCGCATCCTCGAGCTGATCAGCGGGTCCACCCCGGTCGAGGAGGCGGTGCGCGCCGTAGCCGGCGGCTGACGCCGCGCTCCGTCTTGGCCCGGGTGTGGTCAATGACCGTTTCAGCGTTGCTTCTCCAGGGTGAGGATGGCTTTGGCTGCTGACGAGACGCGGTTGGGGCTGGGGCGGTCGGAAGATGCGCCAGTACTTGAGTGGGGCCATGCCGCGTTCGACGGGATAACGGAGCCGTGCGTATGCCCGGTTCAGTGATCTTTGCCGGGCGGTGAGCTCCTTGCGGGGCGGGCGTCTGGTCGGCGTGGCGAAGGTGCCGCCGGCGCCGAGGTATGAACCGTTCCGGTTCGGTGGGACTCGATCGTTTGAGAGGATCGAGTCATGGCACGTCCTTCCCCGTACCCGCTTGAGCTGCGCCGTCGTGCGGTGCGAATGGTCGCCGAGGTGCGGCCCGACTACGACACCGAGTGGGCCGCGATGAAAGCCGTCGCCCAGAAGCTGGGCATCGGCACGACCGAGACGCTGCGCAAGTGGGTCCGCCAGGACGAGATCGATGCCGGCACCCGGCCGGGGACGACAACGGATGAGTCCGCGCAGGTCAAGGCGATGAAGAAGGAGATCGCCGAACTGAAGCGGGCGAATGAGATCCTCAAGGTCGCCGCGAGTTTCTTCGCGGCCGAGCTCGACCGGCCACACACGCGCTCGTAGCGTTCATCGACGAGCACCGGGACCGCTTCGGCGGCGTCGAGCCGATCTGCCGTGTACTGACCGACCACGACTGCAAGATCGCCCCCTCCACCTACTCGCCCACCACAAACGCCAGGCCACCCTGCGGGACACCGAACTGAAGATCTTGATCCAGGAGGCCTACGACGCCAACTACCGCGTCTACGGAGCCAGACACCTGAACCGCCAGGGGCATGACGTGGCCCGCTGCACCGTCGAACGCCTCATGCGCGACCTCGGCATCACCGGCGCCGTCCGCGGGAAAAAGGTGATCACCACCATCTGCGATCCGTCCGCGCCCAGGGCACCGGACCTGGTCGACCGCGACTTCGTCGCCGCCGCGCCGAACCGCTGCTGGGTCGCCGTCTTCACGCACGTCGCGACGTTCTCCGGGGTCGTCTACGTCGCCTTCGTCGTGGATACCTTCTCCCGCCGGATCGTCGGCTGGTCCGCCTCGACCACCAAGCAGACCCGGCTCGTCCTGGACGCCATGGACATGGGATTGTGGCAGCGTGACCGGGACTAATACCCGCCCATTCCAGGCGAGTTGGTGCACCACTCTGACGCCGGGTCGCAATACACGTCCTTCGCGCTGGCTGAGCATCTGGAGCAGGCCGGCATCGCCGCCTCGATCGGCTCGGTTGGCGACGCCTACGACAATGCGCTGATGGAATCCGCCATCGGGCTGTTCAAGACCGAGGTGATCAAACCGCAGCGACCCTGGCGGTCCCTGGCACAGGTCGAACTGGCCACCGCCGAGTGGACCGACTGGTACAACCACACCCGGCTTCACGGAGAGATAGGCCACATCCCACCCGCTGAATACGAAGCCCGCCACTACCTCACAACCACGAAACCCCAGGTCACACACAACGTCTGAGATCTCTATCGAACCCGGAACGGTTCAAACTTCGCCTCGCCATTTCTGGCGCATGACACAAGTGCTGCGTCAGCCAACGTTTGCCCTGCATGTGCGGTCAGGGCATGGATGCCAGCGGCCAGCCGACGCTTGACGAGATCGAAGACCACTTCGTCGCGCTTGTCGAGGGCCGTCTGACCCGAGACGACGCCGACCGCTGGGCCGCGCGGTGGGTGGTCGACGGCGGGCTTGATTGGGACGACATCTCCTGGTGGGAGTTGAGCCTCCTCCACGGAATCGACCTACGCGCGGACAAGGGCGGTGCCTACTTGCACGACGACGAGCAGGTGCGTGCATGGCTCGCCGAGCTGAGGAAACGCCGGGCGACGTGACGCGGCCAGAGCTGCCTCCCGGCGCCGAAGATGACAACGCCTGGTCCATGTCTCAGGACACCATGCCGTGCCGCAGCTGGCCAGAGTCCCAACGCCCGCTCGGCGGCTGCTTTGAGGGCCTTGCGTCACACGGGCACCGAAGCCCTCGAGGCGACTCTCAAGCCCGACAAGGTGCTCACCAAAACCGGCGCGACCGAAGAGCAGCGGTCGTTCCGTGCGACTGCGGTGGCGACCGGCCTCCAGTCACCCCGCGCCTACGACGTACGCGCTGATCATGAGACCGCACAATCTACGAGTTCGGCGGCGAGTTCGGGGTCGGGTTTGGGGATGGTGCCGAAGTCTTCGTCGGGCTGTGCCTGGAGGCGTTGGACGGCTTTGGTGATGGAGTGCGACAGCAACAGGGTTGAGGCGGGTTGCCAGGTGCGGTGGACGACGTCGACGGTGACTACGGTGGGGACCGTCGCTGTGCTGGACGGTGATGATGGCCATAGCCAGTGGGTCAGGGCCTGGTCGGTTGTCGCCCGTGATCGTGCGGTGTGCGCCAGGGGGTCCTGGCCGAGTTGTCGCAGCAGATGGGCCTGCTTGTGCCAGTGCTGGGCGTCGCGGAGTTCGCTGTGTTGCAGGTGGTGGAGGGACAGGCAGTGGGCGGCGGTGGGGGAGTCGGCTCCGGCGGCGAACTGCCACCAGAACTGTGCTGCCTCGTGCCGGTCTGCCAGGTAGAGCAGGCATGCGAACGCGAGCGCGCCGGTGGGTTCGATGATGGCGCGGTCGTCGACGAGCAGTGCCATGGCGGCGATCGCCTGCGGGTCCCGGACCACTTGGGAGGACAGCAGGCCCAATTCGGTGGCGGCCTGCTCGTGCAGGGCGGCCGGCAGGCCGTCTCGTGCGTCGGCCGGGCGGGTGTATGCGCCGGATGCGGTGCGGATCCACTGGGCACGGCTTTCCATCGACTCGGCCCGGTGCCACACCACCCGTCGTGCGATGCGCTCCAGTGCTGCCCGCTCGTCGAAGTCGGCGTACTCGTCGGCCAGGACTTCCGCTTCGGCCAGCACCTGGCCAACGCGATCGGTGCGGTCGGCGCGCTTGTTCCCCCGGTTCATCCATCCTCCTCGTTCATCTCTTCGGTGGCCCAGTCGATCGCCAGATCGCGGGCCAGGCGGCGGCGGGCTCCCCGCACATGGCTGCGGACCGTTGCGTACGTGACGCCCATCAGGACGGCCACCTGCCGCATGGGGTAGCCGAGCACGAAGTGCAGCACGATCACGTCGTACTGCCGTTCCGGCAGCCGGGCGATCGCCGTATACAGTCCTAGGCTGGACTCCAGCACGGCGAAGGTCATACGGCTCTCGCGCCGGATCTGCTCGAACGCCGCGGTTTCCACCAGGGCGGGGGCGCGGCCTTGTATTTCCAGGCGCCGGGCGACCTCTTCTTTCAGCGCCGCCCAGGCGTAGCTGTCCACGTTCGGCTGCTTCAGCACGTGCGGCCACACCGTGGCCAGCTGCACGAAGACGTCCTCGACGACCTGCTCGGCCGCGGGCCGGCTGTCCAGCTGCAGGTGCGCGTACCGCAGGTAGGCCTGGTGGTGCAGGCAGTAGAACGCGGTGAAGGTGTCCGGCAGCACCGCGGTCAGATCGTCCCGCACGGCCTGGTCAGCCCACGGATCCGGTTGTCGGCCGCTCATCAGTCGCGCTCCAGCGGCTGCACGTTGGTACCTTCGCTTGAGGCACCCGCCTCCCCACGCCGGTGCTGTGCGGCCAGCTGGGCGGCGCCGACCCGCACGCCGGCACTGAGCAGGCGCGTTCCCAGGGCGCGGAGGTCTCCCGCGAAGACCCGGAGCGCGACTGCCCCGGTCACCACGTGAGCAGCCATATCGAGATCCACTGGCTGGAGTCCTTTCGTCGGCCGATGCCGCCCCCGCACGGCACCGAGCGCTTTTGCCTTAGCCACCAGCCAACCGAACCAGACCCGCAAGTGTGCACGCCGAACCCCACCAATTTCACCGAGCGTGCGCACACGATCACGCATGCGCCCCCTGCGTGCTCCGCGCTCCGTAGCGCATCCCATGCGACCTCAACCGCCCCTCCCTTTCACCTCATGCGGTGACAAGCATGCCGATCGCGTGCAAGGAGTGCCTCCGGGTTGAGACGGGAGAGGCCCGCCGCGCGTTCCGGGTGATGATCCGGGCCGGCTCGTCGGTGCGCGCGGCGGGGTGGTGCACGGCCCGGTCCTCTTCGGTGGGCGGGCCGTTTGCTCCCGGTCGGGGGTGCCGGGGGCGACCTCCCCGTGAGGGGAGGAGTCGGGTATCAGACGGTTTTGGCTTTGGTGTTGGGGGCGTTGACCCGGTCGGCTGGCTGTCGTGTCGGGCGGCGGTGGCCTGTGCCCACAGCAGGGGCACCTGGTGCAGGCCGGATGACTTCCGTTCTTCGGGGGCGGGGTTGTTGTGGCTCAGGGAGCCGTCGCCCCTCGCCGTGGGGCCTGTCACCTCAGCGCGGCTTTGTGTTGCGGGGGAAGGTAGGGGTGTGGCCAGCGTCTGGACCACTGGCCTTTGTTCAGGCCCAGGGCGGCCTCGCCCAGTCTGAGTAGCTGTATGTCGGAGGTGCCGGCGGGGGCGTAGATGTGGTGCGCGTCGCGGAGATAGCGCTCAAGCGGCCTGTCCGTCATCAGTCCGGCGGCTGCCTCGATCTCCATGGCTGTGCGCGCGGAATCTATCGCGGACTCGGCGTTGATGAGTTTGGCGTTCATGAGGTCGCTGTCGCAGGCCACGCCGGTGTCCAGGAGGAGTGCTGCGTGGTAGGCGGCGAGGCGTGCGGTCATCAGGCGTGAGGTGATCTGGCCGATCTTCAATTTGATGTTGGCCAGGTGGTGCAGGGGTTTGCCGTAGCGAACGCGGTCGGAGGAGAAGCGGACGACTTCGTCGAGGATGGCCTGGTGGATGCCGAGGGAGACGGCGGTCAGGTTGGGGCGGCCGTAGAGGACGCTGGAGGAGTAGGCGATGTCGAGGCCGTCGCCTTCGTCTCCGAGGCGGTTTCCGGCGGGGATGCGGCACTGTTCGAAGACGAGTTCGCCGAAGCTGAAACCGCGCAGGCCCAGCGTTCCCTGGTGGGGGAGCAGGGTCAGTCCGGGGCGGTCGGCTTCGACGAGGAACGCGGTCAAGCCGCGTGATCCGGGTCCGGTGCGGGCGACGACGCCGTGGACGTGGCCGATGTGGGAGTTTCCGACGTAGGTTTTGCGGCCGGTGAGGACGTAGGCGTCGCCGTCTCGGATGGCGGTGGTTTCCATGCCGAGGACGTGGCTGCCGGAGACAAGTTCGGTGACGGCGATGGTGGGCAGGCAGGTGCCGTCGGCGAACCGGGGCAGCCAATATCGTTGCTGCTGCGGGGTGCCGAAGTGGATGACTTTGGCGACGCCGAGCTGGGAGGCCTGGACCATGGCGCCCATGGCGGCGCTGATGCGGGAGAGCTCTTCGATGATGATCGTTTTGGCGAGGTGGCCGGCGCCCATGCCGCCGTGGATGGTGTCGATGGTGGCACCGATCCAGCCCTGGCGTGCGATGGCGTGCGCCAGGTTGTGTTCGACAGCCCCGGAGTGTTCCATGGCGGCAACACGGGGTGCGATCTCGGTCTCGGCGAAGGCTCGGACTTCGCGGCGCAGTTGCTGGTGTGTCGGTGTCAGGTACCAGTCGGACATCGTGGGGCTCCCTTCACTGCTTTGGGGGCATCGGGTGTGGCGTTCGACAGCAGGTGGGCGCCTGATGGGTAGGGGTAGGGCGCTGCTGTCGCCGGCGGCGTGGCTGGGCTTCGGCGACTGTCAGCGCCCGGTGACGGATGAGAGCGTGGGGTGGCAGGGCTAGGGGGTGTGGGGCTGTTGGTGTGCGGCTCGCTGGTAGAGGTGGGCCATGACTTCGTCGCGGATCTTGTTGACCAGGGCCAGTGAGTCCTGGCCGGTTTCCTGGGGCTTTTCGTCGGGTCCGACCGCGCAGACGGTGCCGAGGACGATGCCGTCGTGGATGAGGGGTGCGCCGGCGTAGGTGCGGATCCCGAGCAGG
Source organism: Streptomyces sp. NPDC005722 (assembly GCF_040630935.1). Taxonomy (NCBI): domain Bacteria; kingdom Bacillati; phylum Actinomycetota; class Actinomycetes; order Kitasatosporales; family Streptomycetaceae; genus Streptomyces; species Streptomyces sp. NPDC005722. The sequence goes on from NZ_JBEXYN010000046.1 coordinate 12,362, forward strand.
TCGACCACGGGGTCGCCGGCGAAGCGCGGGGCGGCGAACACGTCCGGGAGGACCAGCGGCTTCGCTCGGTCGACGACGGCGCGGCAGAATCCGTGGTGGAGGGGCATGGTGCGGCCCACGAGGGGGGCGTCGGGGCTGTTGGGGGCGTGCAGGCCGACGAACTGCTGCTGGTGCGGGGTGAAGACGTTGACCATGGCGAAGGGCACGCCTGCTGCTTGGGCCAGCCGGACTGCGAATGCGTCGAGTTCGGGGTCGGCGTCTCCGGTGAGTCCGAGCTCCTGCTGCACTTGGGTACGGCGCTGCTCTGTTGGGGTGTGTTGGTGGTCGGTGGGGGTCATGCGGGTGCTCCGTGGGGGGTGAGGGAACGGGGGGTGGTGGCAGTGAGGGCGTGGGTGACCAGGGCGATGGCCACGGTGAGGACCGCGTGCCGGTTGCGGGCGTCGCAGGTGAGGACGGGCACGGTTGCCGGGATTTCCAGTGCGTCGCGGACCTCGTCGTCGCGGTACTGGTTGCTGTTGGCGAACTGGTTGACGGCGATGACGAAGGGGATGTTGCGTTCTTCGAAGTAGCCGATGGCGGCGAAGGATTTCTCCACGTGCCGGGTGTCGACCAGGACCACGGCGCCGATGGCGCCGTGGCACAGGTCGTCCCACATGAACCAGAAGCGCTGCTGGCCTGGGGTCCCGAACAGGAACAAGATCATCGGCTGGGGGTGGGTGAAGGTGATCCGCCCGAAGTCCATGGCCACCGTGGTGGTCGTCTTGTCGCTGATGCCGTCCAGGTTGTCGGTGTCCTGGCCGGCGTCGGTGAGGACTTCTTCGGTGACGAGCGGGGGGATTTCGCTGAGGGCGCCGACGAAGGTGGTCTTGCCGACGCCGAAGCCCCCGGCGATCACGATTTTCAGCTCGTCTGGCGCAGGTAGACGGTCAGACGAGGGACTTGAGTCCGGCAAGGACGGCCTCCAGAAGCTGCGGGTCGGTGCCCGGATTGGTCCGGGGCGTAGGGGCGTTGAGGGTCACCGCGCGGGCGTCGAGAAGATCACCGATGAGGATCTTGGTCACCTGCACCGGGTGGCCTGATCGGGCGGCAAGCTCGGCGACCGAGCGCGGGTGGCCACTGCAGTGCAGCAGCAGGGCCTCACACTCCGGGGTGAGCACCGCGCCCATCGCGGCCGGTCTGCTGCAGAGCAGGGAGGTCAGGCTGAGGTCATACTGCGGTTGGGTGCGGCCTCCGGTGACGGCGTAGGGGCGGACATCGCCTAATCGGCTGTCGGCCCACGCGTCGCTGGGCACCGCCGGCACGTCACTGCCCCCGCCCGGCCGGCTGGCTGTCGCGGGCTGGGACCGCCAGCTGCGTCCCCAGGCCCTTGATCACCCTTGCCATCTCGAAACCCACCTGCCCCGGGGCCGCCTCTGGGGTGGTCACGACGCCCAGCAGCGTGCCGACCATGCGGGGGTTCGTGGCGTCGCCTTCCGCGCTCATCACGAACAGAGCACCGGCGTCATGCTCCACCGCGACCTGGCGCACCCCTCCCGGACAGGTGATGAAGGCGCCGCGCGCCAGCGAGTGCAGACCTGTCATCAGCGCGGCCAGCTTGTCCGCTTCCGAGGCATCCTGGTCGGTCCACGCGATTTTCAGGCCGTCACCGGTGGCCAGCAGCACACGCTGCGTACCCGGCACCCGGCTCATCAGATCGGTCAGCAGGCCGCCCGCCTCATTGCGAGCCGAACCGTTGCCAGGGGTGACGTCCATGAGAAATCTCCTGCCAGGTCGTGGGGGTGAGAGAGGGAATCACTGGTTGCTCGGGCCGGGCTCGCGCGCAGCGAACCGGGCCATGAAGTCGTGTGCGGGAGTGCCGGCGGTCCCCTGGGGTGCGGGGGCCGGGCGCGGGGGCACCCGCTCCTGCGGGAGGGAGCTTCGCCGGACCAGCGGCGGCCGGTGCCCGTCGCTACCGGTCGCATCGGGGGTCTGACGGCCGGAAGGAGGCGGTGAAGCGCCAGGCGAGGAGGAGGCATCACCCCGGCGAGGAAGCCGCGGCGGCGGCGCAGGCTGCCGGGAAGTAACAGAGGAGCTCCCGAGCGGTGACGGCTGGGGAGCCGCCGGGGCCGGCAGGCGCAGCTCTGTGGTGGCGTCTACCGGCTCCGCACCGTGCTGCAGCAGCAGCGCTTCGGGGATGGCGACGATCGCCTGGACACCACCCCAAAGGCTCGGCCGCAGTTGCACATCGATGCGGTACCGCCGGGCCAGCAGAGCGGCCACCAGCAGCCCGATCTGCCCATCCCTGACCCTGGCGCGCCGGTCCACCGCTTCCGGCCTGGCCAACAGGTCATTGAGTACGGCGCGCTTGTGATCCGGTATGCCGCCGCCGCGGTCCAGGACCTCAATCAGCAACCCGCCGCGAACCTGCGTGGTGTACACCTCCACCTTGTCGGTGGAATAGCGTGCGGCGTTGTCCATGATCTCGGCCAGCAGGTGCACCACGCTCGGGCTCACATAGCCCGGCAGGGCGAACGGCCGGCTGGGCTGATGGGGCTGCGCGATCCGGACCCGGGGGTAGTGCTCGATCTCGGCCACCGCACGCCGCAGCGCCGTGGCGACCAGTAGCGGTTGCGCGTCCCGAGGCGGAAGACTGCCGCCCAGGACCGCGAGGCTTTCCCCGGCCCGGCGCATCTGCGTGAGCAGATGATCGACCTGGAACAGCTCGTGAAGAAGGTCCGGGTCCTCCACACTGCGCTCTACCCGCTCGATCAGAGCAATACCGCGGTTGACCAAGCTCTGCATGCGGGGAGTGATCGAGCGCGACAGATCTGCCAGCTCCGCCTCGGCCGTCCACGCCTGGTGCTGCTGCTCGGCCGCCCGCAACACCGCCCGGCATCCCTCGGCCAGCGCGTAGCGCAGATTCGCCGGTACGTCCGTGCACAGGTCCCCAGAATCCACCGGCGCAATCGCAGGCTCGCCGCTGGCAAACTGTCCCTGGGCGGCCTGCTCCACCGCCCACGCGACCTGCCTCCTGCCCACGGCGACGGTGTCAGCAGCGTCCTGCAGCGCCTGGTGCAGCAGGTCTCGCTCGCACGTGAGCCGGCCGATGTGGTCGGCAGTCCGATTCCGGGCCTCGAGGCGGCGTATGCAGGCCCAGACACCTACGGCCAGGACCAGTGCACCCGAGGCCGCTGCTGCTACCGGCGCCGGGGCGATGCTCAGGCTGTCCGCCAGCCACCCGCCACCAACCGCTGCGCTCGTCAAGGCAGCGACCATTACCCCAGGCACGGCCGTGACCGTTCCTGCGGACCCTGCACCGTGTGCTCGGCGGCGCCGGCCAGACGCTCCGCGCGGGCGGGAGACGCGATCAGACACCGGACACCTCACGCACCACGTGACCAGAGCACCGGGGGACGGGCGTGCGAAGGCGTGAACGGGTCCGGCTCAAGCTTTCGTACAGGGCCCTGGCGTCGGTGAGCGCAGCCTGAGCCTGGAGGCCGTCGAAGAGCCAGAAGCGGCTGCCGCAACGGGCCGGGCCGGACCCCAGGAGCTCGGCGCAGTCCCAGCGCCACCCCGGCAAGCACCGCGAATGCGGCGCCTGCCACACCTTCGCGGTCCCCGCGGGCACGGGGATCAGCAAGAACCTGTGCAGCGGGCAGCACAGAATGGGCCCCACCGTCGTCACCGGCTGGACACGTAACGCCTCAACGGCAGGCAGGCCGACGCCCATCGCCGTGGCCACGACGTCGTGCTGTGGGGGCAGCCCTGCCGGACGTGGCAACTCGGACAGAGCGAGTTGCCAGGGCTTGATCGTGCGGGTTGTGGATGTCATCGAAGCTCCGGTCGGGACGGACACGGCCGTCCATGGTGGACAGGGAGGCGGTCTTCTCAGTGGTGGGGCAGCCACGTGGCCAGGAAGGTCATCACGAGCGCGAGTGCGAACACGACGATGCGTAGGACCCTCACGTGTTTCGCGTTCACGACAGGCATCTCCTGGGTTGGACTGGGCGGGTGCCCCGCGCCGACGACGCGCAAGGTGGGGGTGCGACGTCGGCACGGGGTCTTGCCACGTCCTGGATCCGTCAGGGGGAAACGGAGCCGCGACGCGTCGGACGCTGTCGGCCGTGCGTCCTAGCTGCCCGGTGGGGCGGGCAGCGGTCTAAGGTGAGGGCGTCCCGGCTGGCCCTCGGGGCAGCAGAGCAGGAGGCCGGGCACGATGCACCGGGTGGATGTCCCTCATGCGTGCCACGCCTGGCGTCGAGTCGCCGCCCAGGCGGTGAAGCGTGTCGGGTTCGGCAGCCGCCAGTTCCGTGAGGTCGACTGGTTCACACCCATGCAAGCTGACGACGTATCGCGCGGCCAACGTCCACGAGATCCGCGGGTCGTCATGACCCACGAGTTCCAGGCCCGCTGCAGTCCCTGAAGGGAGCGGCTGCAGAGTGGCGGGGTCGTAAACCACACCCGCCACTCCCCACGTTGGGCAGTAGCTGACGAGCGCCGCCGCATAGGAGCCTCGCAGATGCGGACAGAAAGCCACGGACTGCACTGCACATGGCAAACACACCGGTCCGGCAGTGGTCCTCTCGCCCTCCGCGATCGGCTGCTCGCCATGCGCCCGCAACAGAAACAGATGCCGGCCATCGGCCCTTGCGAAGGTACTCACGCCACAGACCTGGCACAGCATGTACTGCAGGCATCGGCGCTGGCGCCGCGAGTGGATGCCAGCAAAGTGGGGCCGCCCGCGGCCTGGAGCGATCGGTTGCCGGACCCACAGCACCTCGTCGCACAGGTCGGCCACGGGATCTTCGTGCACGTAACCAAGACGCGCTCCGTTGCGACCCGGACGAATTGTCACCGGTGGCACCTGCGGTGTCTCGGCTGTCCACGCAACCACATACGGGACACGCAGCCCATTGCTGAGGAACGTCGCCGGCGTCATGACATCGCTCCGTGCACCGAGAGCGACAATGCCGTTGCCTGACGATGACGCCGTGCACCGGTCATCGAAGAGCTGCCCGCCGGGCACGTCATGTGTCGCGGCTTAGGAATCTCGAGCGCACACAGCAGAGGCATTGACGAGAACAACAGAAGAGAACGCCGAGGCGGTGTGATCACAGGTTCGCTTTCGGTTGCGGGGATCCAAGACGATGGGCTGTCCCCTGGAGGGGGAGGGCGGTTGCTACCTGTGCTCACGCTGGCCGCGACAGTACGGCGCTGGTCTGGTGGCAGCGAAAGAACGCCCATGTGTCTTTTCCTCGGGGGGCGCCGTGGCGCCAGCAGGGGACGGTCAACCAGCTGTCCGCGAGGGCAGTGACCAGCATCAGGCCGCGTCCGTGCGTTGCGGTCACTGAAGGATTCGTCGGAGCCAGAGAAACCGCATTGGAGTCGTCGGTGACCGCGACACCCAGGGCGAATTCCGGCTTGAGCGAGAGGGCCACTTCGATCAGTTCACCCTCGCCTGACGGTCGTGACCTCCCATGGAGCACCGCATTGGTGGCCAGTTCGCTGACTGTGAGCACAACTCGCTGAGCTAAGTCCTCGCCTGGCGGAAAGCCCCATGAGACGAGCTGCTTTTCTGCGAAGCGGCGGGCTTCGCCCACGGAGCTTGCTGCGCTATCCAGGCGAACCGAGACGCGATCGACCCCCTCCCCGGACGCCAACGCATTCAGGAACTCTCTGCTGGTCGACGCCGTCATACTGTCCACCTCCTGGGTTGTGGCCTGACCGGGACGAGCCCCGTTCCTGTGACCAAGACAAAGCGCCCGCTGAGTGCAAACGGGGTGTCGGGAGTCCGTGCGAGGAGTAGCTGCGTGCGAGACCAGAAAGGTGCTCCCATGGCGGCCAGGCAGGCAAGCAGCGCTAGTCACTGATCAGTCGCTTCGGAGCAATGAAGTCACTGATTCTTGTCCAGACCGGGGAAAGCCTCACTGTTTGGCAGCAGCATTGACGGCCCGTCACTACCCTTTTTGCCACGGGACCATCGAACGAAGGAGGGCTGATGCCACAGGCGGCGCACCCACCATCCTGTGCCAAGCAGCTCCGGGAAGCATCCAGCCGACGGGGCGCCTCAGACCAGCAGATCGCTCGAATTATCCGCGCGCACTGCGGGGTGTCTGAACTACGCGCACAGCGCCTCGCGCGAGGCCTCACCTTGAAGCAGGCCGCTGAAGGTCTCAACCGCCTTGGAGAAGGTCGCGCCGATGCACCGCGGACCGACGGCGATCAGCTGGGACACTGGGAGTCAGGCCGTCGACCGCGCAGGAACACCGTCGAACTGCTCTGCGAGTTTTACGACTCCACCGCGGCGGACATCGGGTTCGCACCCAGCGCCATGTCGCCCACCAGCGTTCCCGCCACAAGAGAGCCGACCCGGCGCTCACCCTGGAAAGCGTCCACCGACACCGAAAACCTAGCGCAGCAAGTCGACGCAGCCAGGTGGTCCGTGGACCGTACCCTCACAGCCGGAACCGTCAGCGCGACGCAGCTCGACTTGCTGGACGAGCAGGTGCTCTGGGTCCGCGAGCAGTACGTCTATACTCCGCCGACGCCCATGATCGAAATCTTGCTCCGGCACCTGGCGGAAGTCGACGAACTCTCCTCCCACCGGCAGCCAGCAGCCATGCAGGTCCGACTCTCGGAGCTGCTGGCCATGCTTGCCACGTTGGTCGCCGATGCCCTCATGAAGCTGGGACAACTGCCCAGATCGCAGTCCTGGTACGCGACCGCTCGCAATGCCGCTGACGACAGCGGGAATACAGAGCTGCGGGCACGGGTCAGGGCACAGGCCGCAATGCTCCCCTTCTACTACGGCCCCCTCGATGCGGCCGTGAGCCTGGCACGGGAAGCACGGATCATCTGCCGGGGCAGACCCTCTGCCACCGCGGCGTTCGCCGCCGCGGCCGAAGCCCGGGCCCTGGCGAAAATGGGAGAGGCTGTCGGTGCGGACGTAGCGCTGCGCCACGCAGCTTCAGCATTCGAGCAAAGCGGAGCCGGCGGGCTGGCCGACAACGACGCGTTCGGCTTCCCCGAGCGGCGCTTCCTGCTCTACGAGAGCGGAACGCTCACCTCCCTGGGCCACACAAGTCGAGCCCGGCGCACACAGGACGCGGCACTGCGCCTCTACCCAGTCAGGACCGGCATCGACCCAGCCCTCCTCAGCCTGGAAACGGCCATCTGCTTGGCCCAGGAGCGCAGCGCAACGGAGGCCTGTCAGGTTGCCGGGACCGCGATTCTGCGGATTACTCCAGCGCACCGCACGCCCATTGTGGAGCAGCGCGCTCACGAGGTGATTCAGACCTTGCCCCCAGGGATACGGGACGGGCGCGCGGTACGTGAGCTTCGTGACATCTTGGCGCTTCCTCCCGGACAGGTGTGACACCGGCACGGAAAGTCAGCGAGCCTGGGTGTCATGACAGACACGACGCTGACCCCCGGCGGGTTTGACGAGGTTGAGATGCGGCGCGTGCTGGACCGAGGCTGCGCGATTGCCGGCCTCGACACCACCGACGCACGCCTCTTGCGCGGACACACCAACGCCGTCGTCCACCTCAAAGCGGAGAACGTCGTCGTCAAGATCGCCAGGAAGGGCTCGCCGATCGAGCACGTGACGCGCACTGTCACATTTGTCCACTGGCTTACGGAAGCCGGATTCCCCACGGCCCCTCTGCACCCAGTCGACCAACCTATCGTCGTCGATCAACACGCGATCACCTTCTGGACCTACCTCCCCCAGCCGAATCACCCCGTCGCCGCGGCCCAATTGGCCAAACCCCTCTACGCCCTGCACACGCTGCCGGCTCCGCCCATGGACCTTCCTGCGCACGACAACATCGCAGCGATCCACCGATCGCTGACAGCTATCACATGCCTTCCCGACCAGGAAATTCTCTTCCTCACTGAACTCGCCAATCGGCTCCAGTCAGACCTGAGCGAGGTGGAATTTGCACTAGCGCAAGGAGTGATCCAAGGCGATCCACAACACCGCAACGCCCTGCACGCTGGCGCCGGCGAGACCGTCCTCTGCGACTGGGACACCGCAGCCATCGGCCAGCCTGAGTGGGACCTGGTCACCGTCGAGGTTCACTGCAGGCGTTTCGGTCACGGGCAGGCCCACTATGCGGCATTTGCAGACGCATACGGTTGGGACGTGACCCGCTGGTCGGGATACCGCACACTGACGGCGATCCGCGAGCTACGGATGATCACCACGAATGCCCGTAAGGTCCACCACAACCCGAGCAGCCTGCAAGAAGTGCGGCGACGTGTTGAGGGTCTACACCGTCAGGAATGGCAAGCGCGATGGAACATCCTCTGACATAGATCGCCTAAAGGGCGTTGCGGCCGCCGTTGCCGTACGGACCACCCCGCCTACGCAGGAAGGACCTCAGGCGCGTGTCCCCGTCAGCGTCGATCACCGGACCACCCCCGCCTGCGCGGGAAGGGCATCCCCCGCGAGGACCTCGACCGGCTCGACTACGGACCACCCCCGCCTGCGCGCACGCCCCGTTGTGCCCGTCACCCGGCAACACCCCTGGATGTCATGATTGGGATGTTTGTGCGATCTGATGCGGGGAGAGTTGTGCCTTACGAACTTGCGGGCCGTCTGGTTGTCGGGGTCGCTTCCAGTGCGTTGTTCGATCTGGAGGAGGCGGATGCTGTTTTTCGGGAGCATGGGGAGGAGGTCTACCGTGCCTACCAGGAGGACCATCTGGACGACACCCTGGGCAAGGGAGTCGCCTTCTCCTTCATCCGCAGGCTGCTGTCCCTGAACGATTTGAGCTCCCCCGATGATCCCCTGGTTGAGGTTATCGTCCTGTCCCGAAATGATCCCGACACTGGTCTGCGGGTCATGCGATCCATTCAGTCCCACGGCTTGCCGATCAGCCGCGCCATCTTCATGCAGGGACGCTCGCCCCACCGGTTCATTCCTGCCTTGAACATGTCACTGTTCCTGTCCGCGAGCGAGACCGACGTCCGAGAAGCCGTCGCTCTCGGCCTGCCGGCAGGTCGCGTCCTCGGGTCCGCGGTGGCCGATGACTCCGAGGACCAGGATCTGCGGATCGCTTTCGACTTCGACGGCGTCCTTGCCGATGATTCTTCGGAACAGGTCTTCCAGTCCGACGGCATCGAGGGATTCCGTTCCCACGAGACGATGAATGCCGACACTCCGCACGCCCCTGGACCGCTGAGGGACTTCCTTGCCAGCGTCAACCGGCTGCAGCAGCGGGAAGAAGAAGAGCGAGCCAAGGACGCGGACTACAAGATCCGCGTTCGGGTCTCGCTCGTCACTGCCCGCAACGCCCCTGCCCACGAACGTGCAGTGCGCAGCCTGAAGGGCTGGGGTGTGACCGTCAACGATGCCTTTTTCCTCGGCGGTATAGACAAGAGCAGGATCATGGGGGTGCTCAAGCCCCACATTTTCTTCGATGACCAGGTCAGCCACCTGGCCGGCACGTCCCCGAGCACACCCAGCGTGCACATCCCCTTTGGGGCAATGAACGAGAGGGGCAGCGCAGCGCCTGTCGAAGAGAGCAGTTGAGGCCTGCGCCGGGATGGCCAAGGCTCGGAAGAGCCCTGACCAGGTGCGGCGTGGGAGCCCGGCCCAAGTGTTACGGGGTATGTCGCTCTAGATAGATGGTGGTGAAGACGGCAACCTTGGCGCGCAGGACCCAAGGGTCGAAAGGTTTTCCGATGTAGTCGACGGCGCCGGCCGCGTACCCGCGGGCTGAGTGTTCCGCGCCCACCCCCATGGCGGTCAGGAAGATGATGGGGACATCCCGCGTGCGGGGACGGCGCTTGATGTGAGCACAGGTCTCATATCCATCCATTTCCGGCATCTGTACGTCCATGATGATGACCGCGAAGTCGTCGTAGTCGAGGAGCGCCTTGAGTGCTTCCTGCCCAGACGACACGGTGACCAATTCCTGGTCGAGCGTGGACAAGACGGCGGTCATCGCGAGCAGGTTGTCCGGCTGATCGTCAACGATCAGGATCCTGGGCATACCCGGAGGCGCGACGGGCAGCTTCGCTGCCGCAGCCTCCTGCACGGCATCCAACTGGCGTTCGAGGAGATTGCAGCGGTCCTCCGCGGCAGCACGCTGAGCCTGCGCCTCCTGAAGGTCCGCTCCAAGCCGCTCGACTTCCCGCTGGAGCACGTCACGCTCGGCAATGAGACCAGACACATCCGCACGTTCATCCGCGCGCTTCCGCTCCTCGTTGCGTTCGGCCTCCAGCTGGTTCAGGCGCGTCTGAAGGTCCGCGATCCGCTGCTTTCTGTCCAGCAGGGCATCGCCCAGAACGTCACCGCGAACGCTGGACCGCCGGGATACCCGGTCGGCATCGGCCAGTTGCTGCTCCAGGATCTCTGTAGCGTGTCTGGGGGAGGAAGCAGCGTCCACGGCCGATCCGTACAAGCCCCGGACGAACTCGATGGCCTCGATGGTGACCGCGGTTCCGCGATGCTCGGCGACGTCCGCGAAAAGGTCGCTGATCACCTGCCAGGGTGGTAACCGCGTGCCGTTCAGGTAGCGCGAGAACGTCCCCGGGTCCCGCTGGCGCCGCGCCGCGTACCGCCGCACGGACACCTCCAGGCCCTCGAACAGTTCCCGCAGAGCCTGAGCAAGCGCACGTGACGCATCGTTGAGGCCGTCTCCCAGAGGCCGCAGCTCACCCATGGTGCTCCCTCTCTCCCCCACTGGTGTCCGCAGGCGACGGCGGCTGGAGCGTGGTGTTGTCAGAGGCGATGAGCCAGTTGAAGAACGCGACGGCAGCGCCCGCGACGGTGAGACCGGCGAGGACGCTGCGCGGCGGCCCCTCCCCGGCCAGGGCCGTCAGCCCGCCGGCTGCCACGCCGGCAAGCAAGGCAAGCAGGAACACCAGCGTCGCTCTCAGCGAGAGCAAAGGACGGTCCACCACCGACTCCATTCATTCAACCCACTTCAGGGAAGCGGGACGTGTCCCCCATCCAGCCGATTGCGGATGAGGGAATCCAGAATGAAGGAAGCCACCCGTGTTGCATCCCCGGATCGGGGAACGGCGGCGATGGAGCATTCGGCTGCAACGCCTCTATCAACTTGTCCGTGAGGCCTCCGCCCTGGTCAGGGGGACTGGAACCCTTAAACGTTGCCAGCGTGTTGCTCTGCAACGGTGCCGACTCCTGCAACGCTGCGCTCCGGGCCGACGAGCGAGGCTGCAGTTCACCTCGAGCGCTTGCAAGAAGCGTCGGGTGGGTGGGCAGATGCCTTCGACGGTGTCCAGGCCACGATGTCGGGCCACCTCGCAGACAAGCCGTCACCACGCTGGCCTCGGACCATAAGGCTGTCTGCTGTCTGTACGGCGCCGGGGAGAGTTGGGAGCATGAGAGGCGCGCCGAGCAGTGGGGGAGTGGTGGCATGGCTGCAGACGAGATCAAGTCACAGGGTTTCAGCCTGAAGGAACTCTTCCGTGAAGTGACCTATGAGATCGACTACTACCAGCGCGACTACGCCTGGGGCGAGGACGAGGTACGCACCCTGCTGCGGGATCTGTGCGACACGTTCAAGGCGTGGTCGACGGACCCAGTCCTTCTGCGCCGGCCGCACACCGCGCCGCAGTACTTTCTGGGCCCGTTCGTCTATCACGAGCCGTCCAAGCACCGGCGCTACCTCGTCGACGGGCAGCAGCGGTTCGTCACGCTGCACCTGATCTTTGTACAGCTGCGGTTGTGGGCACAGGAAGCCGGATACCCCAGGTCGGTGGACCGACTCAACCGAGTGATCACCACCGACGGAGACCACTTCTCGGTCGGTATCACCGATCACGATCCCGTCCTGCGGGCCGTTACCGAGGGCCGCAAATACGAGCCAAGCCCCGGGGACTCGCTCTCCCGCCGCAATCTGTGGGCGCGCAGCCAGCAGATCGAGTCTCAGCTGGTGGAAGAGCTGGATGCGGAAAAGCTCCACCTGTTCACCGAGTGGCTGCTGGACCGGGTGGCCCTGGTCGGCATACGGGCGGCTGATGCCGATCACGGCTACCGGATGTTCGAGACGATGAACGACCGCGGCGCCCGCCTCACCGCCGTCGACCTCCTCAAGAGCCACCTGCTGTCCAATGTCGGATCAGGCGAGGACCAGCTGAACACCCAGTGGCACGAAATGCTGCGAGAGCTGACGACCGACCGAGAGGATCCCACCGCAGCATCCCGTTTCATCAAGGCGTACCTCCTGGCCCGCTGCGCACGCGAGGGCCGGGACGACGACCGCCAGCAGATCACGACCAACCTCAACGTGTGGGTCCGCCATAACGCCGCACATCTGGGACTGGCCCCCGAACGCCCGGACAACTTCATGCAGTTCGCCCGGAATCTGCTCAATACCGCTAGACTGTACCGCCCCTTCCTCGCTGCCAGCCGTGCACTCAAGAAGGACGGCGACCGCCTCGAGACGGTGCTCTTCAACGAACGCAACGGCCTCGGCGCCCAGACCGTCGCCATCCTCGCCGCCATCCACCCCGACGACCAGCCTTCCCAAGCCAAGGACAAAGGCCGACTCGTCGCCGCCTACATCGACCGCTGGTACGCCCTCAGGGTCCTGCAGGACCTTCCCGTCCAGTCAGCCGACGCCGAGACGCTGGTCCACGTCACGCTTGTTCCGCTCTTGCGCAGGTGCCGCAGCGTTGCCGAACTCACGACTACGCTCGGCGACCTCGTCGAGGCGGACGGCGGCTCGATACGCGACGCGGTCACGTTGGGACTGCGAGGCAACAACTCCCACCAGATCCGCTACCTGCTGGCCCGAGCCACCGCTTACGCCGAAGAGGCCTGCCAGCGGCCGCACGACGTGCTCGCCTACCTCGACCGGGACCGCTTCCACATCGAGCACCTCTGGGCGAACCACCACTACCGGGTGGAGCAGGAGATACCCGATGGGGTCGTCTTCCGCAGCCGGCGCAACCAACTCGGTGGTCTCGGGCTGCTGATGGGTCGCGAGAACTCCAGCATCAACGACCTGCCCCTCAACGACAAAGTCACCTATTACGCCCGCAGCAACGTCCTACTGGGCATCATCGCCCCCGGCTACGACCGCAGGAACCCGCTGCTGCGCGAGTTCATCAAAACCCACCAGCTCGACAAGCTCCTCAGATCATTCGGACCTCAGGAAGCCATGACCTCGGTCGTCCAGACGCGACAGGATTTGTACCTGCGGCTGTTCGAACACATCTGGAACCCCACTCGTCTCGGCCTACCCGCCGGTACACAAACTGGGCAGAACGGCCTTCCGGACACGGCCGCGCCCGGCCGCCCGCCGACAGCACGGCGCAGGGCGACCGCCGGAGGCAGGCGCACGGACGTTGCCAGAATGATCGATGCTCAGGTGCTGGAAGCCGGAACGCGGATCGTCCTCACCTACCGTTCCACCGAGCACTGGGCGACCATCGACGAAAACGGCGGCATCGTCCTCGCCGCGATCGGAGGCACCCCCTACGGCCGGGTAGACGAAGCTGGCGCCGTCGTTCGCGGTACCAAGACCTGTCAAGGCATGAACGAATGGCATGTCGAGGACGAGATGGGAGCGCGCGTCAGCCTGCGGACCTTGCGCGACCGTGCCGCCGAAGCAGGAGCCCTGTAGCCGGGCCCAATGTGCTGATGTCGGCCGGTCTCGTTACGTGCTTGCTGGGGCTTGGCCGAGTGGGGTGTGGCGTCAGCCGGTCCTATGTGGCCTCTTTATGTGGACGCCGGTGCCAGCGGGCTGCCGCCACGGGCGGTGTGCTTCTGGGTAGCACACGGCACGTAGCCGTCGTCCCGGTCCGTCACTTCGGCGATCCAGGAATGATGGCTACGTGCCAGCACGTCAGAGTGCATCTCACCTGCGGCAACGCTTGCACCATTACCTGCGGCACTTTCTCGAGCCACGCCGCATTCCGGCTGGTCACACGGCCATTCAGTCCGGCAACGGACTCTGGCATCGATGTAGTGCGGTGAGGATGATTGCTTGCGGCGGCCTCCCTGCTCGGGTCGTCTTGGGCCGCCGTGGAGCGTGGCCGGTGTGGTGCGGTGCGGATACCGAGGTGCAGGCGCAGGAGCGGACCACCCGCGCTTGCGCGGGAAGGACTGCTCGTGCCAGTGCCGTGCCCGAGTGCAGGCCGGACCACCCCCGCTTGCGCGGGAAGGACTGTTCAACAGGCGGGCGCCCATGTCAGGCTGCCGGACCACCCCCGCTTGCGCGGGAAGGACCATCCCGTGCAACTCGCGCTCCGCATAGCCGGCGGACCACCCCCGCTTGCGCGGGAAGGACGCGGTGGCGAACACCGCGAACCTCGCCGACTCCGGACCACCCCCGCCTGCGCGGGAAGGACGCGGCTCCAGCTGGAGCCGCCGACCCTGGCCGAGGACCACCCCCGCCTGCGCGGGAAGGACAAGCGCGGCAGCAGGAACATCCTGCAAGCGAGCGGACCACCCCCGCTTGCGCGGGAAGGACTCCGCGCGGATCTCCGCGTGCGGGTACAGGGCCGGACCACCCCCGCTTGCGCGGGAAGGACGGTACGTCGAGCGCGAGGGGCGGCAGGGTCAGCGGACCACCCCCGCTTGCGCGGGAAGGACGGTGACGTGAGGCCGTTGGCCGGGCTCGCCTCCGGAACACCCCCGCTTGCGCGGGAAGGACTTGTCTTCCAGCGCGGTGAAGGACTTGGTGAGCGGACCACCCCCGCTTGCGCGGGAAGGACTCCCACGCACCGTGGGAGTCCCGCGATCACGACGGATCACCCCCGCCTGCGCGGGAAGGACGGTTCCCTAAGTCGACGAAGGCCCGCCCTGGGCTTCGGGGCGGGCCTTCTTGCTGTCCTGCATCGCACCGGCGAGGTGCACCCGGAGCCTGCCTGGGGCTCGCGCACGCCGGACGATGCTCAGTCTGCCACGGGGCCGAAGGGCGCGGGGCCTCTGCCGGTGATGCGCCAGGTCGGCGCTTGGCCGCCGTCGAGCAGGAAGTCGCTCTCTCGGCCGTCGTCGGTGCGGAGTCGGGCGCCGTTGGCCTCGATGGCCGCCCATGCGGCTGCGTCGTCGAGCCCATCGAGGGTGCCCCGCCAATGGTGGTGTACCGGCCCGTCGATAACTGGATAGGGGAGAAACTCTAGGGCCGCAGCGTCGGCCACGAGGTCCGCCTGCACGAGGCGTTCCTCGCCGTTCACGACGACAGTGACGTCGCTCTTGTACCGGTACTGAGGCATGCTCTGTCCTTCCTGCTCGGGTTGGTCGGGTTCAGGCTATGTCTGGGGGGCGGGATATGGGCGTCGGTGATGGCGGCGGTTCGCCCTGGGGTGAGGCGTTGTCCGGCGGCGGGTGGTGCGCGGTGGGCGAGGGCGCGTGCGGTGGCGAGGAGTTCCTGCCACCACGTCTCCGCCGTCGGGTGGCCTTGGTGCTCGACGCCGTCGTGGACGGGGAGGCCGAGGGCCTGGTGCAGGTCGAGGGCGAGGCGTGCCTGCACGGCGGTGACGAGGATCGGGGTGTCGACTCGGCATCTGCACGCGATGATCGCAGCGCCTGGCCCGGGCGTGTAGAGGATGTGGCGGCCGGAGGGGCATGTTGGGGTTGGCTGGTCGGTCATCGGGGCTCCTTGGTTCGGCCGCTGTACCAGGGCAGCGCAAGGCCGTCGTTGGCGGCGCGGGGCACGAGGTGCAGGTGCAGGTGAAACACGCTCTGCGTCGCCTCGCGCCCGCGGGAGGTGATGACGTTCATCGGGCGCGGCGCCCAGCGCACAAGCTCGGCAGCGCGCCGGGCTGTGGCCGCGAACACCCCTGGATCGGATGCAAAGTCGGCAACATGCGCCGGACCACCCCCGCCTGCGCGGGAAGGACATGACCGAATCCCTGGCCGACCAGCGCACCGACGGACCACCCCCGCCTCCGCGGGAAGGACCCCAGCATCGCAGCCTTCGGCCTCCAGTACGGCGGACCACCCCCGCCTGCGCGGAAAGGACCCCCGGTTGCTCAGCCGCGGTGAACCGTCCTCCGGACCACCCCCGCCTGCGCGGGAAGGACACGACCGGGACGTTCAGCTCGGTGGCGAGGATCGGACCACCCCCGCCTGCGCGGGAAGGACGCTGCTCACGACAGCCAGAAGGCCATCGACGCCGGACCACCCCCGCCTGCGCGGGAAGGACACGGAGTTCTTCGCCCGCACCCGGCGCCGGACCGGACCACCCTCGCCTGCGCGGGAAGGACACCTGGTTGGTCTTCTCGAAGCCGATGCGGAGCGGACCACCCCCGCCTGCGCGGGAGGGACGAGTCCGGGCCCAGGGTCCTGGGGACGGGGAACGGACCACCCCCGCCTGCGCGGGAAGGACCCACGTGGTGCAGTCAGGGCAGACCAGGCTGACGGACCACCCTCGCCTGCGCGGGAAGGACCGACCGGCCCAGCGTCCACAGGGACACCATCTCGGACCACCCCCCGCCTGCGCGGGAAGGAATCCTGCACGAAGGCGCGGGCGTTCGGAGACCGCGGACCACCCCCGCTCGCGCGGGAAGGACGCCTGCTCCTCGGTCGTCCATTCCAGCACGGGCGGATCGCCCCCGCTCGCGCGGGAGGAACGAAGGCTTCGACCTGGTGAAGCCCGTCTACAACGGACCACCCCCGCTCGCGCGAGAAGGACATGAGCGCCGGGGCCAGGGAGATAGCGGCCTTAGGACCACCCCTGCTCGCGCGGGAAGGATTGCGCGCCCAGACCGAACGCGCCGAGCAGTTACGGACCACTCCCGCTCGCGCGGGAAGAACGAGCTCGAACTCGAGACCGACGACAACGACAACGGTTCATCCCCGCTCGCGCGGGATGAATATAGCCAACGACCCGAAGGCGAGGGGGTGTGCGGACCACCGCGCTCGCACGGGAAGGACCAGTCGAGGCGGCGGGCCAACGCTTCGTCGGCCGGACCATCCCGCCTCTGCCGGAAGAATTCGAGCACGGTCCAGACCGCGTACGACAAGTACGGAGCGGACTACAGCGTGTGCGAAACGGGTCTGAGGAAGGCGGTGGCTTGGTTGCCGCGGTGGCTGACTATGCGGGTTTATTGGTGAGGCTGTGGGTTCTGGTCAATTTGCTGAGTGGGTTGAGGGCTTTTGGTGCGAGTTGGGGGAGGAGTGGGATTGTGTGGGTCCAGTGTTCGCTGGCCAGGAGTTCTTGGGTGAGGGTCCGGGCCGTTGATTCGTCGGGGGTGGTGTTGGTGCCTGCTGCGTGGGCGAGTGCGAGGCAGAGGCGTGTTGTGGTGTTGGGGGATGCCGGGTTGGTGGTGACTGGGACGGGGATGCCTGCCAGGTGGGTGGCGATGGCGGCGAGGGCGTTGGCGCGCGCGTGTGGGGTTGTCGCTGCGTGGGCGAGGCGCAGGGCTTCGGCGGTATCGCCTTCCACGGCTTTGAGGACGGCCAGTTCGGCGTGTGGGATCTGGTCTGGCGGGAGTGTATGGCGCCATTGATCGACCGTGTCGGCGAGGCCGGGATTTTCCGGGCAGCAGCGGAGTGTGTGCAGCAGGGCGAGGATTGCCATTGTCTGCGGGTGCCATTGCTGGCGCGGTTCGTGCACGGCAGCGCAGGCGAGGTCGAGCGCTTGACGTAGTCGTGGGCTGGGTTGCCGCGGATCGGGGAGGGCGAGGAGGAGTGCGGCGATGTGGGGGAGGGGGTTGAGGGGGCTTCCGCGTGCGATGCGCAGCATGAGCTTTTCTGCGAGGGGTTCGATGAGTTGGGTGGCTGTGGTGGGGTCGTGGTGGGCAAGTCCTGCGGCGACGGCTGTGAGTGTCTGGCGGGTCTGCGTGCGGTGCTGTCCGGCGGCCGTGGTGTTGTAAGGGGCCTGTTGCTCTGCCATGCGCACGGCGGTGGTGGTCTCGCCGGCGTGGGCCAGGGCTTGGGCGATGGTGCCGCGCAGGTCGGGATTGGGTGTGTCTGCTGCGAGGCGGGCTGCTTCCCGGGCGTACTGGCCTGCCTGGATGCCGCGCCCTGTGAGGGAGCATCCCATGGAGACGGCTGCGGCGTGTGCGGCTCGGGCTGCCGGTTCGGCGAGGGTGCAGAGCAGCTTGTCCGCCTCGGTGACATCCCCGACTGCGCCGAGGGCTTGTGCGAGAGCAGGTGTCCAGTCGGGGGTGCTGGCCGAGGGGTCCCGCACGGGTGCGCGGCGGATTGCCTTTTCCAGTCGTTCGCGGCCGAGTAGGGAATTGCCGTTGTGTAGCAGTAGCTTGGCCTCCTGCAGTAGAGCGATGTGCTCTTCCTGCTGCGTGCCGTGTTCCGGGTGATCGTTGTTCGGTTCAGCATGGGCCTGCGATGCTGCGCGGGTTCGTGACGCCTTCCCTTTGCCAGTCTGGTGGGGCGCCTTTTGATCCTGGTCGGCGGTGAGGTTGGCTTCGGCGCGCTCTGCGAGGTCGTCGCCGAGCAGGCCGGCGCGCAGGTGTTGGCGGTGGGCTGCGACCAGGCTTCTCAGGTCTTCGAGGGCGTAGCGGCCGGTCGGGGCGCTTTTCACTGCCCGGCTCAGGCGCTCCAGTGTGGTGCCGAGTTCGCGTCGCAGGTGGGCTTGGTCGGCGGGGGAGAGGGTGTCGGGGTCGGCCAGTGCGGCGGACAGCTGATCCACTGCGGTCCTCATCAGCTTGCGGACCACGGCGGGGTATTTGTGCAGGGTGGTGATGGCGATGGCGATGATGTCCAGTGCCGCCAGGCCGTCCGACGGCTCGAGGTCGTCGCAGAGCGACCTGATGCGCTCGAGGGCCCAGACGCGACGGGACGCCACATGGTGGGCAAGCACGACCCAGATATCTGCTGCTGCGGCCTTCGCCCGCATGGTGCCCATGCTCAGGTCGTCGGCTTGCGCTTCTACCGCGGCTAGCCAGTCCTGGCTGTCGTCGTGCTCGGCCAGGACACCCACGCAGGCGACCAGGGTCTCAACGGTGATCGTCCCACTGCGGACTACTGCCCGGAGTAGGGCACAAGCGGCGTCAGTCTCATGGTGTGCATGCAGTGCCCGAGCGGCTTCGGCGATTTCCTCGTACGCGTCCGCGTCCTGGGGTGGACAGGGGAAGATCCGGTCGGCACTGGTGACAGCTTCCACTGCTTCGTGTGCAATCGAGGCCGCCCCTGGCAGGCCGGCACGGCTCACTGCGACGGCGACCTGTGTCAGCCGTGCTGCCCTGGGCACGGGATCGGCTACCGAGCGGGCCAGGGTCCGGGCGCGTGCCACGTCACCGAGCTGCACGAAGAGCACCGGCGCTTCACCCGGCACCTGCCGCGTCCCCGCGAGAAGCACGGCACGAGAGACCGCGATGAGCGCGGCTGTTCCCAGTCGTTCCGGACTCGGGATCCCTTTGCGGGAGACCGCGGGTTCCGACGCGAGGGCGTCCAGCTGTGCGAGAGCGGTATCGCATCCCGCCGTGGCGGCGAGCCGTACCTGCCGACCGGGGTCGAGGACGTACTCCTCGCGGCGGGCGGGGCCGTCCAGCAGCCGGAGGTAGCCCCCTAGGAGGTAGGGAGGTGTTCCCTGTGGCCAGCTGGCGGTGCGCCAGGCGTCGGCCCATGTGTGCAGGAGTCCGGAGTGGTGCGCCAGCCCGTGGGCTCCGAGTTCCTGTCGAACCGAGCGCGCGATGTCGCCATCGCCGAGGGTGTAGGTGTCCGTGACGGGATCGTCCAGGACGATGCAGTGCCCGCCGGGGCCCTGGAGGAGACGGCTGACCTGGTCGCCGGGTACATCCGCCAGTTCTGCCAGGTCTGCGATGCGAAGGCCGCCGCCGGACAACGCGAGCAGGTTCAACACGGTCCGGCCTAGCTCGCTCGCACGCAGCCGGTCCGCTTCCGCTCGGGTCGCCTGGCCGATTTCCGCCGCCCGCTCGGAGGGACCCAAGATGCGGTGGCACTCCCGCTGCCGCAGCGGATGCCCGGCGGGGAGATCACTGGGGAGGGGTAAGGTGCGCCGGGTTGAGACAATGATCCGTAGATTGGCGTGCGGATGCGCGGGAAGCAGCGCCGCGATGCTCCTGGTTCGAACGCCCCTACGAGCCTCGTCTCCCGAGCGCTTTCCACCGTGGCTCTTATCGGGGGCGGCCCAGCCGATGTCCTCATTGAGACCATCGACGACAAGCAGCAGGACCCGTCCGTGCTTGGCGCTCTTTGCGGCCGCCCTGTTGAAAAGCGCTTCCCAGGCCACCGGGCCACGAGGAGCGTCGAAAGAGGGCCTTGTTGGGTACAGAAAAGCCTGGATCTGCTCGGCGATCTTTGCTGTGAACGCTGCTCGGGTGTTCGTGCCCCACATGTCGGAGATGAAGAAGTTCAGTACGTCAACGCCCCTGGGCCGGTTGTGCACGTAGTCGGCGAGCAGGGCGGTCTTCCCCACCTTGCGTTCCGCATGCCAGCACAGGTACGGCGGCGCGTGCGGACCGGTGGCGCGCGCGAAGGCGTTCATCGCAGCCTGTTCGTCCTGTCGGCCAGCCAAAGGGTCCTTGGCCCTCAAACGGCTGAGATGAGGTCGGAAGAAGGGCAGGTCCCCCTCCGCCCGCGCCTTGAGGAGTCCGGAGTTCCAGCCGCGCCTCTCGCTACCGTCAAGCTGGGCCTCACGCAGAACCGTCTGCCAAGCGGCGTCGCTGTAAGAGCGGTCGGTCCTCATCTGCAGCTGGTGAACCAGGGCCCAGAAGAGTTGCTCTTGTCTCTCCGTAGCGGCAGGGACAGAGATGCCGTCCCGCCAGTTCCGCAGAGTTCTCGTGGTCAGTTGACCGCCTGCAACAACAGCACAGGCCTCCCGCAGGTTGAGGCTTGATTCCTTCAGGAGATCTCTCAGCATCCGGCCGAGGCGCTCCCGTGAGCTTTCGTCCTCCGAACCCGGCATCGCACTGTCCCCCCGTTGCACGTAAAGAGCCGCACGAAAATAAAAAATACCCCAGCTGACCTGGGAAAATCTGGGACCTGGACAGGCGGCCGTAGTGGCGCTTCCCCTCGCTGCCAGAGGCTGTGGTCATCGACCGGAGGACCACCACCGGTCCTCCAACGGAAGGATCCGGCATGCCCGTTCCCGTGCTACTCCACCACGCCGCCACCCTGACCGCCGGTGCCGGCCTGCTGTACGGCGGCATCCTGGCAGTCGTCGCCCTCACCTCGGTCCTTGCCCGGACGCCGGAGCGCCGCCGCGACGCCCGCTCCACCCTCGTCATCCTGGTCAGGAGGCGCCGGTCCGGATGACAGCCAACTTGACAGCCTTAGTGGCACTCCCGGCCTGTACGGAGCAGGCCGGAAACGCCAACTATGCCCCCAGGCGGCATAGTTCATGGCAGACTCATCGCACGCAGATCCTGTGGCCGAACCGCTTCGGCGACCCCTGCCCCAGCGTTCCCGCTGGGACGGGCGTTGTCGATGCGGAAGGAACTGTCGTGCCAAACGATCCACGGGACTGGCTGAAGCGGCACCGAGAGGAGTTACTGCTCATCGTGTTTGCTGCGACAGCATCTGCGTTGGCGGCCAAGGTGTTGGACTATGTTCTGTAGTGGCCGTTCTTGGCGGATTTGACGCCAAGAACGGCCTACCCCGGCTGTGCTGTCGGGTTCCATCCCGTGCTCGCGGGGTGGAACCCACAGGCGCCTTCGAGCGGTTGCAGGAGACGCACCGGGGCTGCCGAGCGCATCGGCGTCCTTCAGTGTATGCGGCTGCTTCAAGCTGGTCCTGAGTTTGTTTTCAAGTCGAAGAAGGGATGATTGCGCTTCCTGCACGCAGCAGGGATGGCCCGTTGACGGCCTCCGTGGCTCTGCCGGGCTTTCCCCCGCGTGAGCGGGGACCCACGTCCGCGGCCCGTACTCCAGCGCGGAAAGCGGTGGCCTGATCTGAGTGGACCCACGGTCCGATCGGAGGCTGTTGGCGTCCTCGTCGTTTCGGTGCGTCACCGCTATGTCCGACGGCCACGATTGAGAAAGCGAGAGTCAGGTTGCCCGAAGTGCGCGACGGGGGGATCGTCGAGCAGCGCCTTAGTTGGGATCCCCGGTACCAGCCCTGTATTCCCACGGTGACCATGGACGGAGCCACTGCCCATCATTCGCTGTGCGCCGTGCTTGCTGAGGCCGACGAGCTGTGCGCGATCAACTGTGCGACTCCCGGTGAGACCGTGGCTGTCATCGAGTACTTGATGGCAATCTGCTTCGCCTCCGGGACCTGTCCGGCCTCGTCGGAAGAGTGGCGTACGTGGATCACCGGGAAGCGCGATCTCGGCGAGGCGTCACGATGGCTGGCCGGCCAGCCCGGCGACGCATGGGACCTGTTCGGCGCGGACAGGCCGCTGGGGCAGAACAGCATGTTCGCCCCGTACTTGCCGGAGGGTGGTACGGGTCCGGCTCAGCTGGTGATCGAACACGCAGGTGACTACAACCAGCACTTCGATCACCACCACCTCGAACACGATGATCCGCTCCCTGTTGCGCAGGCGTTCCGCGCCATGCTCACCCAGTACGTGTATGCCCCGTACGGGCGTGGCCGCATTTCGGGGAAGGAGCTCGGGCCGGCCGTCACCAACCTGGCTGCGGGCCGGCTGCAGGGACGGATCCGTGTCGTGGCCCTGGGCCGCACACTCGGTGAGACACTGCGCCTGAATCTGTACCCGCCTGACGGTGCTCCGGGGACGTTGAACACGTCGTGGACGGGCTCCGTCATCGAGCGCCGGACCTTCGCCGAGAAGGCCAAGCCTAGAACGCCGAGGGGCCCGGCCGACCTGCACAGCGCCCTTGGGCGTTCCGTGCTGCTGCGACCGAGGCGCGGTCCCGGTGGAAGCATCGACGTCGACCGCGTCCTGATCGGGGCGGGCGAGGTCCTGGATCTCGACCAGGAGCGCCACCTCCAGGATGCGGTGTACACGACAACCTTGGGTGGTCAGAAGAAGCCGCTGTGGGCGTCCCCCAGCAGAGCGCTCTGGCGCGATGCCCACGCGCTGTACAGCGCGGTGATGGACAACGAGACCGGGCTGTACGCACGCTTGCGGGCGCTGCCCTACGAGAAGAAAGGCCCCGGGGCGCCGTACCAGATGTGGGCCGTCGGCCTGATCGCCAACAAGGCCCTGCCGGTCGCTTGGACGCAGGGCACCTACCCTTACGCTCCCGGCATGGCCCGGCATCTGTTCCGTGCCTCCTACCGCGGTTCGGTTATTGCCGAGTACGTGGCACGCAGCCTGAAAAGCGCGGCCGTTGTGGCTTCAGAAATCGCGTATCCGGCCGGGCACGCCGCCGACAGCAGCGCCCAGGTTGCCCGGTTCGACGGCCGCTGGGAGTTCTGGCCCGCCGCTACCGGACCCTTCGACAACCTCCTGGATGAAGTGATCGAAGCCGGAACCGAGGACGACGACCCGGTCTCGGCCCCCCTGCTCGACTACGCCCAGACCTTGAAGGACAAGGCCCGGACCCACCTCTACCACCGCCTGGACTCCCTTCCGCCCAACCACCGGGGACACCGCGCCCGCGCCCGGGCCGAGCAGCGCTTCGAAGACGACATGAACAGCGACAAGGCACCCGCCGAACTCCGCGGAGAAACTGCCCATGACTGAGGACAACCCCGAAGCCCCCATCGCCAAAAACGCCTTCCCGCACGACAGCGCGGCCCTCACCACCTGGCTGACCACCCTCGTCCGCAACCGCGAATACGGCACCCTCGCGGACCTGCGGCGCGCCAGAAACCCGACCAACGCCCACATCCGGGCCGGCTGGTACGGCGGCGACGATCACCGCGAGCTGTTCGAGCGGGTGGCGTTCCTGTTCGCCATCTACCACCAAGGCCGCCCCGTGCCCTCCTACGGCCACGGCAGCGTGGGCGCAGCCGCACGCCGGATCGGGGACGGCACCGGACGCGGTCCGGACAACCCGGGAGCGCGCCGCCTTGTGGACCGCGTCGTGGCCAGCCGCCGCGTCCCCTGGCGCCACCTCCAGCACACCATCACCCGGCTCCGGTCCTGCGACCAGGCCCCGCCCTCCTGGACCCAGCTCACCGAGGACCTCATCCGGTGGCACGACCGCAAGGCGCGAATCGCCTACCAGTGGTCGGTCGAGTTCCATACCCCGCCGACACGCATCCCAGCAGCACAGAGCAAGCAGACGACGACGCGGAAGGACCACACCCCGTGACTGAGGACTCCCGAAGCCAATTCCTGTCCCTCCACCTCCTCGAGACACTGGTCGCGGTCCTGCCGGTGCGGGACGAGAACGGCCAGCCCAAGAGCCTCGTCTACGGCGGAGCCGAACGGCACATGATCACCAGCCAGGCCCGAAGGCGCGCGGAACGCGTCCACGCCCGCAACCGTGCCAACGCCGGCATCGGCGCCCTAGCAGGCCGGAGCATGGGCATCCGCACCCGTGAGTGGGCAATCCTGACCGGCCGGACCCTGGAGTCCGAACACGGCTGGGACAAGGACGAGGCCCTCACCACCGCCCGGGCCGTGATCGAAGCCAGCGGCCTGAAGTTCGGCGACCCGGGCAAGAAGACCGTGGCCAACCTGACCAAGGTTCTGATCTTCGCGCCCGCCGACGCCGACACGAAAATCGCCGCCCACATCGCCGAACATGCCGACGACCTCAGGCAATGGCGCGACAACTATCTGCAGGTCCAGGCCGAAGCAGCCAAAAAGCCCCGCCGAGGCGCCAAACCCACAGCCGACACGCCCCCGCCGGAGCAGACCGAACCCGCCGAACCCGCCGCGAAGCTCCCAGCCCTCCCCAAAGCCACACGCGACGCCGTCCTCCTCGCCATCGCCCCCCGCGACGCCGTGGACATCGCCCTCTACGGACGCTTCCTCGCCGAAGTCCCGGACTCACCGAACGTCGACGGCGCAGTGCAAAGCAGCCACGCCTTCACCGTCCACGAAGCCGAACAGATCGACGACTTCTACGCCGCAGCCGACGACGCCAAACTGGACCGCAAGCGAAACGCCCTCAGCTTCCTCGACGCGGCGGACGACGCAGGCGCCGGCATGACCGGCTACCAATCCCTGATCTCCGGGACCTTCTACCGGCACGCCGTCCTCGACCGCATCCAGCTCCGCACCAATCTGCGAGCCGCCGGAATGAAGGCGGAAGAGGCAGAAGAAGCCGCCGCCGACGCCGAGACCGAGTTCGTCAACGCCTTCGTCGAGGCCTTCCCGGAAGCGAAGAAGAACTCCACCGCATCCACCGGCACGCTACCCGCCCTCGTCCTGGCTTTCGAAGGCGAGCGCCCCTACAACTACGCAGCAGCCTTCCAGCTCCCCGTCGACGAGTCACCGCACAGCGCCGGCGGTGAAGGACCCGCAGGACCCGCTGCAGTCCGCAGACTCCTACGCCACCACGCCTTCGTCAGCCGACGCCGCCAAGACCTGCGCACCGCCAGGATCCTCACCTACGATCCGCAGATCGACAACGTCCTGCAGGACCCGGAGCTCACAGCGTCCGCGACCGTAGTGGAGCGTGCCGAGGACCTCACCCCATGACCGACACGCACGTGCTCCTCATCCGGCTGGCCGGCCCCATACAGTCCTGGGGCATGGCCAGTCGGTTCGCGGCCCGCGACACCCACTCCCGCCCCACCAAGTCCGGTGTGATCGGACTGTGTGCCGCAGCCCTCGGCCTCGATCGCATACAGCCCCTGGGCGAGCTTGCCACAGTCCAGTTCGGCATCCGCGCGGACCACCCCGGCACCCCCCTCCGGGACTACCACACCGTGGGCGGAGGCACCTACCCGCTTCGCCCCCGCGATCTGGCCACCGACCACCGCCGGGCAGCAGCCCTGGAGACGGCCTCAGAATCAGTCGACGACACGACCACCGACCAGGCGAACCAAGCCGCCCAGCCCTTCGGGCGCCACACACTGCACGGCTGGTACGGAGCACCGAAATCGATCGCCTCCGACCCCGTATCCGGTGCTCTCGTCCCAGGAAACCTCCAACGCCACGCCATGATCAGCGAACGCTGGTATCTTGCCGACGCCGCATTCCTCGTCGGTCTCCAGCACCCCGATCCCACGCTCCTGAACCACCTGGCGTATGCCCTGGAACACCCCAAACGCCTGCTGTGGCTCGGCCGTAAATCCTGTCCGCCCTCCGGGCAAGTGGCCCTGGGCGTCGTGCCGGGCACGCTGAAGGAAGTCTTCGAGACGAGATCACTCCTGCCTTCCGCCGGCGCCGTGCCCAATCCCGTGATGCGACCGTGGGCATGGATCGAGAGCCCACACCCCCTGCCGGGCGTCGGTCCCCTGCATGACCAGCCCGTGCGGTTTGACGCGAACGGACCCGTCCACGGCCTTCGGTGGGAAACCCGCCACCGCATTACCATCGCCCCGCACGCCAGCGAATGGGACATCATTCCGTGAACACCACGCCAGCGGTTCCCGCCGCTTCCGGCAGGGCAGCCAGATTCGTCACCACCCACACCCTGCTCACCCTGGATGCCCGCCACCCCTTCACCGCCAAATCCCTCATCGACGCCCAGGACATGCACCGGACCGTCATGAGCGGATTCGCCGGCTGGGTGGACGACGGCAGCCCCGACGCCCGCTCTCAGATGGGCATCCTGTCGACCTGGACCATCGACCTTCGCAAAGCCGAACTCTCCCTGGTGGTCCAGTCCGGCGTCCCCGGAGACTGGGGACATCTCCCCCGAGGTGCCCTCGCCGAGAAACCACACCACCTCACCATCGACCGTACCTTCCGAGCCGGCGACCAGGTCGCCTTCCGCACGGTCGTCAACCCCGTCCACAACCGCCCACCCGCACCGGGCTCCCCCGAGAAGACCCGCGGCACACGCATCGCCCTCAACCGCCCCGAACATGTGAAAACGTGGTTCACCCGCCGCCTCCAACCCGCCGGAGAACCGCCCGTCACAGCGGACGGTGTCACCAGAATCGGCGCCGACACCGACATCGACCAGCTAGCCCTGCGCATACTCCCGAAGGCCTCCAGCCCGACCACACACAAAGGACTCCGCATCGCTCGTGCAGAGATCAAAGGAACACTCACCGTCACCGACCCCAAGGCCTTCGTCGCCACCCTTACCCGCGGCATCGGCCACGCTCGCGCTTACAGCTGCGGGCTCATCCTGGTGCGCTGACAACAGGCAACACTCGTGACAAGGGTTCCGCCCAGCCGACGAACCGCTGCCCAACAGCCCCACCCCGAGGGTGGACTATCTCCTGGGCGGGCAGCAGCGGACCACCCCGGCTGCGCGAGGAGAACGCGTGGCCGGGCATCAGGTTCCCGTTTCGGGACGGCCCCCCGTCATGCGCAAGGACGGGCCATCCCCGGCTACGCGGGAAGAACGGTCAGACGGGCAACGTCTTCGAAACCATCCACGGACCACCTCCGTCTGCGTGGGAAGAACCGGCAGCCGGTGCGCACCACCGTCGTCAGGCACCGGACCACCCCGCCTGCGCGGGAGGGACTTCGCGGTCGAGCTGTGAAGACGGACAACCCCCGCCTGCGGGAAGGACGCGGCCCGGTAGTAGATCCGCGTGAGCCCTGACGGACCACCCCAGCCTGCGCGGGAAGAATGCCACGGCCCCCGCGACGATCGCCACGCCCGCCGGACCACCCCCGCCTGCGCGGGAAGAATGCGCCTGGGTCCGTGCGGGCCGCCTTGATGAGCGGACCACCCCCGCCTGCGCGGGAAGAACCGGCTGGGGTCGTGGTAGGTGCGCTGTCGGACCGGACCAATCCCGCCTGCGCGGGAAGGACGAGAAGAACCGCTCCTGGACGGACTGGCGCATCGGACCACCCCCGCTGGCGCGGGAAAGACGCTGGGAAGACCGATCTCGGCTCCCGCGTCATCGGACCACCCCCGCCTGCGCGGGAAGAACATCATCGGGTTCGACGGCGACCCCGGACAGCGACGGACCATCCCCACTTGCGTGGGAAGGACCGCTACCTGCGCGCGGGGGACGTGGCGCAGCTCTTAGGACGTGGCCCAGGTGCGGAGCTGTCGTGCGGCGTCGATGACGCCTTTGGTGCCTTCGGCGACGTCGCGGACCAGGGTTGCGGCGTCCTTTGGGGGGAACTTCACGGTGTGCCCGTTCACTTGTAGGAAGGCGACCGCGGCCATGAGTGCGAATTGGCGGTTGGAGTGCTCGAGGGCCCGTAGCCGGGACAGGGTTTCCAGCAGTGCGCCGGCCTTGAGCCACAGGGAGCCGTACACGTCGCGGCCCATCGCGACGGCGCTGTGCCGGGAGACGGCTGCGAACAGCGGGCCGATGTCGTTGGCCTGCGGGTCGCCGTGGAGCTGCTCGGCGAGTTGCAGAAGCCACGGTACTTCGAGGTGGAGCGGCTCGGGTGCGGACTCGCTCACGCGGCGTTCTCCTGCGCACCGGGGGTCTCAGCGGCCATGAGGGAGCCGTCGGCCGTGCTCCGCGTGTTCCGCAGGGACGTCGGGTCGGCGTCGTCGGGGTCGACGTCGGCGAACGCGGCTGCGATCGTGTCCCGGTGCTCCAGGGCGGCCTCGACGAAGGCCTTCTGCTTGGCTAGGGCCCGGTCTGCGGCTGCGTCGGCGACGTACTGCTGCATGCTGACGCCGGCGACGCTTGCGGCCGTCTTGATTGCCTCGTAGGTCGCTTCATCGGGGAAGCGCAGGTTCATCGACTTCGTCATGGCACCAACGGTACCACTGGTGCCATGCTGGGGTGAGGGGAGCCGGGTGCTCGCCGCTGAGGGAGGGAGCCGAGCGGTAGGTCGAAACGCTCCGGGACCACCATCGACTTCCAGCGTGAGCCGTGATCGTTTTTGGGTCAGCCGCCGCCTGCGCGGAAAGGACTGCGAGTCGTCCGTATATCCGAAGCTCTCGTGCGGCCCGGCCTGCGCGTGAAGGACAGCCGCCCGGAGCAGATGACCGGAGCACCCGATGAAGTGCACGAGACCACCCCCGCTCGCGCGGGAAGGACGGAGGCACCTGCGTCGCGGACGACACCGCCGGCGGGCCCCCCGCCTGCGCGGGAAGAACACACCCTCGACGGTGCCCATCTCCTGCGGGACCGGACCACCCCCGCTCGCGCGGGAAGAACCCCCAGTCGTCAATCGGCGGCCCGACGGCGTCCGGCCGCCCCCGCTCGCGCGGGAAGAACTCCATGACCGTCTGGCCGCACCCCTTGCACGTCGGACCACCCCCGCTGGCGCGGGAAGAACCCGGAGGGCTTCGCCCCCCGAGCGCCACCGTGCGGACCACCCCCGCTGGCGCGGGAAGAACGTCCGCAGGCGCGGCTCGGCGGCGAGGATGTTCGGACCACCCCCGCTGGCGCGGGAAGAACCACCCCCATGTCGAGGCCCGGCCTACCCACGACGGACCACCCCCGCTGGCGCGGGAAGAACTCCGGGCCGCGGAAGTCGTCGGCGATGCGGACCGGACCACCCCCGCTGGCGCGGGAAGAACCGCGCCTCACCGGTCGCCCCCCGCCTTCCGGGCCGGACCACCCCCGCTGGCGCGGGAAGAACCCCTCCGTCACCTGGAGGTTTGGGAGGGCTTTACATTTGCTTGACTTGGATGCCGCTGGCTCATGTGGTCAGTGTGTCAGAGGACTGCAATGGATGGCGGGCTCGGGTTGAAGGTGGTTCGACAGTGAGGATGGAGGTCGTGCCGATGGCATGGCTGCGGTTGTGTCCTGGGAAATGATGTACGGGTGCCCAGTTGATCCGGGCGTTGGTCGCTGCGTCGGAGTGAGTGCCTGGATATGTGAACGGGCAACGGCTGATCTTCGAGCTGTTGAGGCACGAAGGCGATTAGCACGACGACCGCACCTGACAATGTGCCGCTGCTTTCGGTGTTGGCATGGCCGTAGTGGTCGTCGACCTCACACGGGGCGACGGGCAGGCCACCCGGTGGAGACCGCGTGCTGCCTGCGGACCGGTCGCGCATCAAGGTATAGCTGACACCAGGTCACTGAGGTCAGCCGGCGAAGGCAAGGTATGTCCCGAGGGTGAGGCCGGAAAAGGTGATGAGCTGGCGGGGCTTGAGGCACGTGAACGTGGCGTGCATCCCGATGCCGGCGGCCATGGCGTAGGGCGTCGTCTGCGGGAGGAGAAGTGCGGGCGGCAGCGCAAACTCCACCGCGATCGTCGAGGCCGCGACCGTCCGCCAGAGGCGGATGTTCCGGCCGGTGAGGTTCCCTGTGTGGCGGCGGATGAGGCTGGGGATGGCGTGCTGGCGGCGGTAGGGCAGACGGTTCCGGACCTGGGTGTAGGTGTGGATCCACTGGGCCAGGTAGAGCCCGCTGCGGAACTGCGGGGAACGGGCCTTCTGCCAGGCGCTGTTCCAGTAGATGTCTGTGGTGATCAGCACGAGGAGGCACTGCGCCCACGTGTTCGCCGTGCTCGGCCCATGCTCGACGTACAAGCCGTGGCCGAGGTCGCCGGCCACCAGGAGGCCAGCGCCGGTGAGCAGGGTGTAGCGGATGGCGTTGGGGCTCTTGAGGTAGAGCAGCTCCATGGCGGCGCCGGACAGGACCGCCAGGAGTGCGAGGCGGGGGACGATGCCGACCGCCAGGGCGACGGCAGCGACCGTACGGACGACCAGCGCTGGCCGGTAGAGCGTGGTCAGGATGCGCGCTCTGGCCGGGCCGAAGCGCTGTCCGGCGAGGTGGGTGCTGAGCGAGTCCGGGGTGAAGCGGTCCCAGCCGCCCTGGCCGAAGGCGAGGGCGAACCGCGCGGTGAGCACCAGGCCGAAGACGATGCGGAACCACTGGAGGCGGCCGGGGTTGGTGGGGTGCTGGAAGCCGGAGGCGAGGGCGTCAAAGAACCACACGGCTGTCCTCCACGGTGACGGGCTGCTCGCCGGCGGCGTTCAGGACGCGGCCGTGGCCGTCGATCCGCTCGTACCGGCCGCTGCGGGAGAGGTGGTCGAGTACGGCTTGGAGCTGGGGCGGTCCGAGGATGAAGCTGCCTGGGGAGAGGTGGTCGTAGACGTTCACGGGCTCGGTGTGCCCGTCCTTGGTGGTGCCGGTGAGCGTGATGATCGTGAAGGTGGCGCGGCAGAACATCTTCCAGCGCAGCCAGCGGCCGGGCAGGCGGGTGAAGCCAGTGATCATCCATGCCACCAGGGCGACGGTGATGGCGATTTGAGCAGCGGAGAGCGCAACGGGGTGCATGGTGGGGCCTCCGGGTGGGAGGGATGCGTGGGGTGGGCGGCCCGTCGGGGCGCCGGGTTCAGCGCTCGGGCTTGGGCGGTCGCTGCATCAGCGCGGCCGCCGCCTGCTCGAGGGTGACCTTCTCCTGCAGGAGGGCGGACATGACGTCGGTGATCGGCATCTCGACGTCGTGAGCGTGGGCGAGGGCGAGGATCGCCTCGGCGGACTTGACGCCTTCGGTGGTCTGCCGGGTGGCGGCGGTGGCCTGCTCGAGGCTCAGGCCGCGGCCGAGGTGAGTGCCGAAGGTGCGGTTGCGGGACAGCGGGGAGGAGCAGGTGGCGACCAGGTCGCCGAGGCCGGACAGGCCGGCGAGGGTGACCGGGTGGGCGCCCATGGCGACAGCGAGGCGGATGATCTCTGCCAAGCCGCGGGTGATGAGCATCGCCGTGGCGTTGTCGCCTAGGCCCATCCCGGAGGCGATGCCCACCGCGAGGGCGATGACGTTCTTCACCGCGCCGCCAAGCTCGCAGCCGATGACATCGGTGCTGGTGTAGGGCCGGAAGTAGCCGGTGTGGCAGGCCTTTTGGAAGCGGCGGGCGGCATCCTCGTCGGGGCACGCCACGGTGGCCGCGGCAGGCTGGCCGGTCATGATCTCGCGCGCCAGGTTCGGCCCCGACAGTACCGCGACCCGGTCCGTGCTCACGCCGGCCACCTCGGTGATGATCTGGCTCGCCCGCAGGTGACTGCCCTGCTCGACACCCTTCATCAGCGACACGATCACGGTGTCCGGCGCGATGTGCGGCGCCCACGCCGCGAGGCTGGCCCGCAGGCTCTGGGCCGGGATCGACAGCACCAGGAAGTCCGCGCCGTCAAGCGCAGCGGCCGGGTCGGTGGTCGCGGTCAGGCCCGTGGGCAGCTCGATGTCCGGGAAGTAGCCGGGGTTGCGGTGGGTCCCGTTGATCGCGTCGGCGATCTCGCTGCGGCGGGCGTGCACGACGACGCTGCTGCCGGCGTCGGCCAAAATCTTGGCCACGGCGGTACCCCAGGAGCCGGCCGAGAACACCGCGGCCCGGGCGTGCTGGCTCACTGAGGGGTCCTCTCGTCGGTGCGGCGGCTAGGCCCGGTCATCGTATCGGCCGCAATGGGCCTGCCCCGGGAGGCCGAGGGGCGTTCCAGGGTGAGCAGGACCGCGCGGCGGCCCGGCAGCGTGGGCAGTACGCGGTGGGCCTCGTGCAGCATGGCCTGCGCCTGGGCGTCGCCCAGCTCACGCCGCAGCTCGTCGGCGTGGGCGATCCACAGCCGGTAGAGCCGTTCCCACATCGCCGGTTCGGCGGGCCGTTCGTCGACGTGCTGCACCATGAGCCCGGCCGCTTGGGCCTGCTCTTCCCAGACGGGACCCGCGTCCCGCCGCAGGGCCCTGGTCATCACGAGCCGGCCGCCGGGGGCGAGGATGCGGGCCAGCTCACGAACCGCGGCATCCCGGTCGGTGGCGAGCGCGAACGCATCCACGCACACGATGCCGTCGGCGATTGAGTCGGGCAGGCCGGTGTCCTCCAGCTCAGCGACGCGGAACGTGGCCCGGTCGGCGGCGTCGCCGAGGAAGTGCGTGCGACGGGCGGTGGCCTGGGCGACGGCAACCGGGGACAGGTCGAAGCCCTCCAGGCGCAGGGCGCTGGGGCGGGCAAGCCACAGGCCGATGCCGCCCGTCCCGCACCCGGCATCTGCCAGGAGCTGGCCGGGTTGCATCTGTAGCCGTGCCGTCATCAGCCCCAGCAGGGGCCAGTCGCAGGAGCTGGACGCGGCGGCCTCGGCCGGGTAGTCCCCGCCCATGGCCTGTGCGTACAGGCGTGAGGCAAGGTCGGTACGGGCGCGGGCGCGGTGGAAGGCGTCGTACGCGGCCGCGGGTGGCGGCGCGGTGAGTGTCATCGGGGCATCGACCTTCTGATCCGTGAGCGGGTGCCTGGGCAGATGACCTGCACGGCGTGGACGGGACCGGCCGGATCGGACAGGTCCAGGGCCACCGGTTCGTGCCCGGTCACGCGGGCGAGCCGCTGCGCGATGTCGGCGGCCTGGTCGGCGAAACCGCCGCGGGGGCAGGTGAAGTGCTCCGTTGCCCGCGCCCAGGGCGTGAGCCCGCTGGTGCGTGCGGGCCTGAACGGCGTGTTGTCGAGGGAGGCGTGGTCGCTGGGGAGGTCGTCCCGTGTTCCGGAGATGGCGGTCAGCCGGGATTGCGCGGCCTCGGTCAGCGCCCGGGTCAGTGCAATCGCCGGGTCGCTGTGGCAGCCGCCGCCGGCGAAGACGACCGGATAGTCCTCCGACCACAGGTAGGCGACGCATACCGGCAGCCCGTAGGGGCCGCGCACCAGCGACATCTCCAGGGCCATGCCGGCAGCTGTCAGCCGGGCGATCACGTCCCGGCCATGCGGGTCGTCGACCGTTGCGGGCGCGATGCGCGTCCGGCGCCGGCCGCCCGCCTGCCCGTCCCGGTACAGCACGTCTCGCTCCACTACCTCGAACAGGCCGTGCAGCAGGGCCTCGTCGCGCGTGTTCCCGCAGGCCAGGCCGGTGCTGGTGGCCCGCAGCAGATCCGGGCTCCACTCGGGCCGCTGAACCCGGCGGCGGACCAGGTCGACCGGCACCAGCCGCTCCGCACCGCTGACCAGGCCGGTACCGGCGGTCCACTCCCACACCACCTGGGCCAGGGAGGCGGCGGGGTACGGGACGGTCAGCGGCAGTGCGGCTACGGGGCAGCGAGGGGCCACCTCGACGGCCGGCCCGCGCGCGGCAACCGGGAGCGGTTGTTCGACGTGCCACAGCTCGATCGCCTCCATCACCGCCGACAGCTTCGCGAGCAGGGCGGTGGCGCCCTTTCCCTGGGACGTGCTCAGGGTCAGCGAGGCGGGCCTGATCGCCGTCCATACCGGCAGACCGATGCAGTCCAGACCGGTCAGGTCCGCGACCCGGGTGATGCCGAACTGCGTCAGGTCGCCTCCGACCGCCTCCCAGGTCTCATCCGGTGTCCGGGCGCGCACCGTGCCCGGCAGTTCCACCAGGCCGTCACCGCGCATGGGCCGCCTCCGTCTTCTCGGTCCTCTCGCGCATCTCATGAAGCAGGCCAGGGACGAGTCGCTTGGCCGCCGCCACGGCGCGCGCACCGGTGCCCAGCCCACGCGCGGACGCCTCCGCGTCGAAGTCGTGCTTCGCGCACTGCCACACCCGCACCAGGAGCCAGCGGGTGAGGTCGTCGCGGACCGCGGCGACCGTGAACCCCGGCCGGGTCCGCCGTTCTTCGGCGAGCGTCGCGGCGTACCGGGCGACCGCGTGGCGGTCTTCCTCGGTCTCGCCGGCCAGCAGCTGCGCCACGGTCGGTTCGTCGCGCAGGTCGACCGGCGGGTGGAACACCGCGTCCGCGGGCAGGTCCCCGCCTGCGACCTGGGCGAGCCTCGCCTCGAGTGGCAGGCCCGGACTGCCGTCGGCGGGGTGGAGCGAGCGGTGTTCCAGAAAGGCGGTCCACGTCTTGGCAAACCCGGGGTCGAACACCTGCTGATAGATCAGGCGGTCTTCGGTCGACAGCGTCACACCGTCAACGCAGGCACGGGTGAGAGCATTCGACCAGCGCTGGAAGTAGGCCGTCTCCCAGACCAGCGCGTGGCCGGCAGCCGCCCTGCTGGGTCGGCCGCCGTCCAGCGCCCTGTACACGGCTTCGAGGGCGTCAGCGCGCTTCAGGTCTCCGAAGTGCCGGTCGTGCGCGAGCCGGGCAGTCAGCCACTCGGTGAACGCGGCCTCGCCCTGGCGGCGGCACACGGCGCGCACGGCGGACCAGGTGCGCTGTGGGTAGTAGATCGCTCGCAGCGCCTTCAGGAGCCTCACGGCCCGCTCGCTGTCGAGGATCCCCGCCGTGACAGCGAGACGCAGGACTTGCCGGAGGTTGACCACCGGCCAGGTCAGCGCCCCGAACTCCCCGTCGGGGGACTGTCCGACCGCCACCTCGTCGTCACCCTCGAGCTCGGCGCACGCGTATGCGGCGTAGATGTGGCCGACGCCGCGCATCCCGTACGGCGCCAGCTCGGCCGCGCGCAGGGCGCCGATGCTTGCCGCTCCGATCACGGTCACCCCGCGGCCTATCGCGGCGATGATCTCCTTGTGCCGCAGGGCTGGCGCCTGGTGATACACCCCGTCGATGATCACCGCTGTGTCTCCGCTGTGGATCCCGGGGTCGAACAGGTCACCGTGCCCGACCGGCGGTCGGAGCCGTACGCCGGACGCGGCTAACGAGGGCGGCAGGCTCGGGAGCGTGGGCCCGGCAAACACGTGAATCACGTTGACCTCCACGGTCAGATGCGAGGGGCGCCCCTCCCGGACCCGTGCGGGGCCGGGAGGGGCGCCGTGGACGGGCCTACTCCTCGTCTTCGACGTCGACGGCGACCACGACGACGTCAGTGGTCTGCTCGGTCTCCCTCGTCGAGACGCTGGCAGCGGCGGCGATATCGGACTTGGACTCCATGAGCCTTCTCCTTGGCTGTGCGGATGGTTGGGGACGATGCGGACGGCAGGTGCCCGCACGTCGGTGATGCCACGGGCCCGCGGGGCTGTTCGCCCTGACGGGACCGTCTGCCTCGCCCCTGGCCGGGGCGGGAAGCTGAGAGGGGGCCGGGTAGCCGTCACGCCTGCGCCGCCACCCGCGGGCGCCAGGCTGCGTGTACCTCAGCGCCGTGCTCACCGAGCCACCGCTCGAAGTCGGGTAGTTCGGCGGCCTCGGCGGCGCAAAGCCCCAGCATGGTGTCGTACTTGGTCAGGAAGATCTGTGCGTGGCCTGCAGCGATGGCTGCCCTGGCCAGGTGGAACTGGGGACGCTCGGCTTCGGCCGTGGCGAGACCGTTGCGGTCGGCGTACTCGTCGGCGATGTCCCACCCACGCCGCTCCGCGTAGTCGCGGAGTTCCTGCAGAACGCGGTGGACATCGCCGTACCGGGTCATACAGACGTAGATGAGGGCGCGGCGGCGCGGCGACTGGGCGGTCACTGGGGCTGCCTTCTGTGGGGGTCGACGCCTTGGAGGTCTTCGAGGGCCGCGCGCAGGGCGTCGGGGCCGGTGAGGAGGGAGTCGTCGCCGGGGCACATCTGCCGGTTCGGGCCGGGACCGGTCGTCCTGCGGGGTGGCGGCACACCGATGTGGTGTCCGACGCCGAGTACGAGGGTGTCCGGGACGTTCCAGGCCCTGGCGGTCCCGGCGGGGACGAGCCGCCAATACATGGTGCGCTCGACCGGGTCGGTGATGACGGCGCCGTTGCGTGAGCCGAGGATGCGCAGCGCCTCGAGGCCGAGGGTCTGTTGTACGCGGATGGCGTCCCATTCGCGCCCGGTGGGCGGTAGGTCGCATTCCTCCGCGGCACGGACGCTGGCGGACATACCCTGTGTGCTCATGGAGCCCCCGGACGGCTGTGACTGGTGACGCACACAGAGTGGCCGCCCGCACAGGACTTCTGAAGGACTTTTAGCGGACTCATCCCGGACTCTGTAAGGACTTTTCTGCTCCCGGGGGAGTGAAATACGTCCGGGTGAGGGCTTACTGTGGGAGCGTCAGGCGATCCGACGTCGCACAGAGGTGAGCATGACCCGCACCGCAGGCAACCAGAAGCTCAAGGCCGCGCGCAGCGCCGCCGGCTACCACTCACAGCAGGCCTTCGCCGATGCGCTGGCTCGCACGGCCGCGGAGATCGGTCTGCGCGGCTTCGAGATCGGCGAGCGCCAGATCCGCCGTTGGGAGAGCAACACTCCTCCCTGGCCGCAAGGGGATCAGCGGACGGTCCTGACTCGGCTGCTCGGCCAGTCGCTCGAGCAACTCGGCTTCACGCCTCCATGGAGCGACGGCACAGGACCCGCCATCATCCCCGCCAGTGCAGGGCCGGGTGTCCTCACGGCTGTTGGCCTGGCGTCCGTTCCCTCCACACGGCAGGGCGTCGCACAGCCTGTCGGCGTCGGAGCCGACTATGAGTCCGTCACCGTCGCCCATCGCCACCTGTACTGGTCCGTCGCCCCGTGCGAACTCCTGCCTGCAGTCCTGCATCACGCGCGTCTGGGCTGGCACCTGCTCCCCCAGATGATGGGCCCGGCTCACCCGCGTCTGGCCTCGGCCCTCGCTGAAAGCCTGCTGCTGGCCGGACGGATCCAGTTCTTCGACGAGCAGCAGCCGGAGATCGCGTCACAGACGTACGTCCAGGCGCTGCAGGCCGCGGGCGAAGCCGAGGACTCCCTGATCGGGGCGGCCATCCTCGCACACACAGCGTTCATCCCGGGCTGGGCCGGGAGGCGGGACGAAGCCGCGGAGCGGATGACCGCGG
The DNA here is from genome assembly GCF_040630935.1 of Streptomyces sp. NPDC005722. NCBI lineage: Bacteria > Bacillati > Actinomycetota > Actinomycetes > Kitasatosporales > Streptomycetaceae > Streptomyces > Streptomyces sp. NPDC005722. Next base: position 49,704 of record NZ_JBEXYN010000046.1, read on the forward strand.
CCCGGACCTACGCCCGGCGAGCGTCGGCGCCTGCGATCCTGCTGGCGTGGCTGGACGCGGTGGAGGCCGAGTGCGAGACGCGCTGCGGTCACCCCCGCACCGCGCTGAATCTCCTCGGCCACGCCGAGGACCTCCTCGCTGCCGGGCAGCAGGGGCCGACTCCGGACTGGATGGACTGGTTCTCCCCGCTCCGGCTGGCCGCGTTCAAGGGCAACACCCAGCTCAAGGCCGGTCACCTGCCGCAGGCACGGGAGACCCTGCTCCAGGTCCTCGACGACCTCCCGCCGGAAGACGGGAAGCAGCGCACCGTGATCCTCGGCGACCTGGCGGCCGTCGAGACCGCGTCCGGCAACGTCGAAGGGGCCTGCGGCTACGCGGAGCGCGCCCTCGACCAGCTGGCGGTCAGCTGGTACGCGACGGGCATGGAGCGGGTGCGGGAGGTGCGCCGGGACATGCAGACGTGGCAGCACGAGGCGTGCGTGCACCGCCTCGACGACCGGCTCTACGGGTGGTCGACGACGGTCAGCGCCTTGCAGCGTTGAGCGCCCGGATCCGGGCGGGGAGCTCCGTGAGCCTCTCGACCCGGAAAGTGGGGAGCGCCACGGCCTCCGGGGCCAGCCACTGAATGGTGGCCCAGGGGCCGCGGCGTATCAGCGCAGTGGCCATCCCCGCCGCGACGGCGGGGCGGATGTCGTTGTCGAGGCGGTCTCCGACGTACAGGATCTCTGCCGGCGGGAACGGGACGGCCTTGGCGATCTGGTCGAAGAAGGCGCGGTCGGGCTTGCTGGCACCCCAGTCGTCCGAGGTACCGATGAGGTCGACGTCCTCAGTGAACAGGTTCCGGAGGAGGCCGCCAGCGCGGACGGTCTGGTTGCCGGCGATGCCGAGCCAGAGGCTGGCTTCGCGGAGAGCAGCCAGGGCGGGCCGGACATCCGGGTAGAGGTCCTCCTCGCCGAAGTGCTCGGGCTGGCCGGCCGCGGCGCGCGCCTCGCGCTGCTCGGTCAGGTCGAAACCGGGCCGGAACTCCTGGAAGACCTCGCGGTAGTCGCGGCCCTGAGCGATGACGGCACCGAACATCGCGGCGAAGGTATGGCGGGGGACCTCGAGCCAGTCGGCCCACGTGCCGTACTCGCGGGTCTCATCCACCAGGCACTCACCGACGTCGAACACCACAGCCCGAATCATGCGGGGCATCCTACGGCGCATGTCAGGAAGAGGGGTCGTCCTGACCGTGATCTAGTGCTCGTGCTTGGGACCCCATCTGGTGCGGCTACGCTTCCCGCCCTGGACCACGCCTTCGCTATCTCCAAGCTGGCCGAGGTCATCGACCTCGCCAACAACTACCTCGCACTTGAGGACCATGCAAGCAGCGAGGCCGGCGCCCCGTGGCCAGAGTGGCCTCAGGAACTAATGCCGCATCAGGCAACGTTCGTCCCGTCGGGTGCGGCCTGGCAGATGTCTGGGTTGCGGGTCCGCGTAGTCTCGCGGGGTGCACATGCATCGGAACTTCCGGAACCCTCCCGCGCTGCCTCACGAGGTTGTAGTCGACTCGCTGGAGCGGGCTCTGGGTGACCGCTCGCATGAGATCGAGGCAGCGAGTGTCCTGGTCGGGAGTGCGTTGAACGACGACGATCGAGAGTTCGTCGAGCACTGGTGTATGGAGGTCGGGACGCGGGCTGTGTCGGGTAGTCCGTTGCTCGGGCTGGCCGGCCTGTGCCTGGGCCATACCGCTCGACGCTTCGGTCGACTCGGCGATGAGGCCCTCGCACTGGCAGCGTCGCTGGCGGCGCGGGCCGAGGCGGACCCGTCGGACGTGGACGGTCGGGCCCAGGACGGCTATGACGACGTGCGGAGCTTCCTGTACCTGTGGTGATGCTGCCTGTTGCCGTTGCAGGTCATGCTGCGTTGGTCCTGCTCACGAGGGCTGTGAGGTGCTTGTTGGTGGCGTTCTTGTTCCGCCAGATGATGTAGCGGCGGATCATGCTGCCTTGGGCCTTGTGGGTGGGGTGGTCGGTGCCGTCGAGGGCGAAGTAGGGCAGGGCGGTGAACTGGGCCTCGATGCGGTTGAGCCAGGAGCTGTTGGTCGGGGTGTAGGCGATCTCCACGTTGTTCGCCTCGGCCCAGGTCCCGACCCGTTGGCACCGCTTGGTGGTCAGGTGGGGTGAGTAGATGCCCCTATGTTGTGTCAAGCGGCGGCAGTTGCCAGTTCTGTGGTTGCCGGTGGGCAGATGTGTCTGAAGAGCTCGCGGGCCGCGTAGCGTTTCAAGCACCGGATGATCTCGCGCTTGGACATGCCCTCGGTGGTGCGCCGCTGCAGATATGCCTGGGTGCGTTCGTCCCAGCGTATGCGGGTCATCACGATGCGGTAGAGAGCGGCGTTGGCTTGTCGGTTGCCACCGCGGTTCAGTCGCCGGCGGTGGGTCTTGCCTGAAGACTGCTCGACTGGGCTGACGCCACACAGGGCTGCGAAGGACGCCTCGTCTGTGAGGCGGTCAGGGTTGTCACCTGCGGCGATGAGTAGGGCAGCGGCACTGTCGGGTCCGACGCCGACCAGGCCCAGCATCTGTGGCCGGCAGGAGCGGACGGCCCTTGTGGTGCGCCGGGTCAGCTCTTTGACTTCTCCGGACAGGTTCTGGATCCGCATGGCGAGCAGGCGCAGGGTGAAGACCGCTTCGCCCCGCTCGTCGGTGAGTGCTGCGCAGGTGGCGACCAGGGCGGGGTTGCTCAGCCCGGTGAGCAGGTCGCGCAGGTCGGGGTCGATGTCCAGCAGGATGGCCTTGAGCTGGTTCATCGCCTGGGTGCGGGCCTTGATCGCTGACTCCTTGGCCAGTCGTAGGACGCGCATGTCTGCCGCAGGGCCATCCGCGGTCTTGGGCGTGACCGTGGCGCGTCCCGACAGGACGGCGCGAGCTGCCGCGTCAGCGTCGACGGCGTCGGTCTTACCGCGTTTGCGCCGCGTGGCGCGGTCTGGCTGGTTGACCTCGACAACATCGATACCTGCCCGGCCGAGGGCCCTGGTGAGGGCGGCTCCATAGGAGCCGGTGCACTCGACACCGGCACGTCGAACGACACCGAACGACCGTGCCAAGGCGATCAGCTGTCGATAACCTGCGGCAGTGGTGGCGAACTCCTGGTGAGCGAGCGAGGCTCCCAATGCGGTGATCACCGCGGCGACGTGGACGTCCTTGTGAGTATCGACTCCCAGGATCACATCCTCGGCCAGGTCTGCGGCGTGCTGCGTGGGCAGCGTGGTCTGGGGCATGCTGGTGACGGTCACGAGGCTCCTCGGACGGGGGCTGGTGGCCGACGCCGGTCCGGTGGGCGGTCAGAACTGTGACGGTGCTTTGTGCAGCAAAGCCCCTATCGGGACACGCCCAGCGGGCCGGCGGCAGCGAGCACCACAGGGGGCCGGGGCCGACAGATCTACTCCAAGGCAGCTGAGGCCAGTTGTCGCACGGGTCAAGCTCCGGCCCCCTGCGGCACCCCATGATCCTCACAGTTGTCGCAGACGATGGCGATGCGCACGTCGGTCGGGTAGAGGCTGCGCAGGTAGCGGCAGAACACCAGGAACTTCGAGCGGGGTTCTCGATCCAGAAGCGATGGGCGAAATCCTCGAACGACGGTGCACTCGCCGTACGGACCACCCCCGCTCGCGCGGGAAGGACCGCGGCGGCCATCGCTCCCCCCAGCACAAGCACGGACCACCCCCCGCTCGCGCGGGAAGGACATCTCCTCCATGGCCTCGGCGTCGAGGGTCTCCGGACCACCCCCGCTCGCGCGGGAAGGACGCCCGCAAGGAGGTCCCGGGCGACCTCGGCGACGGACCACCCCCGCTCGCGCGGGAAGGACGACACCCCAGCGTCCCGCATGACGTCGACCAGCGGACCATCCCCGCCTGCGCGGGAAGGACCAGAGCGTCAAGGCCGACCCGGACCGGATCCTCGGACCACCCCCGCTCGCGCGGAAGAACTGGCCCGCATGCAGGGCCGCAGCCGACAGTTGCGGACCACCCCCGCCTGCGCGGGAAGGACATGTACGTGTCCGGGTCGGCCAGCTCAAAGCCCGGACCACCCCCGCCTGCGCGGGAAGGACGCGCGGGCGAGGACTTCGATCTGGATGCAGACCGGACCACCCCCGCCTGCGCGGGAAGGACGCGCGCGGGTACCGGCCGGCGGGTCCGTGCTGAGGACCACCCCCGCCTGCGCGGGAAGGACACGCGGGTAGCAACGACAGCAGTGACGAGAACCGGACCACCCCCGCCTGCGCGGGAAGGACTGCTGCCCCGGCGAGGACATGGAGCCGGAGGACGGACCACCCCCGCCTGCGCGGGAAGGACCTGGCGGCACTTCGGGCCGACATGCGGGACCGCGGACCACCCCCGCCTGCGCGGGAAGGACTCAACATGCTGATCGGCGACATCGTGCGTGGCCGGACCACCCCCGCCTGCGCGGGAAGGACAAGGCCATGCAGTTCGGGCCGTTCCGCAAGGACGGACCACCCCCACTTGCGCAGGAAGGACCGGAAGGGCTTGTTCTTCAGCTCGTAGGTCACCGGACCACCCCCGCTTGCGCGGGAGGGACGTCATGTAGGCCTTCTCCTGCGTGCCGAACGGGACCACCCCCGCTGGCGCGGGAAGGACAGGGCCTTGCCCCGCTTCGACAGGTCGAGATCCGGACCACCCCCGCTCGCGCGGGAAGGACGTCGGTCGTGAGGCCCGTGAAGCGGGGTCCTCGGACCACCCCCGCTCGCGCGGGAAGGACCGATAAGTGACCGAAGCGTCCGTCAGTCCCAGCGGACCACCCCCGCTCGCGCGCGAAGGACCGGCGGATGCGCTCGTACTCGCCCACCGGGATCGGACCACCCCCGCTCGCGCGGGAAGGACACGAACTCGACGCTCAGTCCCTGGCCGCCGTGCGGACCACCCCCGCTCGCGCGGGAAGGACGACGGGTTCGCACCGCAACTGTTCTGGCGCCGCGGACCACCCCCGCTCGCGCGGGAAGGACTCGAACTCGGCGGGCGACAGCTTCGAGGCGGACGGACCACCCCCGCTCGCGCGGGAAGGACCCGATGCCGAAGATGACGGCCTGCTGCAGGGGCGGACCACACCCGCCTGCGCGGGAAGGACTTGCGGCCCTTGGCCTTGGCCTCTTGCTCGGGCGGACCACTCCCGCTCGCGCGGGAAGGACAGGTGGGTCTCCTCGAAACAGACCCACGTTTCCGGACCACCCCCGCCTGCGCGGGAAGGACACGAGCCCCGTGGCCGCGATGATGACGCCGATCGGACCACCCCCGCCTGCGCGGGAAGGACAAGGCAAGCCGCTCGACCTGTGGAAGCAACGGCGGACCACCCCCGCCTGCGCGGGAAGGACGCCGCGTAGCCGTTCCAGGTGGTCGACGGGTCCGGACCACCCCCGCCTGCGCGGGAAGGACAGCCGCCCCTCGGAGCCGATGGAGACGACGTGCGGACCACCCCCGCTCGCGCGAGAAGGACGAGCGAAGGAGGTGAAGCGCGCGAGCCTGGGGCGGACCACCCCCGCTCGCGCGGGAAGGACGCGCCGGCGGTCAGGGCGTCGACCGTGACGGACGGACCACCCCCGCTCGCGCGGGCAGGACTGCCCCCGCACAGGCATTGCACCTGTTCGCCGCGGACCACCCCCGCTCGCGCGGGAAGGACGAATGCGCGGGCGTCGGCGAAGTCGTCCTCGTCGGACCACCCCCGCTCGCGCGGGAAGGACACCGGCCCGGTCCGCCAGGCGGCGGGCCATGTCGGACCACCCCCGCTCGCGCGGGAAGGACTTCAGCCCACGTTCTACGTGGAGAACCGCGCGCGGACCACCCCCGCTCGCGCGGGAAGGACCCCGGCCAGCGGGACTGCGTCACCGCGAACCGCGGACCACCCCCGCTCGCGCGGGAAGGACCTCGGCCGCCGTCTCCACGTAGCTACGAGAATCGGACCACCCCCGCTCGCGCGGGAAGACACGAACCCGAAGTACCACAACGGCAACACCATCGGACCACCCCCGCTCGCGCGGGAAGGACCGACTGTCCGCGGGCCCCTCCCCCCTCCAGAGCGGACCATCCCCGTTTGTGCGGGAAGGACCCGCGCCCACGTGGCCGGGGTGTAGTCGCTCACGGACCACCCCGCTTGCGCGGGAAGGACCAGCGTGACCCGGGCGCCTTCACCCTGGACCACGGACCACCCCCGCTTGCGCGGGAAGGACCGGCGGACCACGAGGAAGCCGGTCACGCCGTACGGACCACCCCCGCTTTGCGCGGGAAGGACGGCTCCGGGTCGTCGACCGGGTCCTGTTCCGGCGGACCACCTCCGCTTGCGCGGGAAGGACGCTCCGGACTCCCGCAGGTCGGACATCATCGGCGGACCACCCCCGCTCGCGCGGGAAGGACTGGAGGCCGAAGTCGTCCAGCCAGTGCAGGACCGGACCACTCCCGCTCGCGCGGGAAGGACCCCGACTACCAGCTCTGCCCCGCCATCACGAACGGACCACCCCCGCCTGCGCGGGAAGGACCGCCACCAGTCGCGGGCGGCCGGATCGCCCAGCGGACCACCCCCGCCTGCGCGGGAAGGACTTCGCGAAGTTCCACGGTGAACG
>NZ_JBEXYN010000046.1:56411-64511 GCF_040630935.1 Streptomyces sp. NPDC005722
CTGGGACGGACCACCCCCGCCTGCGCGGGAAGGACTTCGCGAAGTTCCACGGTGACCGCTACCGGGACGGACCACCCCCGCTTGCGCGGGAAGGACACGAGCGGCGTCGCCTCCATGCTCCTGCACTGCGGACCACCCCCGCTCGCGCGGGAAGGACGCGGGCCTCGTTCTCGCGGAACCGCAGCTCCGCGGACCACCCCCGCTCACGCGAAAAGGACCAGCCGCCGTCCACGATGACGATGTCGAAGCCCGGACCACCCCCGCTGGCGCGGGAAGGACAGCACGTTCTGCAGCCACGCGAACCATGCGTACGGACCACCCCCGCTCGCGCGGGAAGGACCCGACCGCGCGGATTGCCTTGCGCAGGTCGCCCGGACCATCCCCGCTCGCGCGGGAAGGACGCCCGCGGGCATGTCGACGGCGGAGTGGTACGGGGACCACCCCCGCCTGTGCGGGAAGGACTGGCCCGCATGCAGGGCCGCAGCCGACAGTTGCGGACCACCCCCGCCTGCGCGGGAAGGACGACGCGGACGGGAGGTCGGACAGGTTCGACGCCGGACCACCTCCGCTCGCGCGGGAAGGACATGCTGATGTCCGAGTCGAAGCGGCAGGAAATCGGACCACCCCCGCTCGCGCGGGAAGGACGTGATGGTGAGCCGGTCGGCGTCGGCGTACAGCGGACCACCCCCGCTCGCGCGGGAAGGACCGATCCGTAGGGCAAGCGAGCCAGCTCCGGGCCGGACCACCCCCGCCTGCGTGGGAAGGACGCGTCGTTGAACTGGGCCGACGCGGCCTTGACCGGACCACCCCAGCCTGCGCGGGATGGCCCCGTCCATCCGCTCGGCCATGAGCGACCACGGCGGACCACCCCCGCCTGCGCGGGAAGGACGAAGGTCGGCGGCCTCCGGCGGGGCGTGTAATGGGACCACCCCCGCTCGCGCGGGAAGGACGAGCTGGTGTTCAACCAGGGCGACGGCGACACCGGACCACCCCGCTCGCGCGGAAAGGACTCCTCGGTCAGCTCTCGCTGAGCCGGCGACATCGGACCACTCCCGCTCGGGCGGGAAAAACCTTACCGCCACCGACGTCCGGCGACTCGTTCCGGGCCGCCCCGCCTGTGCGGGAAGGCTGGCTGGCACGCAGATTCTATGGCTGGCGCGGGCGGACTACCCCCGCTCACGCGGGAAGGACTTGGGCAGCAGCGCGTTGGCGACGGCAACCCCCGGACCACCCCCGCCTGCGCGGGAAGGACTCCTCGCCCGCGTGCTGGTAGATCCACGTCACCGGACCACCCCCGCTCGCGCGGGAAGGACGAGCCCGAAGCGGACGACGTACGAGAGGTGTCCGGACCACCCCCGCTCGCGCGGGAAGGACCCAGCGGCGAACCCTCCTGTGGATCGTCGCTGTGGACCACCCCTGCTTGCGCGGGAAGGACAGCAGCGACCGGGCGTGAGCGGTTCCGGGTTCAGGACCACCCCCGCTCGCGCGGGAAGGACGCCGGCTGAGCGTCCGGCGCGTCGAGGTACTGCGGACCACCCCCGCTCGCGCGGGAAGGACGACCTCGACAACATCAAGGCCCTGCTCAACGACGGACCACCCCCGCTCGCGCGGGAAGGACCGACTGTCCGCGGGCCCCTGCCCCGTCCAGAGCGGACCACCCCCGCTCGCGCGGGAAGGACCGACTGTCCGCGGGCCCCTGCCCCGTCCAGAGCGGACCACCCCCGCTCGCGCGGGAAGGACGAGATCACCCGCAAGACCGCCAAGCGGATCTACGGACCACCCCCGCCTGCGCGGGAAGGACCCGGCGAGGAGCCCCGTGACCGAACTGGCGGTCGGACCACCCCCGCCTGCGCGGGAAGGACTCCCACGCTGCGTAGGAGTCCTGCCCGAACCGCGGACCACCCCCGCTCGCGCGGGAAGGACGTCAGGGTGCCGGCGCTCAGCGCCCAGATGGACGGACCACCCCCGCTCGCGCGGGAAGGACTGCACCACCTCCCCGCCCGCATCCGTGCGGAGCGGACCACCCCCGCTCGCGCGGGAAGGACGCGATGACGAGCTGGTCCGCGGCCGACCAGTACGGACCACCCCCGCTCGCGCGGGAAGGACGAGAGGATGCGGCGCGGACGGACGCGGCGGGACGGACCACCCCCGCTCGCGCGGGAAGGACCCCCTGGCGAGTGAGGCGACAGGGGATGACGACGGACCACCCCCGCCTGCGCGGGAAGGACCTGACGGTCCTGTGGGTCGTCCTCTCCTGGTCGGACTACCCCCGCTGGCGCGGGATGGGTGCGATCCATCAGCCCTCGGGCCTTGGTGCGGTCGGACCACTCCCGCTCGCGCGGGAAGGACATATAGGCGGTGCCGACGGCGAAGCCGACCAGCGGACCACCCCCGCTCGCGCGGGAAGGACAGCCACGCGAGGGCGCGTTCCTGTCGCTTGAGCGGACCACCCCCGCTCGTGCGGGAAGGACACGGGGTGCGCTGCGCCCGGCCAGTAGAGGGCCGGACCACCCCCGCCTGCGAGGGAAGGACACGGGGTGCGCTGCGCCCGGCCAGTAGAGGGCCGGACCACCCCCGCCTGCGAGGGAAGGACTTGCGGCCCTTGGCCTTGGCTTCTTGCTCGGGCGGACCACTCCCGCTGGCGCGGGAAGGACGATACACGGGACGCTGCCCTACGCTGGTCCCCCGGACCACCCCCGCTCGCGCGGGAAGGACAGCTCCTGCGCCTCGGTGCGGGTGCCGGCGTACGGACCACCCCCGCTCGCACGGGAAGGACACGAGGATGGTGCGGCTCTCGGGCTGCCAGAACGGACCACCCCCGCTCGCGCGGGAAGGACGGCCACGTCTGCACCCGCCAGTAGTCGTTCTCCGGACCACCCCCGCTCGCGCGGGAAGGACGACTTCGACGGCGTGCCGCTCGGGTTCGGTCCCGGACCACCCCCGCTCGCGCGGGAAGGACGCGTCCGCCCAAGGCGGCGAGGCGTCCGCGTACGGACCACCCCCGCCTGCGCGGGAAGGACCTCCGCCAAGTCGTTGGGGTGCAGCTCTCCCACGGACCACCCCCGCCTGCGCGGGAAGGACGTGAACGGCACGAGCAGGGTGGGCGCCTGCTGCGGACCACCCCCGCCTGCGCGGGAAGGACGTGACCAGGACGTCCACGCCCATCGGCGTGCGCGGACCACCCCCGCCTGCGCGGGAAGGACCGCCGCTCGAGCTCGTAGCGCTCGACGGAGACCGGACCACCCCCGCCTGCGCGGGAAGGACCGCTCCTCGAGTACGGAGGCGACGCCGGGCACCGGACCACCCCCGCCTGCGCGGGAAGGACGCCGACGAGGCGTTCGACATCCTGACCAGAGGCGGACCACCCCCGCCTGCGCGGGAAGGACACGCAGAACCCGGGCGTCGAGTACCAGAACGCCGGACCACCCCCGCCTGCGCGGGAAGGACTACGACGGCCGGACCAGTGCAGGGGTCGGGGTCGGACCACCCCCGCCTGCGCGGGAAGGACTACGACGGCCGGACCAGTGCAGGGGTCGGGGTCGGACCACCCCCGCCTGCGCGGGAAGGACGTCAGCTCGGGACGATCCGACACGGGTGTGTCCGGACCACCCCCGCCTGCGCGGGAAGGACTTCGAGTCCGGCACCCTCGGCACCATCACGGTCGGACCACCCCCGCCTGCGCGGGAAGGACACCTGGCGCTGCCAGAGCCCCGACTGCCGCCGCGGACCACCCCCGCCTGCGCGGGAAGGACCTTCGGGCCGTGTCCCCGTTGGGGGAAAGGGCCGGACCACCCCCGCCTGCGCGGGAAGGACGCGTGCGATGGCGGCGCGGTACACCGGCCCGACGGACCACCCCCGCCTGCGCGGGAAGGACCCGACCCAGTACACCCCGGACTCGACGATGGTCGGACCACCCCCGCCTGCGCGGGAAGGACGTCGACGGCGTGCTGACCACCCTTGACTCCGGCGGACCACCCCCGCCTGCGCGGGAAGGACCTGCTCGGCGTCATCGGTGAGGCCTGGGGGGCCGGACCACCCCCGCCTGCGCGGGAAGGACGACGGGGATTGACGTACCCTGTCCCCTCTGTCGCCGGACCACCCCCGCCTGCGCGGGAAGGACGCGCTGCACTGGTTGCGTGCGGCGTCGATGGCCGGACCACCCCCGCCTGCGCGGGAAGGACGCAGCCCTGAGCACGGACACGTCGTCGGGGACCGGACCACCCCCGCCTGCGCGGGAAGGACCACGCGCATGGTGCTGTCGAATCGGGCTACGGCGGACCACCCCCGCCTGCGCGGGAAGGACACTTTATGACCTGTGGGTTTGGAGTGCCTTTGCCAGTTCTTGGTGTGGTTGTCCATGTGTCATGCGAGCAGTGTGGCAGAGGCGAGAACTGTCAGAAGGCTTTGATGGTGCGGGCGTTGCGGGCTGACTGCGACGAGCTCCAGGATGACGTCGCTGGCTGTTCCCCGCGCCCGCGGGAGTGGTCCTGACCTCGGCTGGCTCAACACTGCCGCGGCCACCCCTGTTTGTCGCGTCTGCGGGGGTTGGTTGCATTGGCTTCTGCCGGTTCTGGCTGGTTCTGCTACCTGCGCTCTCGAAGATTTTCCTCACGCGCGTAGCACCTGCTTCCCGATGCTGTGCTGCTTGCCGCGTCGGTGGGGTGGTTTTGGCGTGGTGGTGAGTACCTGGACGGTCGTGCTCACCGTGCGGGTTTTGGGGGAGTGGTGAGTGCGTGCTGGTCGCTTTGGCTGGTGTCAGCACGGGAGGTTTCTGCGGTGTGCCCGGTCGGTGAGTTCGATGGGCGTCGTGCGCTGGGGTCCTGGTGGTGAGTTGTGGCGGGGTGTTGTGGCGGTGGGTGGGGAGCTCGCTGCTGGGGGCGTTGTCGGTGTTTGGTGTCCCGGGCTGCGAAGCGGTTCGCGGCCCGTGTTGTGTTGGTGCTGGGCGGTTGGTGGTTATTGCTTGGTGACGTAGGAGCCTTGGCCGAGGATGGTGTGGAGTTTGCCTTCGGTGCGTAGGGCGGCTACTGCCTTCTGGATAGTGGAGGGGGCGACGTCGAGTTCGGCGGCGAGGGTGTTGACGGCGGGGAAGCGTTCGCCGGCGGGGTAGGTGCCTGCGCGGGTTGTTCTGCCGGCTCGTGGCAGGCGGCGCCGTGCCTGCCCGGTGCCGGCTTCGGTTGTGTGCGCGGGGTCGCCCGCGCATCGTGCCCGTCGCGCGGTGGAGGTGATCGATGGGGACGCCCTGCCGTTGGTACCGCGTTATCTCGTGGCGTTCGAGCAGCGCCGGGAGGAGCAGGCGCAGCGGGATCGACGGCGTGCTCTGGTGCTGGCAGCCATGGGGCAGGACTGCGGGCCAGGGCGTGCAGCGTGAGCGGGGGAGTGGTGGGGCTGCGGCTGCTGCCATGGACCGGTCCGGACGGTAAGCCTGCCTACACACCGGACGACAATCCGGGCGGGATACTCGCGCAGATCGCCGACCGGGTCGAGGACGAGCACCTGGAGCAGGCACAGCGCATCCTCGACCTTCTGACGGGGGTTCTCGACGCCGGCGCCGGGACCCGGCCGGTCACTGAGCCGACGCGGGTGCTGCTCGGCTCGGCGTGTGAGGCGCTGGGCAGGGTGTTGCGGGTGGCGGAGTCGCGGGGGATGCGACTGCCCGCCTGCGTCGACGACGAGCCGGTCGACGACGGGGTGGTCGGCGATGGGCCGGTCGGGCCCGGGGTGCCTGATGGCGGGTGATGGGTACGTGAGCGTGTCGTGGGCGGAGGCCCTGTCCACGGTGGCGGCCGGCACGGCCGGACCTCGTGGGCTGTTGACCATTCGTGTGTCCCGTGACAGCGGCCGCACGTGGGGTCGGGCGGTCGGTCACCTTCAGCTCAGAAGGAGCACGGCCGCCTGCCACGTCGAGGTGGCCGCCGTGCGCGTGCGTGCTGTGCGTGCCGGGCAACCGGTGGCACGATCGGCGGTAGAGCGCTGCTTGGGGCTTACCGGCCGCCGGTGGAAAACTCGGTGCGAATAACCTGCCGGCACAGGCCCCCGACCCTCCCGTGGCCGGTAATTCGAATGGGTGCGGAACGGGAAAGTCTCCGTAGCGGCATAGTGCCGCCACGGAGACTTTCTTTTGCGCCCGGTGGGAAGCGCAGCAGTAAGATCACATTTCTTGTTCCGCTCCCGGTGCTTGCCGGGCCTAGCGGGGCGCTGCGGCGTGCTGCGTTGTTTTTACGGTTGGTGGACGTTGTTCCGTGGGGCCGGTGTGTGCCATAGGCTGGCGGGTGCTCCTTCATGGCTGATTGAGCAGTGGCCGGCGGGGCGTTCGGTCGGGGTTGCCGCCTTGGGCCGTCACCCTTCCTCTTGGGGGGTGTCTTCCGCCGGCCACACCTGGGCCTGCGGCCACGTCCCAGGGTGGGGGTGCAGTCCAGGGCCGGGGGCGCAGCACCACGTTGTGCAGGGCCGCCTACAAGCTCTTTTCCCCGCGGAGCGGGTGCCTTCCTGGCTGCGCCAGGGGGAAGGATTGCCCGCGCTGCGCGCGGGCCCCGGGCATGCCCGCTGCGCTGGGCGTGCCCGGTGGCAGGGATGGCAGCTCGCTGCGCTCCCCGCGCGGCACGCGTGGGTGTGGGCCGGGTGCCGTTCCCGGCTTCCGGCCCACACCCCTCATGCGCAACTACCCCTGCGGGTGGAGCGTTGAGTCTGCTTCGGCGTCCTCGTCAGGCTCGCCCTCCGGCCAGAACGCCGCAGCGAACGTCTCGCCGCCCGTGATGCCGATGGTGTTCTCTCGGTAGGACCGGGTCTCTGCCGCCGACAGCGGCCGCATCCACGGCACTTCACCCGCCCGGTACCCGTACTCCACATCCCACGCCCGCACCACCGCAGACACCGCACCCAGGACAACCGAGCACAGCTCCACACCGCAGTACTCGGCACGCGGGTCCAGCCCCGCACCAAGCAGCATGGCCACCACGTCCATCTGCTCGTCGTCCATCTCCACCAAGTCACCCGACGACGACCCGGTCACCGTGACCTGCGCCCACTCCAGGCGTGACTCCCCGTCAGAGTCAAGCCAGCACTTGAAAAGGTGCTCGCCCGGCTCCAGCCGTGCCACAAAGGAACCCAGTAAATCCGCGCCACGCTGGAAAACGGCAGCGTGCTGAGCCGCAGGCAGAGACATTTATGCCCCTTCTTTCTTGGTTGGCTGATTGGTCCGGCGAGTTGCCGCTCACCGATGCGCCAATTCTATTGAAAGAGTTCCGGGTGCGGACAGAGAAAAGCTAGATTCGACAGAAAAAGATTGAGAGACCAAAACCTTCCGCGCCTGTCATCGGGCAGCCCCCACCGCGCAGACTCAGTGAGGGCTCAGGCACGTGAGCGAGCTCCACCGCCCGGATGGCCCCCCGCCCACGGCAAGATCCGCTGCGCTATCCCTTGCGCTATCTCTTGCGTCATCTCTTGCACTATCCCTTGCATCGGTCTGGTGGGCCGTGGGGTGTTTCTGCTGGTCAAGTGGCTTTCTTCCTGGGTGGGTTGGTCTGACTTCTCCTGTGTGGGCCTGCTTGTGTTGGTGGGTGTGGGGTGGTGGCCGGCTGTTTCAGGTTCGTCCTCGGGTGGCGGTGGCCGTGGGGGTGCGCTGCGCTGGCCAAGGGTGGGGGAGGGGGCGCCGGGTGGTGGGCCCGGCGCGGCGCGAGGGGAACGCTGGGATCGCGGCCCGTGCGGGCGGGTGAGGCAGCGTCAGCGCTCCCCGTGTGGGGCACGAGCACGGCAGGGCTCCGGGCCATGGGGAGCGTGGCAGCCGCCCCGAGGGGGTGGCCCCGTTTCCCCATTCCTACATGCTGCATCACCTGCAGATGCACACCGACCTCAGCTTCCCGTAGCCAGCCAGGCCCGCGTCAGCGGGCCCTGAAGGCTTGAGGCGAAGCCGAGAGCCAGTCAGGCAAGCGCAGCGCGCCTGACCATGAGCGTGCGTCAGCACGCGGGGTGGGCTGGAGCGAAGCGAAAGCCCACCCGGGCCCGGTAAGGGGCAGGCCGAACGAAGTGAGGCCAGCCCCCGCACCAAAGGGGCCCAACCCCGAAACGAAGTGCAGGGGTTCACCGGTCCGCGAAGCGGACCGG
>NZ_JBEXYN010000047.1:0-63750 GCF_040630935.1 Streptomyces sp. NPDC005722
CACCCCCCAGGTCATCCGTTCGACAGGGGGCAACAGTCATACCGGGCCCGGAGGCCAGCGGCCCTCTTGCAGGACCGCGAAAAACATAACGGGGCCGGTGCGGGAGGGGGGTCACCAGGAGCCGTAGCCGCCGAGGCACTCGTTGCGGACGTAGCCCCAGTCGCCCTTGCCGAAGTCGAAGGTGGCCGCCCAGCCGTTGTAGACGGGGTGCGCGCCGCGGGTGTGGCCCACCTTGTTGCCGTAGCCCAGGACGCGGATCAGTCCGCGGGGGCCGGAGGCGCTGTCGTAGTTGGCGTAGAAGCTGGCGCTCTGGCACACGATGACCGCGTGCTCGGGTGGCACCGCGGCGTGCGCGGGCTGCGTCGTCAGTGCGCACACCGCGGCGGTGGCGGCTGCGGCCAGCGTCTTGGTCACCGTTCCCATGGGGCTTCCTCTCGTGGGGGGTTCGCCGATCAGGATGGCCGCCCGCTGTCTATGCGGGTAGAGGGGCGGGGATGAAAATTACGTGGCCATGACATTCACATGCGGGCAACCGCTGCGCCAGGGCCCCCGCTCCGGCCGCCTTGCCCCGTCGATAGCATGCGCCCATGCCTGACGACGGCCTGATCGACGTGACGCTGGTCGACGCGGCGGACGGACAGCCGTTCGGCCGCTCCGAACTGCCCGCCGGACAACTCCCGGAAACCTTCACGCCCGAGACGCGGCTCGACCTCGGCGGCGCCGTGTGGGAGGTCGTCCGGGCCCAACCGGCGGACCGCACCGCCTTCCTGGCCGCGGGCCGGCTCGTTCTCACGCTTCGGCGGCTGCGGACGGTCGACCCCCGTCAGGTCGCGTACACCCTGCCGACCCTCTGCGCGGACCTGCCCCCGCTGACACCCCCGGACCGCGCCGCGGACGACCTGGAGATCCACGAGGACGACTGGCGCCAGACCGAACTGGTGGAACGCCGCTGCATCGCTCAGGTCGAGACCCAACTCGCCGACGTCGCACGGATCCTGCGCGACCACGCACGGACCGTCGGCGAGGACGGATCGGCCGTCCGGGTGTTCGACGCACTCCACCTTCGGGAGTCCCCGACGGAGCCGCTGACCGGGGCGCTCAACCGCCGGCGGCTCTTCGAACTGCTGCCGGTGTCGCACGAGTTCGCGGGCGTGGCGCTGCGGGAGGGCCAGGGACGGGTCGCCGACTCGTTCGCCGCCCGGATCGGTCCGGTCGCGGTGTACGGACGCTGCGCCGGCGACCGGGTCGTCACCCTGGGCCTGCTGCCGGCCTCGCGGGCCTCGCGGGCCACGGTGCGGGACGTCCCGGGACTGGCCGCCCTCATGCGGGAGTTCGGCCTGGTCCTGGTCGACTGGTGCGCCGCGCGGTACGAGGAGTCCGTGTAGCCGGCGGCCGCTTCAGGGCAGCAGCGGCGTCGTCAGGTCCGTCGTCGTCACGTCCACACGCCGGGCCCGGCCCCGCGCCATTCGACGACGTCCGGGTCGGCGAGGTCGACGGTGTCGGGATCGAGGCCGGCGCGCCGCAGGAACTCCTGGACGTCGCGGAGGTGGTACGCGATCCCCAGGATCTCGCCGTCCACACGGACGCGCCGGCCGCCGCTCGTCGATGGCGGCATCACGATGACGCGACGTTGCATTGCGTCAGGATGACTCGTCCGACCCCGCCCCGCATCCCGGCCGCCGGACGGCGCCCCCGCGGCGGCACCCGGATGGCCCGGCCGCCGCTGCCGGGTGCGGTCCGGCATGCCAGGCTGGCCTGGACCCGTCAGCGCAGCGAGGGAGCCTCCGGCCATGACCGAACGGACGATGCGGGCCGTCGCCTCCTACCGGGGCCTGCCCGTGGACGATCCGGAGAGTCTCGTCGACGTCGAGGTGCCGCTGCCGGAGCCCGAACCGCGCGACGTGCTCGTGCGGGTGCGGGCCGTGTCCGTCAACCCCGTGGACATCAAGGTCCGCGCCGGTCTGCCGGCCTCCGACCCGCCCCGCGTCCTCGGCTTCGACGCCGCGGGCGTCGTCGAGGCGGTGGGCGGCGAGGTGACCACCCTTCAGGTGGGGGACGAGGTCTGGTACGCGGGGGACATCACCCGCGCGGGCAGCAACGCCGAGTTCCAGGTCGTCGACGAGCGCCTGGTGGCCCGCAAGCCGCGCAGCCTGGGCTTCACGGAGGCCGCCGCCCTGCCGCTGACCGGCATCACCGCCTGGGAGACCCTGTTCGAACGGTTCGCGCTCGACGGCAGGTCGACCGGCACCCTGCTGGCCCTGGGCGGCGCCGGGGGTGTGGGCTCGATCCTCATCCAGCTGGCGAAGCAGCTGACCGGCCTGCGGGTGCTGGCCTCGGCCGGCCGCCCCGAGAGCAGCCAATGGGTCACCGGGCTGGGGGCCGACGCCGTGGTCGACCACCACGACCTCGCCGCGACCGCCGCCGCGGCGGCGCCGGACGGCGTGGACTACCTGCTCTCCCCGCACTCCGCGGGAAACGTCGACACCTACGCCCGGATCATGCGCCCGGGCGGGCACATCACGGCGATCGACGAGCCCGCGGGGCTCGACCTGCTGCCGCTCAAGGCGAAGAGCATCGCGTGGCACTGGGAGTTGATGTTCACCCGGCCGATGTTCCGGACCCCCGACATGATCGAGCACAAGAACCTGCTGCAGAAGATCGCGGCCCTGGTGGACGACGGCCGCATCCGCAGCACCGTCACCACGACCATCGAGGACTTCTCGGCCGCGGGGCTGCGACAGGCCCACGCGATGGTGGAGTCGGGCCGGAGCGTCGGCAAGGTCGTCGTCACCCGCTGAACGCCTCCCCGGCGGCGGACGCCCGAGACGGCGCTTGCCGGGCTCGACCGGTCGGTTTCTCCCGTGCCGGGCGGACCCCGCCGGACGGGGTACGACGGCCGCCTCCGGGGGCTCACCGACGCGTTCGCGCGGGACGTCCCGGAGCTCGCGCGGAGGGTCCTCGACGGACACCACCCGTGCCTCCGGTTCCTCGGGGACCGCGACGCAAGGCCCCTACCGGCCCGGACCGGGCGACGCGCGCCCTCAGAGGCCCTCCCCGCCTTCACGGCGGCGGATCGTGACGTACTCGCTCGCTGCGCGGCCCGCCAAACGGCGCTGGAGGGACCCGCCGATACGCCCGGCCTGCAGCTTGGCGAGTTCGGCCTTCTCACCCCGGAAGAGTTCGTCGACCGTCGTACCCCACAGCGCCAGCCAGCGTCCGAAGTGGTCGGGGCCCAGCGGGGTCATGCGGTGCAGGGCCTGGTGCGGGGCGAGCGCGTTGCGCCGGTAGCGGCCGGCGGCGAACAGCACCGACTCCCAGAAGTCGCACATGATCGGCATGTGCGCGTCGAGGTCCATCCGGGCCACCTCCAGGGGGTCGGCGAAGGCCCGTCGGTAGAAGGCGGTCACCAGGCGTTCGACGTCCGCGCGGTCCACGAGGTCGCGACCGGTGCCGTCCTGTGCGGCGACGGGCCCCGGCGCGCTCACAGCCGCTCCAGGACGAGGGCGGCGCCGCATCCGGCCAGGCACAGCGCCTTGACCACCTCGAGCGCGACGTACCGCAGATGGGCCCGGCTGCGCGGGCCGGTCTCCCCGGCGAGGACGGCGGCGGTACGCCGGTTCAACGAGGGCCGAACAAAGAGGAGTTGAGCCAGGAGCAGGGCGACGGCTCCCGCGCCCAGGGCCAGCGCGACGGGCCCCGGCACCTCCCGGGCCACCGCCACGGCGGCGATCGCGGCCAGCACGGCCTCGACGCGGTTCAGCGCGCGGAAGACGATCCGCCCGATGCCCAGGCCCAGGGGCACGGTGATGCCCTCGGCGCGGAACTTGAGGGGGGCCTCGAGGAACGAGATCCCGAGCACCATCCCCAGCCACACGAAGACCGCGGCCACCTGCGCCAGCACGGCGCCGGCGTTCACCGGGCGCTCCGCTCGGGGCGGCGCCGGGCGGTGCGGCGCGGGGGACGACGTCTGGTGCGGTGAAGGTCCATGCCCCCACCGTAGCCTAAATTTGCATCTGAGATGCAGATTAGAGTCCGCCGTCACCATCCCCAACCGGCCTGGCCGGCGGGCGCATCGGCACCGAGAATGGCCCGATGACCTCGCCCGACGCGCTGCTGCCCGACCACCGGCTCGAACTCACCGACGTCGTCGCCAACAACACCATGAACCGCGAGCGAGGCCTGGCCGGCACCAACAGCTACGTGCGGGAACTCGGCTTCGACCCGGTCGACCACCTGCTGGCCCGCGCCCCCGGACCCCGCTGGCTGGACCTGTGCAGCGGGGAGGGGCTGGCCCTGCGGGAGGCCGCGGGCCGTCTGCCGGCGGCGGCGCGGCTGACCGGGGTGGACCTGGTGGGACCCCTGGCGGCCGCACCCCTGCCGCCCGCGGTGGAACTGGTCACCGCGTCGGTGACGGCATGGGAGCCGGCCGTGCCATACGACCTGATCACCTGCGTCCACGGCCTCCACTACGTCGGGGACCGGCTCGGACTGCTCGCCCGCGCCGCCGGCTGGCTCAGGCCGGGCGGTCTGCTCGTCGCCCACCTCGACCCCGCCGCGATCCGCTGGGCGGACGGCGGCCCCGCCGGGCGCTCCGTCCTGGCCGCCCTGCGGGCCGAGGGCTTCGCCTACAGCACCCGCCACCACCGCCTCACCCTCACCGGCCCGCGCACCGTCCGGCTCCCGCTGCGCTACGTCGGGGCCGACCCGGACGCGGGACCGAACTACACGGGCCAGCCCGGCGTGGCCGCCCACTACCGCCGCGCCGCCCGTCCCGCCGCGGACGGGCCGTCAGGCGGGCCCCGGCGATGATGGCTTGGCGGGCCGGGCGGGATGCGTCACGATCGCCCCATGGGAGCGCTTGACGCGGTGGCGGGCGGGGCGACGGTCGAGTTCCGGCCCAGTGGATCGTCGATGGTCCCCTTGGTGCGCAGCCGTCAGCAGGTGACGGTGGCCCCGGTCGACCCCGCGAAGCTCGAGGTCGGCGACATCGTCCTCGCCCGCGTCGCGGGCACGGTGTACCTGCACCTGGTGTCGGCGGTGGATCCGGCCAGGAAGCGGGTGCAGATCAGCAACAACCGGGGCCACGTCAACGGCTGGACCGGCCACGGCCGGGTCTACGGCATCTGCACGGCGGTCGACGGCGTCCCCCGCCCCCGGACGGCCGGCAAGGCCCCCGTCGTCCCGTGACAGGTCTGCGACGGACGGCGTCATGACCTCGACGCGCGAGGGTGGTCACCGCCATCGCCCTCGGTCTGTGACCCCGGACGCACGGACGGTGACCGCGAGCGAGCGGCAATCCCCTCAGGAGCCGTCGGCGTGCAGGTTCTTGACCTTGATCCAGTCACGGCTGCGGCGACCGGGCAGATACGTACTGGTCAACCGCTTCGCCACCACCCCGTCATACCCCTCCTGCCGGATGTAGTGCAATGCCTCACTCGCCATCGCCGGCCAGTACGGCGGCACCACCACCCGCTCCCCCGACACCCCCAGATCATCCAGCAACGCCCGCCGCGCCGTGTACGGCGCATGCAACACCGGCTCCCCCAAATACAAGATGTCGTACACCACCAACCGCACCGGCATCACCTCCGCGGCCTCCGCCACCGCCGCCGGATGCCGCAGACTCATCCGCCGCTGCAACCGCTCCACCGACACCCCACCATGCTTCCCCAACGCCACCACCTCCCCGTCCAGCACCCCCACCAGACCCGGCGGCAACACCCCCGCCAACCCCCGCAACTCCGGATACCCCCCCGTCACGTCCTGCCCGATCCCCGACACCAACCGCACCTGCCCGTCCCCCGGCAGATACACCAGCACCCGCGCCCCGTTGAACAACGGCTCGAACCCGTACTCCGCCTCCACCCCCGCCCCCGGCAACGGACCCGCCACCGCCAGCATCGGCGACCACGCGGGCAGATCCGACCGAGCCACCGACCCCGCAGGAACACGCGTACCCATATACACCAGCATCCCCCCACACCCCCCGACCGGCGAATCAAACACCGCACACCCCCGCACGACCGGTCGCCCGCCGCCGTGCGGGGCACACTGGAGGAATGGACGTGGCCGGCGGGACCGGTCTGCCGTGACGGGCCGGGGACATCGGGACGGCCGTGGGCGAACTCCGCCCGCGGCCCGCGGTGTTGGCGCAGCCGGCGCCGGTGCTCGCGTGGCCGGCGCGGGCCGCCGGGTACGGCGCCGGCCGGCCGGTCCGCCGGGGCACCGTCCGTGGGAGCTGCCATGAGTTCGACCGCGATCGCCGACTACGCACTGATCTCCGACCGGCATTCCGCCGCGCTCGTCAGCCGGGACGGCTCCGTCGACTGGTTGTGCTTCCCCCGCTTCGACAGCCCCTCGGTCTTCGCGCGGCTGCTGGACGGCGCGGCCGGTCACTGGTCGGTCCGGCCGTCGGTCCCGTACGAGGCGACACGGACGTACGTGGACCGGTCCATGGTGCTGGAGACGACCTTCCACACCGGGTCGGGGACCGTCACCCTCACCGACGCGCTGCTGACCGGCCCGGGCGGCGACGGGCACAGCCTCGGGGCCGGCGCACCACGCCTGCTGGCCCGCCGGCTGACCTGCACGGAGGGCGAGGTGCCGGTGGAGACGGAGTACCGTCCGCGCCCCGAGTACGGGCTCGTGGCGCCGATCCTGTCGGGCACCGAGGGCGGGGTGACGTCGCGGGGCGGGGCCGAGTGGCTGGTGCTGACCACCCCGCACCGCATGGACCTCGCAGACGCCACCGCCCGCGGCGCCTTCACCCTGCGGGCAGGCGAGTCCGTCTGCCTCGGTCTGCACCGTTCGACGCTCGAGGAACCCCCGGCCCACGTCTGGACGCAGGACCGACTCTCCGCCCTCCTGGACTCCACGATCGCGGCGTGGCAGTCGTGGTCGGACCTGCACCAGGCCTACGACGGACCCTGGCGCGACCTGGTGCACCACAGCGGACGGGTACTGCAGGCGCTGTCGTTCCAGCCCAGCGGCGCCATCATCGCCGCCGCGACCACCTCGCTGCCGGAGGGCGTGGGCGGCGAGCGCAACTGGGACTACCGCTACACCTGGGTCAGGGACGCCTGTCTGACGATGGAGGCCCTGTGGGTGGCGGCCTGCCCGGACGAGGCGCACGACTTCTTCGACTTCCTGGCGACGGCCGCGCCGTCGCTGGGCGAGGACCGGACGCTGCAGATCATGTTCGGCGTGGGCGGTGAACACGACCTGAGCGAGCGCACCCTCCCCCACCTGCGGGGATGGCGGGACAGCCGGCCGGTGCGGGTGGGCAACGGCGCGTGGTGCCAGCAGCAGATCGACGTCTACGGGGAACTCCTCGACGCGGCGTACCGTCTCGCGGACCAGCTGGACCGGATCGACGACGACACCCGGCGCTTCCTCGTGGCCTGCGCGGACGCCGCCGCGGAGCGCTGGACCGAGAAGGACCAGGGCATCTGGGAGGTCCGTGGCGAGCCCCGCCACTTCCTGTACTCCAAGGTGATGTGCTGGACGGCGCTCGACCGGGCCGTCAGGCTCGCCGCGCCTCTCGGCGCGCCCCGCGCGAAGGTGGCGGGCTGGCGCAGGACGCGGGACGAGATCCACCGGACCGTGCTGCGCGAGGGCTGGAGCGAGGAGGCGGGTGCGTTCACGCAGTACTACGGCTCGACCGCGCTCGACGCGTCGAACCTGATGATGCCGATCGTCGGTTTCCTGCCCGCCGACGACCCGCGGATCCGCGCCACCATCGACGCGACGGAGCGGGGACTGACGGACGGCGCGGGGCTGGTCTACCGTTACCGCCCCGAGGAGGGTCTCGACGGCATGGCCGGGGACGAGGGCACCTTCCTGCTGTGCACCTTCTGGCTGGCCCAGGCACTGGCGCTGGCGGGCCGGGCGGAGCGGGCCAGTGACGTCTTCGCCCGGGCGGCGTCGTACGTGAACGACGTGGGCCTCCTGGCGGAGGAGATCGACCCGGTCACCGGTGAACTGCTCGGCAACTTCCCGCAGGCGTTCAGCCACATCGGCCTGGTCAACGCCGCATGGGCGATCAGTGAGGCCCGGCAGCCCATCGCGGCCTGATGCAGCGTCAGGTGACGTGCGACGGAGCGGAGTCGGCCGGTGGGCGCGGGCGGGGGAGGTACGAAGCGGGCCCGGGGCCGTTTCATCGGGGGCCACTCCGGGGCCCCGGGCCGCTGATGCCATCAGACACCCGCCGGCAGCTTCCTGCGAGCCGGGCTGACCCACCCGGGGTCAACCGGGCACCGGGACGAGCGGTGTGACGGGGCGTCCGGAACGCCGCGCGGCACGGCGCCGCACACGATCGGCGCCGGCCGGAAGGGGGCCGGGCCGGCGCCGGATCGAAGCGGGGCCGTTCTCCTGGACCGCGGGCTCCGTAGGGACCGGACCGCTCGTCGGTCCCCGGCGGAGTCCCGCGTCAGGTCTCCCGCACCCGGTCCAACCGTGCGGCGGACCCCGTCATTCCCCCGTCGCCGCCGCCGTCCGGCGCGCCGTACTGCCCGTACCGCAGCCCTCCGGGCGCACACGTCGCGAACAGGCCCGGGAACGGGCCGGCGACGACCGGGAGCCGTACCCGTCATCCCCTGCCGGGTCCGGAGCGGGGCTTCCGCCGCTCCCAGTCGTCGGCGAGCAGGCCGAACAGCAGGTCGTCGGTCCACTCGCCCTTGATCCACGAGTGGGCCGGCCGGCGGCCCTCCAGCCGGAACCCCACGCGTTCCAGCAGCCGCGCCGAGGCGCTGTTGCGGGCGTCGCACTCGGCGGACACGCGGTGCAGACCGCACTCGGCGAAGAGCCGGTCGAGCAGCGCCGTGACGGCCTCGGCGGCGTAGCCGTGGCCCTGGTGCGCACGGGCGAGGGTGAAGCCGAGTTCGGCCTGCATCCGGTTGTCGTGCAGGCACACGCCGATGTCGCCGATCAGCTCGCCGCCGACCACGAGCTCCACCGCGTACTGGAACCATCCGGGCTCCGCCGGATCGCCCGCCGCGAAGGCCGCGACGAGGTCCGCGGCCTCCTCCGGGGAGACCGGTGCGCTCCAGCCCTGGTACCGGGCGACGGCGGGATCGGAGCGGTAGGCGGCCAGGGCCGGCGCGTCCTCGGGACGGAAGCGGCGCAGGCGCAGCCGGGAGGTCTGCGGGAACATGCCCGCGATGCTCTCATGCGACGGCACGCCTCCCGGCGCCCCCGCACCGCCCCGTCCCGTCCCGTACTGCCGGGTACGTCGCGTTGGTGCCGGCCCTGGCGCCCGCATGACGCACGCCTGACCGCCATACCCCCACCCCCTATCCCGAGAGAGCCCCCCGCCCTTTGCACATACCCCCTGGGGGTATATGTTGGTGCCGCGCGGCCACCCGGCACGCGTCCCCGGCCACGCCGTCCACGGAGCACCCTTTGAACACCGGAGCGAAGATCACCGCGTTCGCCGTCGTCCTGGCGGCATCCTTCGGCAGCGCCTACGGCGTGGGCGCGGCCCTGGACCCGGTGCGCGCCCCGGGATCCGGCGCGAACGCGCCGGGGGCGGCGCACGCGCACGGCGGCACCGGTACCGCCGGCGCCGCCCACTCCGCAGGCGACACGTCAGCGGCGCATCCCGTGGGCGGCCTGGCCGCCACCGAGGCCGGCTACACCCTCGACCTGCTCACACCGCGGGTCGGCTCCGGCCGCCCGGACCGCCTGCGCTTCGTCATACGCGACGCCGACGGCCACCCGCTCACGTCGTACCGGCGCGCCCACGAGAAGGAACTGCACCTGGTCCTCGCCTCGCGCGACCTCACCGAGTACCGCCATCTGCATCCGGTCCGCGCGGCCGACGGCACATGGAGCACCCCGGTCGGCCTCCCCCGCGCCGGGGACTACCGGGTCCTCGCCGACTTCACCCCCGCCGCGGAGGGCAGCCGCGAACTGACGCTCGGCGCCGACCTGTCGGTGACCGGGGTCCGCCGTCCCGCCGCCCCCGCGCCGGCCTCCCGGACCGCGACCGTCGACGGCTACACCGTGACGCTCGACGGGTCCCTGCGGTCCGGCGCCGAGCGGGAGCTCCGGCTGACGGTGACCAGGGACGGCCGCGAGGTCACGGACCTGCAGCCGTACCTCGGTGCGTACGGCCACCTCGTCGCCCTGCGCGCCGGCGACCTCGCGTACCTGCACGTGCACCCGGGCGGCACCCCCGGCGACGGCCGCACCGCGCCCGGGCCCGAGGTCTCCTTCACCGCCACGGCCCCGAGCACGGGCACGTACGGGCTCTTCCTCGACTTCAAGCACCGGGGGACGGTGCGCACCGCCGCCTTCACGGTC
Source organism: Streptomyces sp. NPDC005722 (assembly GCF_040630935.1). Lineage (NCBI taxonomy): Bacteria > Bacillati > Actinomycetota > Actinomycetes > Kitasatosporales > Streptomycetaceae > Streptomyces > Streptomyces sp. NPDC005722. The sequence continues at coordinate 10,303 of NZ_JBEXYN010000047.1, forward strand.
ACGGCCGGCGAGGGCGGGGAACACGGGCACGCCGACGCGGACGGCGGCAGCGGTGGCCACGGCCACTGACGGCGGGCGCCGTCCGCGGGCTCGCCCCTCAGGCGGAGCGACGCCGCAGACGACGGACGCCGAACAGGGCGCCCGCACCGGCGGCCAGCGTGCCCGCGGCGACGGAGGCGAGTGCGGCGACGCCGGAACGACGTTCCGCGGAACCGGTGTCCGCCAGCTCGGGGCGGCCGCCCTCCGCGGCGCCGGCGGCCTGGAGGATCAGGTCGGCGACGGCGTCGGGCCGCGCGATCAGTGAGACGTGGCAGGTGTCGAGCTCCACGGTGTGCGAGTGCGCGCGCCGCGCCTGGAAGCGCTCCTGCTCCGGGTTGATGGTCATGTCCTGGCGGCCGACGAGCGCCCAGGACGGGATCGTCTTCCAGGCCGCGACCTCGGCCTTCTCCGAGAACGCGGTGGTGGCCGCGGGCCGCTGGGTGACGCCCAGCAGGTTCGCCTGCCCCTCCGGAAGGCAGGCGGCGAACACCGGGTGCACCTTGTCGCGCTCGAGGTAGAGGTCGGTACCGCTGACCCCGCCGCCCGCCCGGTACGGCACGGACCTGGTGGCGGTGCCGAGTGCGCTGGGGAACCGCTCGGCCAGCGACATGCCGCTCTCGCCGACGTCGGGCATCAGCGCCGAGACGTACACCAGCGACTTCACGTGGGGGTTCCCGGCCGCGGCGGAGCTGATCACGGCGCCGCCGTAGGAGTGACCGGCCAGGACGATGGGGCCCTTGACGCTCTTCAGCACGGAGGCGACGTACTCGGCGTCGCTGTGCAGCCCGCGCAGCGGGTTGGCGGGGGCCATGACGGGATAGCCGCGGGCCTCGAGCCGCTCGATCACCCCGTTCCAGCTGGAGGCGTCCGCGAACGCCCCGTGGATCAGGACGACCGTCGGCTTCGCGCCGGTCGTGTCGCCGTCAGCGGCGGCGGGGGCCGCGGCGGACGCGCTCAGGGCCAGGGCGCAGCCGGCCGCGGCGACGTGGGCGCGACGTATGCGACGCCGGGAACGGGGATCCAGAGTTGCCGCCATGCCGTATCTCGCTTTCCTCGGGGCTCAGGGCGGGGCCCTACGGCCCGGGGCCCTACGGCACCTGAGTGTTCACGGCCCAACGGCGACAGGCCCGGCCGCGTGTGCCGACCGGGTCACGTGCGGGGGCCGTCGGGGTGAAACCCGGCCCGGGAGGGTGTGACGTCCACGGTGCGTCACGTCACACGGCGGCAGCGGTGCGGCGGCCTTCGCCGTACCCACGGCAGGGCACGGCGACCGGAACGGCGAAGAGCGGGCCTGAAGCCCCCGGGGCCCCGCCCCGTACGACCGGATCCGGCGTCAGCCGTGGTCCAGGGAGCGGTGCGGATGCGCCGGGTAGACGCCCATGATCCGCACCTCGGAGGAGAAGAACCGCAGCTCCTCCAGGGCCAGGGCCACGCTGCTCTCCTCCGGGTGGCCCTCGATCTCGATGTAGAAGCGGCTGGCCTTGAGGCCCGCGCCCACCTGGTAGCTCTCGATCTTCGTGAGGTTCACCGCGTTGCTGGAGAAGCCGCCGAGCGCCTTGTAGAGCGCGCTCGGGATGTTGCGCACGGAGAAGAACAGGCTGGTCATCATCGGCGTGCCCGAGTCCTGCGGGAACGCGGCGTCGCGGGCGAGGACGACGAAACGGGTGGTGTTGTCCGAGGTGTCCTCGACGCCGCCGCGCAGCACCTGCAGCCCGTAGAGCTCCGCGGCTCCGGGCGGGGCCAGGGCCGCGTGCCGCCGGTCGCCGAGCTCGGCGACCTCGCGGGCGGCGCCCGCCGTGTCGTCGCTGACCAGCGTCTGCCAGCCGCCCTCGCGGATGATCTTCCGGCACTGCCCCAGCGCGTGCACATGGCTGCGGACGCACGCGACGTCCTCCAGCGTGGCGCCGGGCACGCCCATCAGGTCGAAGCGGATCGGCAGGAAGTACTCCGCGATGATCGACAGGTCCGCCTCGGGCAGCAGGTGGTGCACGTCCGCGACACGGCCGGCGGCCGAGTTGTCGACGGGGATCACGGCCAGGTCGGCGGTCACCAGCGCGACCGCCTCAAGCGCCTGCTCGAAGGTCGTGCAGGGCAGCTCCCGGCTGTCGGGGTACAGCCTCTGTGCGGCGGCGGCCGAGTTCGATCCGGGTTCTCCCTGGTAGGCGATGGTCACCATGTGCGCGTCGGTATCTCCGGATCGATGGACTGGGCTGTCGGCGGGGCCGTCTTCGCATGCTACTGCGCGGTGCCCGCCGACCTCGTACGCGTCCGAGGGCCGGACGGCCGCGGGGGTGGGCCGGGGATCCGGCCCACCCCCGCCGCGGGGTGCCCCGGGCGGCCCCCACCGCCCGGGGCCGTCGGCGCGCCGCCGACAAGGTGACGAGCCGGTCGACGGCGGCCGCCACCCACTGTGCGCGGCCCCGACCGCGGGTGGCAGTGCCCCGCTGTTCCTGGGAGCACCGGGACCAGGCACGTCACCCGGTAGGGGGCATCCCGGCGCCCGGGCGGCGCGTCGTGCGGCGGCCGGGCGGGCGCGTCACGTCGCCTGGTGACGGCGGCCGAAGGCCCGTGGCCGGACGCGCGCCGACGACACCCACCACGGAGGTCCGGCATGAGCACGTACCTGATCAACCACCTGCGCATCCCCGGCGGCATCCCGAACGAGGAGGGCCTGAGGTACCTGGAGCGCGTCGACGCCACCTTGCGGCCCTACGGCGGCGCGTGGCTCGCGAACGGCGAGCCGACGGTGGTGGAGGGCGCGTGGCCCGGCCTGGTCGTGCTGCTGGAGTTCCCCGACCGGGCCGCGGCCGAGAGCTGGTACGACTCGCCGGAGTACCGGGAGATCCTGCCGCTGCGCACCAGGAACGCGATCTCCGACCTGGTGCTGATCGACGCGGTCCCCGCGGGCTACACCGTCGCGGACTTCGCACGGCAGGTCAGGACGGCCTCCGCCGGGACGTCAGTTCCCGAAGGGTGACGCCGGGCCGCCGCCCCGGTGTGCCCGCCCCGGGGCCGCGCCGTCCGGCGTCGCGTCGTCCTCCCGCGCCCCGTCGCCGCCCGGCTGCCCCGCCGTCCACGAGGCGAGGATGCTCAGGGCGTCGTACGACGGGGTGCCGGGCTCGGCGGTCAGCACCATGAGGCGCTGCCCCGAGCCGTCGGGGCTGCTCCACGTGTCGCAGTCGAGCGTGAGGTCGCCGACCACGCCGTGCCGGTAGTGCTTGGTGCCGTAGGCGGCGGTGATGACGCGGTGCTCCGCCCACCAGGTACGGAAGTCGGCGTCCCGGACCGACAACTCGCCCACCAACCGGGCGAGTTCGGGGTCGTCCGCGTCCGCTGCGGCCTGCATGCGCAGCGCGGCCACGGCGTCGCGGGCGTCGTGCTCCCACTGCCGGTGCATGCCGCGGACGACGGGGTGGGTGAACAGCAGGTGCACGTAGTTGCGGCGGTCCGGCGGGACCTGTGCGAAGTCGGTGTAGAGGGCCGCGGCCGCGTCGTTCCAGGCCAGGACGTCCATCCGCGTGCCGAGGACGACGGCGGGCGTCGCGGTGAGCCGGTCCAGCAGGCGCCGCATCGCGGGCCTGACGCGCTGCGGGGGACGACGCCGCCGCGGATGTGCGTCGGCCTTGCCGGCCAGCTCGTACAGGTACCGCTGCTGGTCCTCGTCGAGGCGCAGCGCACGGGCGAGGGGGGCGAGGACCGCCGCCGACGCGCGTACCCGGCCCTGCTCCAGCCGCGTGTAGTAGTCGACGCTGATCGCGGCGAGTTGCGCGACCTCCTCGCGGCGCAGGCCCGCGACCTTGCGCGCGGAATCCGCCGGCGGCAGGCCGCATTCGTGCGGTGCGAGCTGTGCCCGGCGGGCCTTGAGGAAGGCTCCGAGTTCGCGAGGACCAGATGCCGCAGTCATGTGCCCCATTCTCCCGCGGGCTCCCCCGCCTGTGAGGGGGCAGGTTTCTTCCCGGGCAGGAACCCGCCTCTCCCGCCCGCCCCGGCCAGGGCGGATGGTCGGGAAGTGCCCGGCACGGAGCCGGGCCGCGGCGGGCCCGCCGGACGGGCGCGGCCCCGCGGAACACCGCACACGCGACACGAGACACGAGACACGGAGCATCCTGTGGCCCAGACCACCGTCACCTTCGACAGCGCCGGCATCCCCCTCGCCGGCCACCTCCACTCCCCCGACGCCCCCGCCGCGGCGGGCCCGCGGCCCGCGATCGTCGTGGGCCACCCCGGCACCGGCGTGAAGGAGCAGACCGCGGGCCTCTACGCACGGCGCCTGGCCGAGGAGGGCTTCGTCACGCTCGCCTTCGACGCGGCCCACCAGGGCGAGAGCGGCGGCGAACCCCGCGGCCTGGAGGACCCGGCCCAGCGCGTCGAGGACCTCAAGGCGGCCGTCTCCTACCTCACCACCCGCGAGGACGTCGACGCCGGGCGCATCGGCGCCCTCGGCATCTGCGCCTCCGGCGGCTACGTCCTTCCCGCCGCGGCCGGCGACCGTCGGATCAGGGCCGTCGCCACCGTCAGCGCGGCCGACATCTCGCGCCAGTTCCGCCTGGGGGCGGACGGCACCCAGGACGCGGCCGTGTTCGAGGGGATGCTTGAGGCCGCCGCCGCCGCACGTACCGCCGAGGCGCGCGGCGAGGAGCCGCCCGTCCTGACCCTGTTCCCCGGCACCGCCGAACAGGCCCGCGCGCTGGGCGGGGAACACGGCGTCGAGGGCTTTGACTACTACCGCACCCCGCGCGCCCGGCACCCCCGGTCGGCCGACTTCTTCACCTGGTCCAGCGTCGACAGGTTCGCGGCCTTCGACGCCTTCGCCGCCGTCCCCCTGATCGGCCCGCGTCCGCTGCTGATGGTCGCGGGTTCCCGCGCGGTCACCGCCTGGATGAGCGTCGACGCGTTCCAGCGCGCCACCGGGCCCAAGGAGTTGCACTGGATCGAGGGCGCGAGCCACGTCGACCTCTACGACCGGGAGCAGTACGTCGGGCCCGCGGTCGACAAGCTCGCCGCATTCTTCGCCGCGAACCTGGGCGCGGCCGCGGAGCACTGAACCGGACGACCCGGACTGCGTGTGCCGGTAGGGTCCGCGCATGCGCGAACTCGCCCGCGGCGTCTGGCACTGGCAGGCGCCGCACCCGCAGTGGACGCCCGACGAGCGGTGGCCGCGGGAGGTGTCGTCGTCCGCGATCGACGACGGCACCCGGCTGCTCCTCTTCGACCCGCTGTCCGTACCGCCCGGACTGCTCGCCCTCGCCGCCGACCGGGAGCCGGTGGTGGTGCTCACGGCGCCCTGGCACGAGCGTGACGCGCGGCGTCTGGTCGAGCGCCTCGGCGCACCGGTGTTCACGCCGCCGCCCGACACCGCCGACGACCTCGTGCGGAAGTTCGGCGTCACGCGCGAACAGGCCGGCGACGGCAGCCCCGACCTCACCTGGCTCCGCACGGGCGGCGACGGCCCCGGCCACCTGTACGCCGCGGGCGACCGGCTCCCGGCGGGGGTCGAGGCGTTCGCCGGACGGGAGCGGAACGACCTGGTGCTCTGGGACGGCCGGGCGCGGGCCGTCGTCCCGGGCGACACCCTGGTCGACTTCGGCCGCGGCCTGCAGGTCAACGACCGGTTGCGGGACGGCGTCACGCGCGAGCAGGTGGTCGAACGCCTGCGTCCGCTGCTCGCCCTCCCGGTCGGGTTCGTCCTCCCCGCACACGGCGCACCGGCCGACCGGACCGCGCTGGAACGCGCGTTGTCCCCGCTCTGACCGCAGCGGACCGGTCCGGCACGGGGGCTTTCGCCGCGATGCCGCCGGGGACCGCGCCGGCCCGTGGACTCACGCGTCGCGGTGGGCGAGGAGGATCCCCCCGAGCCTGCTCTCGGCCGAGGTGAGCGTCATCTTCGCCTCGACGGTGAAACCGGCGTCGGCGAGCCGGGCCGCCATGTGGCCGGTCCTGCGGAGGTGGACGCGGACCTTCATCGGGTGGCCGCCGTAGCCCTGCGTCTTCAGTCGCGTCTCCTCGCCGACGTGGAAGGCGAGCAGGAGCGGGCCGCCCGGCCGCAGCACGCGCCGGAAGTGCGTGAGGACGGTGCCGAGCGCGTCGTCGGGGACGTGGATCAGGGAGTACCAGGCGACCAGGCCCGCCGTCGAGGCGTCGGGGAGGTCGAGGTCCGTCATGGACCCGACGTCGAACCGCAGGCCGGGGTGCTCGCGCCGGGCCACCCTGACCATCGCCGGTGACAGGTCGATGCCGAAGGCGTCCACGCCCAGGCCGTGCAGGTGCGCCGTGATCCTCCCGGGTCCGCAGCCCACGTCCGCGACCGGCCCTCCGCCACCGCTCCCGACCAGGTCGGCGAAGAGCCCGAGGACCGCGCGTTCGTACGGTGTCCCGTCCAGCAGCCCGCGCACCTGGTCGGCGTAGTCCTCCGCGACGGTGTCGTAGGAGGCGCGGGTGTCCGCCAGCCAGTCGTCGGTGTCCATGGCCGGCCACGGTAGCGGGGCCGGCCGCGGCGTGCAGCGAGGGCCACGCGGCGCCCGACGGCGGCCGGCAACCTCCGCACGGGCCGGGCGCGTTGACCCGCGCCGGGGGAGGCACCACCCCGTCCGGCGCAATCGCCACGCCCTCCGGCCTGCGCGGCCGGCGCGGACGGGGCAGCCTGGAGGGCGGAGCCCGCCCGGTCGTCCTCGCACGCCGACCGGGCGGGCCGCTGCCGTCTGCCGTCGCTGCCTCCGACGCCGGCGGGATGACTTCGCGGTCCGCGGCGGTTGTACGGAGCAGGGAGTACACCCGGCACGCGAGGGAGCAGCGGACATGACCGCGCAGGACGTCGACCGCACCGGATTCGCCGAGGACTGGGAGCACTGGCACCGCGCCAAGGAGGAGGTGCTCGCCGGTCCGCACGGCTTCCTGGCGATCACCAGTCTGCGCTGGCTCGGCCCGGGGGCCGAACGCTTCGACGACGCCCCCGGCGCCTGGTCGGCCGCCGACGGCCATGTGGTGGTCGAGCTGGGCGACGGCGAGGAGTTGACCGTCGACGGGACGGTCGTGCGCGGACGCCACGACTTCGGCGTCATCGCCGAGCGCGACAGCGTGTACGCCGGGTTCGGCGACGCCGTCGTCGAGGTCGCCAAGCGCGGCGGGCACGACGTGCTGCGGCCGCGCCACCCGGACAACCCGCTGCGCACCGGCTTCACCGGGACGCCCGCCTACGCACCCGATCCCCGCTGGGTGCGCGAGGGCCGGTTCGTGCCCTACGACGCCCCGCGTCCGGTGACCGTGGGCGCGACGGTGGAGGGGCTGGAGCACGTCTACGACGCCCCCGGGCACGTGGAGTTCGAGGTGGACGACGCGACGTACCGGCTCACCGTCTTCAACGGTTCCCGGCCGGGCGCCCTGATGGCCCTGTTCACGGACGCGACGTCCGGGGTGACCACCTACGCGGCGAACCGCTCCCTGCAGATCGGCCCCCCGGACGCCGAGGGACGGGTGCGCCTGGACTTCAACCGCGCGGCCAACCTGCCCTGCGCCTACACCGACCTGGCCACCTGCCCCCTCCCGCCCGCCGGCAACCGGCTTCCGTTCGCCGTCGAGGCGGGCGAGAGGATCCCCCTGGAACGCGGCGGACGGCCCTGAGCCCCGCGCACTGCGGGCACGGTCTTCCTCCGTCGGTCGCCATGCCGCCCCTCCCCTTGATCGTCTTCGGCCGGGGCATCGTAGGGGATCGGCCCGCGGCCCGACGCGGCGGACGGCCGGGGACGGGGCCGGGCTCACGGACGGGGTCCGGTCAGGGCTGCCCCCAGACCGCGGGATCGGTGCCCCAGCGGCCCGGCGGGCGGCTCCAGTCCGCCGGGGCCCCGCGGTAGCCCAGCGGCGGCCGGGCGTGGACCAGGCGTCCGTACGCGGAGTCGGCGGCGGAGAGCCAGGGGGCGGGGTCGTGGTCCTCGCCGGGAACGGCGTCACCGGGGCCGATGCCGTGGGTCAGCCAGGAGGCCGTGCCCGCCAGCGACAGCCTCAGCAGGCGGCCGCCGCCGTGCCGGCGGGAGTCGGTCAGGGCGCGCAGGACCGCCGCGGCCAGCAGGTAACCGGTGCCGTGGTCGAGGGCCTGGGCGGGGAGGACGCCGGGGCGGCCGTCCGGTCCGGCCTCGGCCGAGGCGATGCCGCAGCGCGCCTGTACGAGGCTGTCGAATCCGCGCCGCCCGGCCCAGGGCCCCGAGCGCTCCCAGGCGCGGAGCTGCGCGACGACCAGTCCCGGGCGGCGCTCGCGCAGTGCCTCCGGCGCCAGTCCGTGGCGGTCCAGCGCGCCGGGGCGGTAGCCGGTCACGACCACGTCGGCGGTGGCGAGGAGTTCCTCGAGGACCGTGCGGCCCGCCCCGGACAGGTCGAGCCGCGCCGACCGCTTGCCGAACCCGGTGTCGGCGTGCGCCCACTCGTCCTCCGGCAGGGCGGGGCTGTCGACCCGCAGGACGTCCGCGCCGAGCAGCGCCAGCGTGCGCGTGGCGACCGGGCCGGCGATGACCCGCGTCAGGTCGAGCACGCGGACGCCCGCCGCGGGCAGCTCCGCCGGGGGCAGGGGGCGCACCGGGGCGTCGTCGGTCCGCTCGGTCTCCACGAGGGGCTGCCCGGCGGGGCCCGGCTCCTCCCGTACGGCGACGGCCAGTCCGCCCGCCGCGTAGACGGTCTCCTCGACCTCCGCCGCGGTGCGCCCGGCCAGTTCGGCCGCCAGCAGCCGTGGCGTCACGTCCGCGTCGCCGCCCTCACCCGCGTCGGGAATGCCGAGGGCGGCCGTCAACCGGGCACGGTGGTGCGGGTAGTTGGCGTGGGTGCGCACCCACCCGTCCGCGGTCCGCCAGAAACCGGACAGCGGTGCGAAGGACGTGCCCGCCCGGCCGTCGATCCGCAGGTGCCGCTCGCTCACGAAGGCCGTGGCCACGGCCCCCTCGTCCACCCGCACCGGGGGCGGCGGCCCGCCGGAGCGCAGGGCCAGCAGTTCGGCGGCGGCGAGCGAGCAGACCCCGACCGTGGCCCGGGCCAGGCGGCGGACCGGCAACCGCGCGGGCAGCACGCCGCGGGCCTCCCGGTACGTCACGTGGTGGGCCGGCCCGGGGGCGCCGCCGAGGGCTTGCCAGGCGTGCGCGGTCGGGCCGTCGGGGGACTGCGGCATGACGTCCTTCCTTCCTCGGGGGCGGCGGTTCAGCGGGGCGGGCGCCGCCGGTACAGGCCCTCCTGCACGACGGAGGCGACCAGACGGCCGTCCCTGGTGAAGAACTGGCCCCTGGCCAGACCCCGGGAGGACGCGTACGTCGGGCTCTCCATGGCGAACAGCAGCCACTCGTCGGCGCGGAACGGCCGGTGGAACCACACGGCGTGGTCGAGCGAGGCGGCCTGCCGCTCACCGGGGTGGTCGGCGTAGGGCAGGCCGGCCGTCGCGAGCAGCCGGATGTCGGAGATGTACGTCAGCGCGCAGGCCTGCAGCAGCGGCCCCCCGGGCAGCGGGGCGCGGGTGCGCACCCACAGCTGCTGGCGCGGCCCCTGCCCGATGCCGGGCAGCCCCTTGACGGGGTCGCCTACGCAGCGCGACTCGAGGACGGCCTCGAAGACGGACACGCCCCGTCCCCGCCGCCCGGACTCCCACAGTTCGGGCAGCCCCTCGGGCCCGGGCGCGTCGGGTGCGTCCGCCTGGTGCTCGTCGCCGTCCTCGGGGCGGTGGAAGGAGGCGGAGAGGCTGAAGATGGCCTCGCCGTCCTGGATCGCGACCACCCGCCGGGTGGCGAAGGAGCGTCCGTCCCGGGTGCGGTCGACCTCGTAGACGATGGGGCGGTCGGTGCGGCCCGCGCGGATGAAGTACCCGTGCAGCGAGTGGACGAGCAGGTCCGGGACGGGCGCGACGGGGGCTGCCGGGGCGGGGGCAGGCGCGCTCGCGGCGGGGGCGTTCGGGACGGGCAGCGTCGACCCCGCAGCGATCAGCGACTGCGCCGCGACCTGGCCGCCGAACGCCCGCAACGGCATCCCGGCGTGGCAGGAGCCGCGGTAGAGGTTCTCCTCCAGCCGCTCCAGGGCCAGCAGTTCCGCGAACGACGTGTCCGTCTCGGCGGGATCCGGGACGTTCCGCTGCATGGGTTCACCGCCAGGGTGCGTACGGCCGGGCGCCTACCGCTCGCCCACGTGTGTGCATGACACACATGGTAGGGCCGCCGACCTGCGTGGACCCGGCGGGGGCGGGCCCCGGAGCCGGGCACGATCGCGTCCGGGCGCGTCGGAGGGAGGCGGCCCGCGATCCCTCGCGCGGTCAACGGCGTTCCGCGGACCAGCGGTTGAGGGTGGTGCCGTCGGAAGCCAGGGTGAGCCAGGTGCCGTCCCCGAGCGCGACGGGGTAGTCGCTCGTGCCCGTGTCCCCCTCTCCGCCGGGGTAGGCGACCGGGCCGAGTGGGCGCAGCGTGAGCGCGTCCAGCAGCCAGTGCCGCGCGGCCGCCCCGTGGTGACGGGCCTCGTAGGCGCTGGCGATCACGGTGTGCCCGTCGACGAAACCCGCGACGAAGTCCCAGGCCGGCTCGGGGCCTTCGCCGTCGTCATCGTTCTCGTGCTCACCGTCGCCGCCCGCGAGGTCCGCGGCGTCCCGTTCCATCAGGACGCGGCCGTCCGTGAAACGGTGCAGCAGGAGTGGGTCGTGGCCGTGCGGGGTGCTCAGGAACGCGCCGCCGCCGGGATGGACGGCGACGGGGACGCGGAAGCCGTCGCCGACCTCCTGGACGGTGAGCGCGGAGCCGTCCCAGTGGCCGGCGTAGGCCGGGGAGCCGTCCTGGCCCTGACCCGTGCCGAGGATCATCCGGGAGCCGTCGGGGTGCGGGAGTTGGTGGGAGCCCTGGGAGCCGCCCTCGACGCGGGCGAGGCCGAGCACGGTGCCGTCCGCGGCGTCCAGGACGACCCACTGCTCGTACGAGTCGGCGGCCGGGTCCCCGTGGTCGATGTCCGGGAGGACGTGCGCCCAGACGAGCCCGCCGTCCGCGCCGGCCTGGACGGACCCCCGGGCGAAGCCGGGGCATGGCGCGGGGCCGTCGTGCCGGTGGGGTCCGTCGCCCCAGCAGCCGTGCCGGTACTCCCAGCGGGTACGGCCGTGGGCGTCCAGGGCCAGCACCGAACGCTGCCCGGAGAGGACGACGAGTGCGCCGTCGGCGCTCGCCGAGCAGGCGCTGTTGCGCCACCCGGGCCAGGGGTCGGCGACGGTGGCGAGCACCGCGGGCCGGCCGGCGAAGGCGGCCTCCAGGTCGACCAGCGCGATGGCGCCGTCCTGGTGCAGCAGCGCGTGGTGCGCGCCGCCGGGATGCCGCAGCAGCGCGTGGCCGGCGGTCACCGGTCCGGCGCCGGGCAGCCGGGCCGTGCCGACCCGACGCGCGGGGACGATCGGTTGACGGCCGGGCAGCGGGTGCCGCCGCGCGTCGTCGCCGGCGGCCCGGCGACGAGGGGGTTCCACGGAGTCCACGCCCGCAGCCTAGGCCAGGCCTAGTCGCCGCCCGGCGCGCTGATGTCGTACGAGATGCGCCCGGCGGGCAGGTAGAACAGCGCGATGAGGGCGCCGCCGCGGACCTCGGGGTAGTGGTGGCTGCCGGGGGCGGGGGCGGTCCAGCCCGGGCCCTGCCAGCCGCTGGGGCCGGCCAGTTGCGCCCCGGGGTCGACGGGGGCCACGAGGTTGATCTCGCCGTAGGGGTGGGCGTGGTACTGGCCCCGGTAGCGGGCCTCGGCGTTCATGTAGACCGCGGTGATGCTGAAGTACCGCGTCTCGGCGGAGGGCGGCGCGATGAGGCTGCGCCGGTAGTCCGGGCCGTCCACTTCGACGTTCGCGGCCCAGCCCTCCTCGACGCCCAGCCGGGCCAGGCGCGCGAGGTGGTCGTAGAGCTCGCCGTGCGGACCGTGGGTCGCGTTCAGCCAGTCCTCGAGTTCCTTGCCCGGGGTCCGGTTCATGACCTCGTCCAGGAACGGGATGCTGCGTTCGATCAGCTCTCGCCTGTGGTCCATCGTCCGTCCTCCTCGGTGCCCGGGGTGACCGTCGCCCCTCGGGGTCAGCCTGCCAGGCGGTTTCGTTATCGTCAATGACTGTAACGAAACCCACCATCGCGCCGGAACCCCCCGAACATCGGTTAACGTTACATGTCCTAAATGTAACGAAACGCCCGTCTAGGCCCGCTCTCCCGAAGCGAGGCTGCGGACCGGGCGAGGAGGTCAGACCCGTGCACAAGCTCGTCCGGCGTGCGGCAGGTCCCGCACCCGCCGCATCCGTCCCGGTCGCCACGAGGGCGCCCCACGGCCACCGCGCCGGGCGCCCCGCGGCGCACCGCGGGCGGAGGCCGTCCGGGACCTGGCGGGCGCTGCGGTTCTCCGAGCTGAGCGCCCCGGTCGCGCTCGTGCTGATCATCACGGGGATCGGTCTCGTCACGTCCACGAACGTGCACCTGGGGTCCCTGCTCATCGCCGCGCCCGCCCTGGCGGCGGCGATCTCCTCGGCGCGGGCCACCTGCGGGGTGGCCCTGCTGTCGCTGGCGGCGGCGGTGGTCTGCGACGTCCACGACGGCCTGCTCCGGTCCTCCATCCTGCCGATACACCTCGCCGCCCTGCTGGTGGTCTCCGTCTTCCTCGTCGCCTTCTGCGGCACCCGCGACCGCAGCCGCCGCGAGGCGCGCCAGTTGCGGGCGATCTCCGAGGCCGCCCAGCACGTCGTCCTGCGGCCCCTCCCCCGGCGGATCGACGGCCTGAGGGTCGCCTCGGTGTACCGGGCGGCCGAGAGGATGGCCGAGGTCGGGGGCGACCTCTACGCCGCGGCTCGGACGCCGCACGGCGTCCGGCTCCTCATAGGCGACGTCAAGGGGAAGGGCCTGCGGGCACTGGACGACGCGGCGGCGCTGCTCGGCGCCTTCCGTGAGGCGGCGCACCAGCACCGCACCCTGCCCGGCCTGGCCGCGGCCCTCGAGGCCAGCGTGCGACGGCACGTGGCCGAGGCGGCCGAGGCCGACGCGGACGCGCCCGAGCGGTTCGTCACCGCGCTCCTGGTGGAGTTCCCGGCCGGCGGCGGCCTCGTACGGACGGTCAGCTGCGGGCACCCCCCGCCGCTGCTGCTGCGGGACGGCCGCGTCACCGCGCTCGCGGGACCGGCGCCGGCGCCGCCGCTCGGACTGGCCGGCCTCGACGCCGCCGCGTACCGGGAGGACTGCTTCCCGCTCGCGCCGCGCGACCTGCTCCTGCTCTACACCGACGGCCTCGCCGAGGCCCGGGACCGTTCGGGCGCCTTCTACCCCGTCCACTCCGTGGCCGACCGCGGCATCCCCCGGGACGCCGCCGGGTGCGAACCGGAGTCGCTGCTCGACGAGGTGCTGGCGGACCTGCTCCGCCACACGGACGGGCGGCTCAACGACGACGTGGCGCTGGTGGCGGTGCGGTGCCCGCCGACCGCCTGACGTGCGACGGCGTCGGCCGGTGCCGCGGCGCGCCCGCTCAGGACGCAGGGGGGTCGGGTTCGATGCGGGCGCCTTCGGCGTCCGGCGGCCACAGGGGCTCGGGGACCCGGGCGCCGAACGAGGCGCCCCAGCGGTTGCGCGACGAGACCTCGTGGACGGGACGCCGGTTCGCCGCGACCCCCCAGCGGCCCAGAGGGTAGCCGAAGGCCAGCATGGAGATCATCCGCCAGCCGTCCCCGGCGGGGACGCCCAGCAGTTCGCACACGGTGCCGGCCTCGTAGCGCAGCACCGTGGTGAGCACCGCGCCGATGCCCTCGGCGCGCGCGGCCAGCATCGAACTCCAGATCGCCGGGTAGATGTTCGCGCCGCCGTGGTCGTCCACCGCGAAGACGAAGACCAGCAGGGGGATCTCGGTGAAGTGCTCGGTGAAGCGGTCCCCGGACCTCCTGATGCGCGCCAGGGACTCGGCGCGCAGCTCGGCGTCCTCGTGCGGCGCCGCGCCGAGCAGGCCGGCCGCGATGTCGTCGTACTCCTGCCGCCGGCAGGAGGCGTAGAGCCCGGCGAGCCGGGCCTTGAGCGTGGGGTCGTCGACGGCGAGGAAGTGCCATCGCTGGGTGTTTCCGCCGTTGGGCGCGCGGATCGCGGCGTCCAGGATCCGGCACTGGCTCTCCAGCGGGATGGGGTCCGGCTTCATGCGGCGCATGATCCGGGTCGTGTAGAGCGCCTCGTGAACGTCCACCGGTCGGCTCCCAGGGCAGGGGTGGCGGTTCCGTCGCAGGTACCCATCGTCACACGGACCCGCCGCCCGGCACGCCCGGAGCACGCCCGGAGCGCGGCCGGTCAGCCGGCGGGACGTGCGGCGACGGCGGGCCAGAGGGTGGCGACGACGCGGTCGGCCACGTCCGCGCCGGAACCGCCGGTGCGCAGGTAGTCGGCGAAGTAGCTGCCGAAGCAGAGCGTCACGACGGTGTCGAGGTCGACGTCCTCGCGCAGCTCACCGCGCTCGCGCAGCCGCAGCAGGGTCCGCGTCAGCTCCTCGCACCGGGGCCCCACCCCGTGCTCGCGCAGCTGTTCCAGCAGGCCGGGGGCGCGCTCGACCTCCGCCATGAAGTTGCCGTGCAGGGCCATCGCACCCCTGTTGTGGTAGCGGGGGTCGAGGCGCCGCACGGCCTCCCGGAACGCCTCGACCCCGGGCAGCGCGTCCATGTCGACGTCCGGGTACGCCTCGCGCTGGGCGCGGAAGCCGTACGCGAGCGCGTCGACGACCAGGTCGTACTTGTTGGCCCAACGCCGGTACAGCGTGGGGCGGGTGACCCCGGCGTCGGCCACGATGTCCCCGATGGTCATCTGCGAGTAGCCGTCGGCGACCAGGCGCTTGCGGGTCGCCCGGATGATCGCCTCCTCGATCGCCGGGTCCCGCGGCCGGCCACCGGCCCGCGCGCCGGCACCGCGGCCGGCCTCCCGCTCGTCCCCGGCGTTCCCGGCGCGGTCCTCGCCGCTCATCCGCGGTCCTCTCTGTGCCGGGACACGGGCCCCATGCCGATCGATAGCGGGCATTACATTACATAAGTGTAATGTAACGACCCCTCACTTCACCATGCGAACGGCCCGCGCACCAGGGTGCGGACCCCGGACGCCGCGGGCAGCATGAACCCAGCCTTGCCCTCGGCCACCCCTCGCACCGGGGGGTGCCGCGCGGGGACGGCGCGACTATCGTACCGACTGGACGGTATGAGCCGGTCCCCCGTCGCGAGCCCCCAGGAGCCCCGCATGCCCCGCGCGAAGTCCAACGGAATCGAGCTCGAGTACGACACCTTCGGCAGCCCCGGCGATCCGGCGCTGCTGCTCGTCATGGGCCTCGGTGCGCAGATGACCCTGTGGCGGGCGGAGTTCTGCGCCGCGCTCGCGGACCGCGGCTTCTTCGTCGTGCGCTACGACAACCGTGACGCGGGCCTGTCGACGGGGCTCGACGAGCACCCCGTCCCGGACATCGGCGCCGTGCTGTCCGGCGACCGCTCGGACGTCCCCTACCTGCTGGCCGACATGGCCGACGACGCCGTCGGGCTGCTGGACGCGCTGGAGATCCCGGCGGCGCACGTCGTCGGCGCCTCGATGGGCGGCATGATCGCCCAGCAGCTGGTGATCGACCATCCCGGCCGGGTGCTGTCGCTGTGCTCGATCATGTCGACCACCGGCGACCGGTCGGTCGGCCGCGCCTCGGCGGAGGCCATCGCGGCGATGCCCGGCGCGAACGGCGTTCCCCTGACGCGTGAGGCCGTCATCGACGAGGGGGTGCGCCGGGCCGCCGTGATCGGCTCCCCCGGCTACCCGCAGTCCCCCGAGGAGCTGCGCGAGCGCGTGACGGCCGCGCACGACCGCGCGTACCGGCCGGAAGGCTATGTGCGCCAGTACGCCGCGATCCTCGCCTCCCCCGACCGCACCGCGGGTCTGCGGGCGGTGGCGGTGCCGACGGTGGTCGTGCACGGCGAGCAGGACCCCCTGGTCGACCACAGCGGCGGCCGGGCCACGGCGGCCGCGGTCCCCGGCAGCGAACTGCTGCTGATCCCCGGCATGGGCCACGACCTGCCCGAAGAGGTGTGGCCGGCGGTCGTGGACGCGATCGCCCGCAACGCCGCCCGGGCCGTCTGACCCGCGGACGACACCACCGGCCGGCCCCCGGAGGCCGGCCGGTGCCTACCGCACGGACGCCGCCGGCGGGTGCTCGCGCAGGGCGCCGTAGCCGATGAAGTACGCGGGCACCCGCTTCAGCCAGGGCGTCGAGTTGAGCAGTCCGGCGAGCCTTCCCGCCCGGTCGGCGTCGCCGAGCGGGGAGCGGCCGGCCAGCACCGGGGCGATGAAGCGGCGGTGCGCCAGCCGCTGCAGGCCCTGGGTGGCGACCGTGGTCGGCCACCGCCGGAGCTGGACGGCGCGGACGTCGCGCAGTCCGACGCTGCCGCGGCGCAGCGGCTCGACGAGGTGCCGCGCGGTGGCGACGGCGTCCTCGACCGCGAGGTTGATGCCGATGCCGAACACGGGCGACATGGCGTGGGCGGCGTCGCCGATGCACAGCAGGCCCGGGCGGTGCCAGCGCTCCAGCCGGTCGCAGCGCACGTCGAGCAGCTTCACCTCGTCCCAGGAGCGCACCGCCCGTACGCGGTCGCCCAGCCACGGCACGGCCGCCGCGAAGGCGGCGAGGAACCGGTCGAGGCCCGCCGCCCGGAGGCCCGTGTCGCTCCCCTTGGGGATCAGCGCGGCGCACTGCCAGTACTCGCCGCGGTCGATCATCGCGGTGAGGAAGCGGTCGCCGACCCCGGCCACCAGCCCCTGCGGGTCGTCGGGGTGCCGCGGCACCCGGAACCACCACGCGTCCATCGGGCAGCCGAACTCCCGCAGGCCCAGCTCCGGGCGGGACCGGGCGAGGGACCCGCGGCCGTCGCAGGCCACGGTCAAGGTGGCGCGCAGTTCGCCCGTGCGGCCGTCGGCGGCCCGGTGGCGCACGCCCGTGATCCGGCCGCGCTCCTCGATGAAGGAGGTCGCCTCGGTGCCCATCCGCAGGGTGAACGAGGGCTCGCGGGCCGCCTCGTCCGCCAGGAGGGCGAGCAGGTCCCACTGCGGCACCATCGCCACGTAGTTGTACGGGCCGCGCAGGGTGCCGACGTCGGAGACGGTGACCAGGGACCGGCCGGGACCGATCGGCAACTGGACGGTGGTCACGCGGCGTTGCGGCAGCGCCGCGAAGCGCTCCGCCAGGCCGAGCTCGTCCAGCAGGGTGAGGGTCGACGGGTGCACGGTGTCGCCCCGGAAGTCGCGCAGGAAGTCGCCGTGCTTCTCCAGCACGGTGACGTCCACCCCCGCCCTGGCCAGCAGCAGGGCGAGCACCATCCCCGCCGGACCGCCGCCCACCACGCAGCACGTCGTCCGCTCCATCTCCCCGCCCTCCGCCGCCGTCCCTGACCGCATCCCTGACCGGACACAACGGGACATATTATCCTTGAACGATGCACATTAGTGTTGCCGTCATGAGGTGCCACGCACTCCCGGAGGCCTGATGAGCCAGCAGCCGGTCACCCTTCCGTTCACCGATCCGGCCTTCGCCGCCGATCCCTTCCCCCTGTACCGGGAACTACGCCAGGAGGGCCCGGTGCGCCGCGCGGTCATCCAGGGCGAGCTCGAGGCCTGGCTGGTCACCCGGTACGAGGACGGCCTGGCGGCCCTCACCGACCCGCGGCTGAGCAGCGACGTCCGGGACGCCGCCGACCCGCGGCTGATGGAGCGGCTGCCGACCACCGAGCGGGAGTCGATGATCCGCACGATGCTGCGCGCCGACCCGCCCGACCACACCCGGCTGCGCCGGCTGGTCTCCAAGGCGTTCACCGCCCGCCGCGTGGCCGAACTGGAGCCGCGCGTCCAGCGCATCGCCGACGAGCTCCTGGACGCGATCCTCCCGGCCGGACGGGCCGACCTCGTCGAGGACTTCGCGGTGCCGCTGCCCGTCACCGTCATCAGCGAACTGCTGGGCGTCCCCGTCTCCGACCGCTACGACTTCCAGCGGTGGACCGACGACATGGTCCTGCAGGGCCCCCAGCCCCCGGACCCGGCGAAGATCGAGGCCGCCTGGCAGCAGATGCACCGCTACCTCACCGCGCTGCTGGAGGCCAAGCGCGCGGACCCCGGGGACGACCTGCTCAGCGCGCTGATCGCGACCCACGACGACGAGCAGCGGCTGGACCGGCACGAACTCGTCTCGATGACCTTCCTGCTCCTGGTGGCCGGCTACATCACCACCGTCAACCTCATCGGGAACGGCATCGCCGCGCTGCTCACCCACCCCGACCAGCTGCGCATGCTGCGCGAGGACCCCGAGTTGCTGCCCGGCGCGATCGAGGAGTTCCTGCGCTGGGACGGACCGGTCAACCCCGGCATCGCGCGCTTCGCCCGCGAGGACCTGACCATCGCCGGGGTGGCGATCCCGCGCGGCGCGACCGTGGTGGTCGCCTCCGCCATCGCCGACCGCGACCCGGCACGCTTCGCCGACCCCGACCGCCTGGACGTCACACGGGCGGACAACGCCCACCTCGCCTTCGGCCACGGCATCCACTACTGCCTGGGCGCGCCGCTGGCCCGGCTGGAGGGCAGGATCGCCGTCGGCACCGTGCTGCGCCGGCTGCCGGGCCTCGCGCTCGCCGTGCCGGCCGAGGAGCTGCGCTGGCGGCCCCGCGTGCTGCGCGGCCCCGCACGGCTGCCCGTCACCTTCGGTCCCGCGGCGGGCGGGACGCCGTAGCCGCGCCGCTGCCGCCGGCCGAGGAGGGCGGCAGCAGCGGAGGAAGGCCCCGGAAAGCCGACCGCCGGGCGGGCGCACGAGGCGCTCGTCCGGCGGAACGGTTTCCGGCGGGAGCCGGTCAGATGCGCGAGCCTCCCGTGGGTCCCCTCATGTCCGTGGGGGTCCCACGACCCGTGGACGGCCGCATCGAGGCCGCCGCAAGGGCGAGCACCAGCGCGATGACGCCGACCACCACGTTGTTGATGATCGTGCGCGTCGTGGCGACGTTCCCGGCGATGCACCACGGCGAGATGATCGTCCACAGGCCGATGATGGCCGCGGCCCATGCCATGGAGTGCGTGCGCTCGAAGGCCCTGCCCACGCCGCCCATGAGCATGGCGTACGCGATGCCGGCGATCAGGGTGCCGACGGCTATCGTCGACAGCCCGTTGAAGCCCACGATCCAGGGGGACGCCGCCAGGTAGGTGCCGGTCACCAGGCCCATGGCCTCGATCGCCTGGCCCCGGTTGGTGGCGGTCGTCCTTTCGTACTCCGCGCGCAGCGCCAGCAGGTCGGGGTGCTGCTCGATACTCGGTCGGGTAGAGGCCATCTAAACCATCCCCACTCATTTCGGACGTTTCACCACACACTTACCCACGCTGTGGCGGTCGAGACGTGGAGATTCGTCCGGGACGGTTCCGGACCCCACCGCGAGGCGGCCCCGCGCCCGGGAAATCGGCCTCGTACGGCCGTCGAACGGGTGCGGATCTGATTCATCGGACCGGCTGCCGGTCCGGCAGCGGGATCAGAGGATCTGCTCGGTGTCGATCCGGGCGTCCACGCGCTTGTAGGCGTCGGGCTGCTGGGTGAGGACCGGCAGGCCGGTGGAGAGCGCGAGGTGCGCGGCGTGGGCGGTGGCGATGTCCGTGGCGCGCTCGTGGGCGATCTGGGCCACGGACCAGCAGGTGGCCTCGCCGAGCGCCCGGAAGACGAAGCACGGCGCCGCCAGGGCGTCCTGGAGGCGTTCGTACACCTCACCCAGGACCGACTCGGTCAGGCCCTGCGCGAAGGGGACCGCCGGGACGATCAGCGGCACCGCGGTCTGCGCCGAGCGGATGACCCGGGCCACCATGTACGGCCGCCCCAGGGCCAGGGCGCGGACGGCGGTGTGGTCGAGGATGTACCCGCCGCTCACGCCGCCTGACCCGGGTCGGCCGGAGGCGCGGTCTCGAAGCCGCGCCGCGTGTCGGCCGAGGCCACGGCCTCGAGCGCGGCCTCCCACTCGCCGGGATGGTCCTGACGGGCCCGGGCGGCGAGCCAGTCGACGGCACGCAGGGCGCGTTCGGTGCGCTGGAGCCGTTCGGTGACGGCCGCCTCGATGAACGCGGAACGGTTGCCGCCGGGGCCGCCGGCCAGCTTGTCGACCGCCGCCACGGTGTCCTCGTCGAGCGTGATGGTGACCTTCTGTTTCGCCATACGGTCACCTTACCGACGTATGGCCCCACGGGCGCTGATCGTCACCCGGCCGGCCGGACGTCCGCGTGTCGGACCCGGATGGGACGATGTCCCCGCCGCACGTACGGACTCAGGGGAGGATCCACCGGCCATGTCGCTCATCCACCGCACGACTCTGACGCCCACCAAGCTGGAACTGCTCACCGACTGGCTCCCCAGGCAGCCCTGGTACGCGGGCGCCGGGCGGCGACCGGAGCTCGTGAGAGCGGGCGGCTTCCGCCTGGACGACCCCCTGGGCGAGGTCGGCGTGGAGTTCATGGTGGTCACCGACCAGGACGGCGCCGCCTACCACGTGCCCATGGCCTACCGCGGCGCGCCGCTCGCCGGCGCGGAGGACGCGCTCATCGGGACCACGGAGCACGGGGTGCTGGGCCGGCGCTGGATCTACGACGGCGCGCACGACCCGGTCGTGGTGGCCCAGTTGACCGCCCTGGTGCGCGGTGAGGCCGAGGCCCAGGCCCAGAGCGTCAGCGACACGCCCGACCCGACCGTCGCCCGCCACTACGCGGGACCGGCGGACGCCGCCGTCTCCGGCGCCGCATCCGTCGCCGACGGCCCCGGGGCCACCACCGATGTCACCGTCGACGCGGGCCCGGCCGGCCGCCTGGTCCTGCGCCTGACGCGTGCCCTGCGGCCCGGCGCGGCCGACGGCGCCGCGGGCGACGTGCTGGGCCACGTCGAAGCGGGCTGGCAGCAGCCGGACGGCACCGGGGTCCGTGCGGTCTTCGCCAGCCTGCGCAAGGACACCGAGGGCTGATCCGGGGGACGCGTACCGCCGAACCGGCCCGCGTGGACGGCGCGTTCGCCGACCCCTGGTCCGTCGCGGTGGAGGGGGCGGGTCCGTCCGGCGCCCCGGACTGCCGGGCCTCCCGGCCGCGTTGAGGGTGCCGGCCTGCGCCGCCGCCGCGGTACGCGTCCTGCCGCAGGTCACGGTGTCCTGGGGGCACCGCCGTCGCGGAGCGGCGTCCCCGTCGCTCGCCGCGCGGCGGGACGGCGCCGGGCGGAGACTGGGAGGAGCACGCGCGTGCTGCCGTGATCGTCGACCGGCTCGCCCCAGGGAGCGGACATGCGCATCGACCTCACCGGACGGACCGCCTTGGTGACGGCGTCGACGCAGGGCATCGGAGCGGCCATCGCCGCCGGGCTCGCGCGGGCGGGCGCCCGCGTCGGCGTGAACGGCCGCGACCCGGGGCGGGTGGAGCGGGCGCTCAAGGAGTTGCGGGACGAGGTGCCGGACGGCGATTTCGTCGCCGTCGCAGCCGACGCGGCCACCGAGGAGGGCGCCGAACGGGCCCGCGAGGCCGTGCCGGACGTCGACGTCCTCGTCAACAACCTCGGCGTCTACGGCGCCAGGGACGCCCTCGAGATCGACGACGCCGAATGGCGCCGGTACTTCGAGGTGAACGTCCTGTCCGCCGTCCGCCTCACCCGGATGTACATGCCGCGGATGCTGGAACAGGACTGGGGCCGCATCCAGTACGTCTCCAGCGAGTCCGGCGTGGCGATCCCCGTCGAGATGGTCCAGTACGGCATGACGAAGACGGCCATGCTCGCCCTCGGCCGCGGCTTCGCGAAGAAGGCCGCGGGGTCGGGCGTCACGGTCAACTCGGTCCTGGTGGGCCCGACCCGCACCGCCGGGGTGGAGGAGTTCGTCCGGGGGCTGGTCGGCGACGAGTTGCCCTGGGAGGAGGCACAGCGCCTCTTCATGCGCGAGCACCGCCCGCAGTCGCTGCTGCAACGACTCATCGAACCGGCGGAGATCGCCAACATGGTGGTGTACCTCAGCTCCGACCTCGCCTCGGCCACCACCGGCGGCGCGCTGCGCGTCGACGGCGGCTGCGTGGACGCCATCGTCACCTGAAGCGCCGTCGTCGGAGCGGGGCGGAACCCCGTGCACGGCGCAGGGTGCGCGCACGGCAGACTGGCCTCGTGAGCACGGTGGACTGGGACATGCGGCCGGCTGCGGCGACGGACGTCGAGGCGGTCGCGGAACTACGCGCCGTGGTGATGCGGCCCGACTTGGAACGGCTCGGGCGCTACGACGAGCGGCGCGTGCGGCAGCGCCTGCGCGACGCCTTCGTACCGGAGCACACCTGGGTCGTCGACGTGGACGGCGCCTTCGCCGGCTGTGTCGCCCTTCGGCCCGCCGACGACGCGCACTGGCTGGAGCACTTCTACCTGGCCCCGCACCTGCAGGGCGGCGGCATCGGCACGGCCGTCCTGCGGACGCTGCTGGAGCGGTGCGACCGCGACGGCGTCCCCGTCCGGCTCAACGTGCTGCGCGGCAGCGGGGCGCGCCGGCTGTACGAGCGGCACGGGTTCACCGTCGACACCGAGGACCTGGTCGACGTGTTCATGGTGCGCGAGCCCGGCACCGTCCCGTACGGCGGTTGATCCCCCGGGCGCGGCCCGGCGGTCCGTCCGCTCAGCCGCGCCGGCGCGGATGCCGGCCCGGGCCCGGTCACCTGGCCGGCATGCCGCCGTGCGGGCTGTTCACCACCAGGGACACCGATCCCTCGGCCAGGTAGGGGTGGTCGGGGAAGTGGTCGACGTGGACGTGACCGCCGTCCGTCGCGGCGGCCATCGCGTGCAGTTCGTCCGCGAGGACTGCCCTCGCACCGGGGTCACCGCTGATCACGAGAACGCGCCGCGCGGCATCGACCCCGATCCGCACCCCCGCACCGGCCGCCGTCCGCACGTCGACCCCGGCCAGGAACCCGTCGCCCGCCGGCGCCGTGGCCCCGATGAAGCCGTCACCCGCGGCCACCGCGTCCGCCAGGGCCGTCAACTCCCCTGCTGACGCCGCGAGATCCACCTCGCCGTACACCGGGTCGACGGTCAGTCTCACGTGTCGTGCTCCTCCGGTCCCGTCCGGCGAGCCGGATTCCCGGGGCGGATTCACCGGCTGTCCTCGAACTCGGCGCGGGGGAAGCGGTGTCCGCGCTTGACGGTCAGGGTGACGCTGCGCAGGTGGGCGATGTCGCGCAGCGGATCCTCGTCCAGGACGACGAAGTTGGCCAGCTTGCCGGGTTCGACGGTGCCCATGACGGCCTCGGTGCCGGCGGCGCGGGCGCCGATGAGCGTGGCCGAGCGGAGGACGTCGGCGGTGGGGATGCCGCAGCGCCGGACGAGGAAGGCGAGTTCGTCATGAAGGGCGGGGAAGGGGGCCCCGGGGGCGGTCTCGTGGTCGGTGCCGGTGGAGACGGCGACGCCGGCCCGGTGGGCCTGGGCGGTGACGGCGGCGGCGAGTTCGCTGTTGGCGCGGGCGCGGGCGGCGTCCTCGGGGCCCTCGCCGGCGAGTTCGTCGCTCTCCCACATGGCGGCGGTGGCGTCCAGGACGGTGCCCCGCGCGCGCATGAGAGCGAAGAGCCGCTCCAGGTGCGGGTCGTCCCCGGCGGCGAACCGGGCGTGGTCCACGGGGGGTTTGGTCCTGTAGGTGGTGAGCCCTGCGGGGCTGCCCTCGAAGGCGAGCAGGGTGGC
Organism: Streptomyces sp. NPDC005722; assembly: GCF_040630935.1. Taxonomy (NCBI): domain Bacteria; kingdom Bacillati; phylum Actinomycetota; class Actinomycetes; order Kitasatosporales; family Streptomycetaceae; genus Streptomyces; species Streptomyces sp. NPDC005722. The sequence goes on from NZ_JBEXYN010000047.1 coordinate 34,024, forward strand.
GTGGGAGACGGTGTCGACGCCGGCTGCGACGACCTGGCCCGGGGTCGCGGGGAACACGGTGGCGTGGGCCCAGACGGCGATGCCCTGGCGGTGGGCCTCGACGGTGACGGCGGCGACCAGGTCCGCGTCGAGGTCCGCGTAGACCTTGATGGCGGCGGCGTACGTGCCGCGCGCCAGGGCGACCGCCAGGGGCAGGTCGGTCGCGGCGGTGACGGCCTGCATCCAGGGCACTTCGCCGGGCACGGCGCCCTGGGAGACCTGGTGGGTGCGCGGGTCGTCGAAGAAGCCGGGGCCGGCCATCAGGGCGGCGTAGCGGATGTCGGGGCCGGGGATCTCGCCGACGAGGGTGGCGCGGGCGAGGTCGCCGATCTGCCGCAGGTCGTCGGCCATGTCCCGGACGGCGGTGACGCCGCTGTACACGTGGCGGCGCAGCGCCGCCTCGGCCGCGGGGCGGTCGGGCGGGGTGGCCAGGTGCTGGTGGGTGTCGATCAGGCCGGGGACGACGAAACGTCCGCCGAGGTCGAACACCTCGGCGCCGGCGGGGAGCCGCGAGGCGAGGCCGGTGTCGGGCGCGACCGCGCGGATCGTCTCGCCGTCGGTGACGATCGTGGTCGCGGGCCGGGGCGGGCTGCCGGTGCCGTCGAAGAGGGTCGCGCCGCGGTAGACCGCGGTCGTGCCCGCGGCGGGCGCCGCGTGGGGAGTGGGGGCGCCCTGGGACCGGTCGGCCATGCTCACCTCGACTGTTGCAGCCTGCGTGACATCTGTATCGTCTGCCGAAACGGTCGGTACTGTACTCCAGCCGCCGCAGGACGAGGAGGAGTGCCCGCGATGTCCGAGGCCCCGCGCACCGCGGTGGACAAGGCGCTCGACCTGGTCGAGGCCGTCACCCGCGCGCCGCGTCCCGTCCGCCTGACGGACCTGGCGGTCGAGGTCGGCCTGCACCGGGCGACGGCGTACCGGATCCTGCTGGACCTGGTGCGCAGGGGCTGGGTGCTGCGGGCGGGCGACCGCTACCTGCCCGGTACCGCGGTGCTGCGGATGTCGGCGGCCGCGGCGGGGAACTCGCTGACCGCCCTGGCCAAGCCGGTGCTGCGGGAACTGTCCGACGTCACGGGGATGATGGTCAACCTTCAGGTCCTGGAGGCCGACCGGTCCCGGGTGGTCGACGTCGTCCGGCCGGAACGGCTGGCGGTGATCAGCCACTTGCTGGGCGAGGCGCTGCCCGTGCACCGTTTCGCCGGGCCGCTGGCGCTGGTCGCGGCGCTCGAACCGGCGGCCCGCGCACCCTACCTGCGTCCCGCCGAGGCCGACGGGCATCCGCTGGACGGGGAGGCGGGGCTGCTGGCGGACATCGCGCGCACGGAGCGGACCGGGGTCGCCGTGGAGCGCGGGCGCAACGAGAGGCTGATCGCCTCGGTCAGCCGCGCGGTGACGCCCGGCCCCGGCGCCCCCGTCTGCGCGCTGACCGTCGTCGGGCCGGACGCGGAGTTCGACGGGGCCCGGCTGCCCGCCCTGGAGCGCGCGCTGCGCGACGCCGCCGACGAACTCCTGCGGGTGCTGACCGGCCCCCAGGGAGGCGCGGCGTGAGGGGTGTCCTCGTCCTGGACCGCGCGCAGACCCGGGCCGCGCTCGACACGCGCCGTGTCGTCGATGCCGTGGCCGTGGCCCTCGTCGCGATCAGCCGCGGCGAGGTGTCGGCCCCGCCACGGATCGCCGCGCGCACCCCGGCGGGGCTGCTGGGCGCGATGCCGGGCCACGTGCCGGGGCTGGGCCTGGCGGCGAAGCTCGTGTCGGTGTTCGGGGACCCGGCGCGGCCCGGGCGCGGTGCGCACCGGGGCGTGGTCGCGTTCTTCGACGAGCACGACGGACGTCCCCTGGCCCTGATGGACGCCGAGTCGCTGACGGCCGTGCGTACCGCCGCCGCGGCGACGCTCGGCGCGCGCGTGCTGGCCCGCCCCGGGGCGGTGCGCCACACCGTGGTGGGCACCGGGGCCCAGGCGCGCACCCAGATCGGCCTGCTGGCGGAACTCCACCCGGGCGCGGAGGTCGTCGTCGCCGGCCGCGATCCGCGGGCCGTGCGCGAGGCCGCGGCCCGCCATCCGGGGGCGCGCGCGGCGGAGGGCGTCGAGGAGGCGGTGCGCGGGGCCGACGTCGTCTTCTGCTGCACCGGGGCAACACGTCCGGTCGTACGCCGCTCGTGGCTCGCACCGGGCACGCACGTGAGCTCGGTCGGCGGATCCCACGGCCCCGAGATCGACGCGGACACCGTACGGGACGCCGCCCTGTTCGCCGAGTGGCAGGGCGCCGCGGGCTCCCCTCCCCCGGCCGGGGCCCACGAACTGCAGGACCTCTCCCCCGGCCGGGACGTCGTCCTGCTCGGCTCGGTGCTCGCGGGCGACCACCCCGGGCGCGGCGAGGGGGACGGGCTGACCCTCTTCAAGTCCACCGGGCACGCGGCGCTGGACGTGGCCGCCGCCCACGTCGTCCACGCCGTGGCCCGCGCGGAGGGACTGGGCACGACCGTGGACCTCTGACCGTTCCCGACCGCACCCAGACCAGGAGCGCGACCTTGCAGCAGTCACAGCAGCAGTCTCGGCACCGGGCAGTGCGGCAGCCACTGGACGGTGTCACCGTCGTCTCCCTGGAGCAGGCCGTCGCCGCGCCGTTCGCGACCCGCCAACTCGCGGACCTGGGCGCCCGGGTGATCAAGGTGGAACGGCCGGGCGGCGACTTCGCACGGGACTACGACAGGGCGGCCCGGGGGCAGTCGGCGTACTTCGTCTGGTGCAACCGCGGCAAGGAGAGCGTGGTACTGGACCTCAAGCAGGACGCCGACCGGGCGCTGCTGGACAGGATGCTGGCCGGGGCCGACGTCTTCGTGCAGAACCTCGCCCCCGGCGCCGCGGGCCGCCTGGGCCTGGGCGCGGAGGCACTGCGCGCACGGCATCCACGGCTGATCTGGTGCGGTGTCTCCGGCTACGGCGACCACGGACCCTACGCGGCGAAGAAGGCGTTCGACCTGCTGGTGCAGTGCGAGTCGGGGCTGGTGTCGCTCACGGGCACACCGGACAGCCCCGCGCGGGCGGGCGTCTCCATCGCCGACGTCGCGGCCGGGATGTACGCGTACACCGGCATCCTCACCGCCCTGTACGAACGCGAACGCACCGGCGAGGGGAGCGCCTTCGACGTGGCGATGCTCGACGCGCTCGGCGAGTGGCTGGGGCAACCGCTCTTCCACGGCCTGTACGGGAACGCGCCGCTGGCCCGCAGCGGTGCCCGGCACCCGTCGATCTCGCCGTACGGCCACTACCGGGCGGGCGACGGCGCGGAGGTCTTCGTCTGCGTGCAGAGCGACCGGGACTGGGTCGCGCTGTGCGAGAAGGTGCTGGAGCGGCCCGAACTCGTCCGCGATGCGCGGTTCGCGGACAATCCGCTGCGCCACGCCCACGACGACGAGTTGACCGCGATCCTCGAGGAGCACTTCGCCGCCTTCCCGGCGGACGCACTCCTGGAGCGGCTGGACGGCGCCGGGATCGCCAACGCCAGGCTGCGGTCGGTCGCGGAGTTCGCGGCCCACCCCCAACTGGAGGCCCGCGACCGCTGGCGGGAGTTCGCCACGCCGTCCGGCCCGCTGCGCGGACTGCTCCCGCCGGTGACGGTACGCGGCCGCGAGGCCCTGATGGGGGCGGTGCCAGCCCTGGGCGAGCACACCGACGCCGTCCGCGCGGAGTTCTCCGGCACACGGGAAGGCGCGGAACGCGACCGGTGAGCGACCCCGCGGCGATCCGCGGGCGGCACGAGGTCGCGCGGTCTCGGAGGCCGCCGAACCCTCCCGATGCCCCGTCAGCGGCATGACCGCAGGTATCCGACACCCGTACGGGACGGGCACGGGGCGTTGTCGGTGCCGCATGTCAGGATCGACGGGTGACGGACACCGACTTCGACTGGCGGTCCTTCCTCGCACGCTGGAGCGGGGAGTGGGCCGATGCGCAGGATCCCGACGCGTCTCCCTCCGAGGACGAGGCGCGGGCCCTGCGCGAACGCTGGCTGGGCTTCGCCCCCGCGAGCCCCGAACGCATGGCGGAGGCCGAGCGGCGGTTGGGGCGCCGGCTGCCGCCGTCCTACCGGGCGTTCCTGGAGGTGACGGACGGCTGGCGGCACGCCGGCGGATTCGTCTCGCTGCTGGCCGGCACACAGGGGGCCCGCTGGTTCGAGGACGAGGTCGGCTTCGCGGAGCTCTACGAGGACGCCCTGGACGAGGACCCGACGCCCGAGGAGGCGATGCGTGCCGGAATGTGGGCCCGGGCGCTGCAGTTGGACGTGGAGTCCGACATCACCTATGTCCTCATGGACCCGGGCGACGTCGACGAGGACGGGGAGTGGGCCGTCTCCCACTACAAGGGATGGTCCGGTGACCTCCCCGAACGCCACGCGTCGTTCCGGGATTTCATGGAGGCCATGTACGCCGAGTTCCACCAGTTGTCGGTGCACCGGGGCGAGCGTTCCGGCCGGGAGTTCGTGAACGCCACGACCGAGGCGCTCGACGCGGACGTCGAGGCGGCCAGGCGCGATGCGCTGGCCGGACGGTACGCTCGGGCCGAGACCGTGCTCGCGCGGGCCGAGGAGTTCGGCCGGCCACGGGCGAAGCCGCTGCTCGACCAGATCCGGTGGCTCCTGGGACGCCGTTACCTCGCGGACTTCGCGGGCCTGGCCCTGCACCCGGTGTACGGCGCCGAGTTGCTGCCGCTGCTGGCCATGGAGCACGTCCGCTCCTCGCACGACGAGGCTTCATGGGGTTTCCGGATGCGCGGCGCGACGGACGAGGCCCGCCGGGCGGGGGACGCCCTCGTGGAACGGACCCGCGACGGGGCGTTCCAGTACACCGCCGCCGGTGTGTTCGGACGTGCCGTGGACGAGGCGCGCGAGCACGCCCGCTGGGGCCGCACGGACACCGCGTGGCGCGTCCTGGCCCGCGCGCTCCCGCAGTGGGAACCGCTCGGACCGGACCACCTCGCCCCCGTCGGCCTGCTGGCGGACCCGGTTCTCGCTCCCGTCATCACGGAGGCCCGCGGACGGCTGATCCTGTCGACCCCCCGTGCCGGTGAACCGGGCGAGGCGCCGGCGCCGGACGCCGAAACCGAACCGGACGGCTTGGCCTGGCTCGCCGCCCAACCGGAGTACGAGCGGGGGTACCGCTTCGTCCTGGTGGAGGGAGTGGCGCCCGCGGACCTGCCGGCCCGCCTGGGCGACGCGGAGGGCGGCGGGCTCCAGGAGCCGGTGTTGGTTCAATCGTCGGCCATGTGGCACCGCCAGTCGGGCTCCTCGCACGAGGACAGGGCACTGGTGGCCGTCGGCAGCGCCGGGGACGGCTGGAGCTTCGCCTTCGACGGACGGCCGGGCGGATTCGCCGACCAGCGCTTCGTCTCCCCGGTGGCGGCCGCGTCCGGCACGGGGCGCGCGCTCGTCGTCTGGAGCGCGCCCGGTACACGGTTCGACGGGACGCAGGACGTGTTCCACCTGTCGGTCGCCGAGGGTGGCGAGGAGCGCTACGCCTTCACGGTACGCAGGACCGAGGTCAGCAGCAGCGGGCACGTCCCGGAGGCATTCGAGCCCGGGCGGCTGTTCACGCCGGAGGACTTCCACCGCGAGGGCGAACTGCGGGCGCTCCGCGCCGTGGCGGAGCACTTCGGGGTGTCGCTGCCGCGCTTCGCGCTGACCCGTGGACGTCTGCACACCTTCCGTACCCGGTCGTGGACGCGCCCGCCCGCTCCGGGCGAGACGTACCTGACGGTCTCCGTGACCGCTCACCGGAGCGGGGAATGAGCGACGCGGCGTCACGCGACACCCGTCCGGTGGATTGGTTCGAGCAGGCCGAGGCAGCGGAGGAGCGCCGGGATCGGGATGCGGCCATCGCGTTGGCCGGGGCCCACGCCGAGTGCTGCTCCCCCGATCCGTACCGGCACGACTCCCATCTGTGGCACATGGATCTGCTGCTCCGTGCGGGACGGCTCCCGCAACTCGCCGAGCTCGCCCGCACGGACGTCCACGCAGGCGGGATGCCTCTGGAGGGCCGATCGTGGTGATCAAGAGCGAAGTCGATTCCGGAGTCGCCGAACGGGACGAGTGGTCCTATACGCCGGCTGTCGGCGTCGGACCGTTCCGGTTCGGCATGGGCGTCGACGAAGTGGTCGAGGCGGCCGAGGGTTTCGGCCGGACGAGGGTCGGCGAATGCGCACGGGACCACTCCGTCTTCACGCCGACGTGGAAGGTCGAGGTCCACCGTCCCGGGGTGGGTGCTCCTCAGCCGGCCGTCACAGCCTATGTGAGCCAAGCCGTGGGGCTGTTCTGCGTCGCTTCCGACGCCGTGAACGGTCCCCAGGTCGCGTACGACGGAATCCCGCTGGTCGGGAGGGATCTGGCGGAGCTGACGAGCGACGCGATCGCGGACGCCGAGGCAAGGGGCGCGGGCTTGCGGTACACGCCGGAGGGCTGCGCGCTACCGGATGTCCCCGGGGTCGTCCTGCGCGCACAACGGGTCGGGGCGGTCCTCCGGTCACGTCAGTTGTTCATGGTGACACGCGACGGCGCGTACACGGAATGGGATTCGCTGCCCTCCGAGGAGTACCGCGCCCCGTCAGGTGAGGATGGCAGTCCCGCGCTCCGCGGCGAGCTCTGATCACGGGCGGATCGGCCGCCCGAGGGACGGGGCAGGTGGGCCGGTCACGTGTGCGGCCTGGAATCCTCGTGCCCATGAGCGAGACGAGCGAGCGCCGGGATGTCCCGAGGGACCGTTGGGTCTTCGGTCTGGAAGAGATACCGGCCACCGACCGGGGCGAGGACGGGACGTTCCATCGTGTCGCCGGTGCCTTCGGCACCACCGTCATCAGCGCTCCCGACGGCGCGCCCCAGGAACTCGTCTGGGCGGCGGAGGAGATCGTCTCCCAATGCGGGCCGGACTGGGCGGTGTCCTCCGTCCTCCTGCAGTGGCTCAGGATCGAAGCCGGCGAGGAACTCCGGCTGGGGGTGGAAAGCTGCCGGCTGGAGCGGGTCTCCGAGGATCAGGTTCGCCTGCACGCCCACTACAAGCAGTGGGAAGACCTGGTCGTCCCCCTTGCGGACGTTCGCCGCATGCTGATCGACATGATGACCTTCCTCCACACGGAGGCCCGTCACCCGCTGCCGAGCTGGCGCATCCGGCGCCTCGGGGAACGGGACTGGACACGGAAGCGCAACGCCCGGTAGCCGGGTGCCCGCCGGTCACGGACGAGAACGCCGCGCCGTAGACAGTGTCTACGACGGCTGGTAGACACTCCCCCATGACCGATGGCGGCTCCCTGCGGGAGCGACTTGTCGATGCCGGGGTGGACCTCGTGATGGCCGGGGGCACCGCGTCGGTGGGGCTGCGCGAGATCGCGCGGCGGGCGGGGGTGTCGCACGGCGCGCCGAGGCGCCACTTCCCCACGCACGACTCCCTGTTGTCCGCCATCGCCCGGCGCGGCTTCGAGGACCTGCACGGGCGGTTCGCGACCGCGACCGCCGGGGCTGCCACGCCGCGCGCCGGGCTGGAGGCCGCCGCCCGGGCGTACGTCGGGTACGCGCTGGACCACCGCGGCATGTTCGAGCTGATGTTCCGCCACGACCTGCTGGACGGTGCGCCGCAGGCGGGCGGCGGTCCTCGGCTGCGCGAGACGTCACTGCCGCTCTTCGGGGCCCTCGTCGAGCTGGTCACCCGGTGCCGGGCCGAGCAGGACGCCGCCACGGCCGCCGCCGCGCCGCCCGCCGCCGTGACGGCGGCGGCCCTCTGGTCGAACCTGCACGGCCTCGTCCAGCTGTGGACCTGGGGCAGTCTCCAGGTCGTCCTGGGCGCCGACGACCCGGGCGAGGAGTCGCTGCGCCAGGAGCAACTCCTCACGGCCGTCCTCGACTCCCACCTCGGGCCGGTGCCCTCGTGATGATCTCCCCCGCACGGCAGCGGCTCGCGCTGGCGGCGAGCGTGGCGGGCGCCGCGATGGTCGCCCTGGACGGCGGCGTGCTGCTGGTGGCGCAGCCCAGCCTGCAGCGGGATCTCGGCGCGAGCGTCGCCGAGGTCCAGTGGACCAGCACCGGCTACCTGGTGGCGGTGGCGGCGCTGCTCGTGCTCGCCGGACGGCTCGGGGACCGCTACGGGCACCGGCGTCTGCTCTGCGCGGGGGCGCTCGGCTTCGGAGCGGCGTCGGCCGGGATCGCCGTCGCGGGGAGCGTCGGCTGGGTGATCGCGCTGCGCGTGGCCCAGGGTGTGTTCGGCGCGCTCCTGCAGCCGGCGACGCTGGCGCTGCTGAGGCTGGCGTACCCGCCGGACCGGCTGGACGGGCCGATCGCCGTCCGTACGAGCGCGCTCGCGGTGGCCGCCGGGGCCGGCCCGGTGCTCGGCGGGCTCGTGGTGACGCACCTGGGGTGGCGCGCCGTGTTCTGGGTCAACGTCCCCGTGGCGCTCGCGATCGCCGCGCTGACGCTCGCCGTCCGCGTGCCGGCGCCGCGGCGGCCGCACGGCGGAGGGCGGGTCGGCGTGGCCGGTGCGGCCGGTGCGGCCCTGCTCGCGACGGCGCTCGCGGCCTTCGTCCACGCGCTGTCGGGCATCCCCGCGCGGGGGTGGACGGACGGCGGGACGCTGCTCGAACTCCTCGCCGCGGCAGTCGCCCTCGCACTGCTCGTCGCGTACGAACGGCGTGCGGGGAACCCCAACGTGCCGCGCGCGGTGGCCCGTTCGGTGCCCGTCGTTGCGTCCGTCGGCATCCTGCTGGTGACCACCGCGGGCCTGTTCGGCACCCTGTTCCGGGCCACGTTCCAGCTGCAGGACGTACTGCGTCTCGACCCGCTGGCCGCGGGCCTGCGGGTGCTTCCGCTGACGGCGCTCATGGTGCTCGGCGCGCCCGTCGCCGCTGCCGCGCTGCGCCGGTACGGCCCGCGGCGCACCGCGGTGTGCGGCACGCTCCTGGTCGTCCTGGGCATCGCGTCGCTCGCGCGGTCGGGGGCGGGCGGTGCGTGGGCCGCGACGGCCGCCGCGTTCGCCGTGCTCGGCGCGGGCTTCGCGACCGTCATGGTGACGGCCACCGCCTCCGTCGTGGGCGACGCGCCGCCCGGTTACGCCGGGGTCGTCGGGGGCCTGAAGCAGACGGCGATGAACGTCGGGCCGGCCCTCGGCATCGCCGTGGCGGCCGGGACGACGGGCTCCGCCGGGGTGCCGGGCGCCACGACGGGCACCACGCTGTTCCTCCTCGCCGCGCTCGCCGCCCTCGGCCTCCTCCCGGCGTCGCTGCTGCCCCGGCCCACCCGGGCATAGGCCGGGCAGGGCCCGCCGGGCGCAGGCCGGGCCGGACCCCGCCGCCCCGGCCGGCCGCATGGGGAGGAGCGGCCGTCCGGGGCGTGCCGTACCGGCCGGGGTCAGGCGCCGGCGCGGTAGGTCGAGGTGAACGTCCAGTCGCCGGAGCCCACTTCGTAGACCCGCTCCCCCTCACTGGAGCGGACGAGGCGGGCGTCCCTGGGCGCGGCGACGTGACCGGACGTCACCGGCACGTGCACCTCGGCCGTGGTGCCCGCGGGCACGGTGAGCCGCAGGCGGTACGCGTCCCCGTCCAGGCGCCATGCGGTGCTGACCGTGCCGTAGGGCGTGCGGTACGAGCCGGAGGCGGAGGTGAGGCCGGCCACGAGGGCCGGGTCCACGAGGAGTTGGCGGTAGCCGACGGAGCCGGGCGCCTGCTGGATGCCGGCGAGGCGGGCGGTGAACCAGGCGTCGATGGCGCCCAGCATGAAGTGGTTCTGCGACTGGCCGGGGCCGCCGTCCCAGCTCTCGCCGAGCGTGGTGTTGCCGTGCAGCACCTGGTAGCCGTAGCTGGGGCTGGTGGTCTGGGTGGCGATCCGGCCGACGACGTCGTCGTGCCCGGACTCCGACAGCACCCGGAACGCGGCGGGCAGCGATATCTCGCCCAGGTTGAGGTGGAAGTCCGCCGCCTCGACGCTCGCGACGAAGTGGCCGAGCAGCCGCTCGCGCTGGTCGGCGGGGACGGCTCCCATGTCGAGGGCGAGGGCCTCAGCTCCGTGCCCGCCGCCCCCGAAGGTGCCGGTCGCGGGGTCGTAGTACTTGTCCGCGAGGGCCTTGGCGGTGGCGTCGGCCTTGGCCCGGTACTCGGCCGCGGCGTCCTGGTCGCCCTGGAGTGCGGCGATGCGGCTCATCGCGTCCGCGACGCGCCAGTAGCCGTAGGTGCCGGCCACCGCACGGGGGAAGGTGGTGTCCGGGGTGAACCAGTCGCCGAGCCCGTAGTCGAGGATGCCGCCGGAGACCTTCTCTTCCAGGAAGGTGACGTACTTCCGCATCTGCGGGTAGTACGTGGCGAGGGTCTGCTCGTCGCCGTAGGTGGTGTAGAGCTGCCACGGCACGAGGACGAAGGCGCCGCCCCAGTTGGAGTCGTTGCGGTAACCGCCGGGCAGGGCCGTGTATTCGGGGGTGGTGGAGGTGATCAGGCCCTCGGGGGTCTGGCCGTCGGCCATGTCGCGGACGATCTTGCGGAGCTGGGACTCCATGTCGTAGTTCGCGGCGAGCGTGGGGAAGACGAGCTGGTCCTGCTCCAGCCAGCCGAGCTTCTCACGGCTCGGGCAGTCGGTGAGGACGCTCATCATGTTGCCCTCGATGGAGCGGCGGATGATGGAGTGGATGCCGTTGACCAGGTCGTTGGAGCTGGTGAAGTCGCCGGCCGAGGCGTTGTCGGTGTGCAGGACCTTGCCGCGGACGGTGACCGTGGCCCCGGCGGGCAGGCCCTTGAGCTCCAGATAGCGGAAGCCGTGGTAGCCGTACTCCGGGTGCCAGGTCTCGGCGCCCGGGCCCGCGGTGGTGTAGCTGTCCCACAGCGGGCCGCCGACGTTGCTGATGGACTGGAAGGCGTGGCCGTCCTTCAGGCTCTCGGCGGGCACGATGCGGACGGTGGTGCCGGCGGGGGCCTTCACCGTGATCTCGGGCCAGCCGGCGATGTTCCTGCCCACGTCGAAGACGCGGCTGCCCTCGGCGCCGGGCACCTCCTTGGCGGTGAGCGTCTCGATGACCCGGATCGGTTCGGTCTCACGGGCGCTGAGCCGGGCGGGCGCGTCGGCGGTGCCGGGACCGGCGACGGTGACGGCCGGGTCCCAGCCGGCGCGGCTGCCGCGGGGCTCGTCCCAGTGCGGGATCACGCGGCGGGCGTCGTAGTCCTCGCCGCCGTACCAGTTGGAGGAGGTGGTGGGGCCGAGCGTGGTGCGCCAGTCGTCGCCGCTGCTGATGCGGCGGACGGTGCCGTCGGCGAGGGTGACCTCCAGCTGCGCGATCAGCTTGGGGTCGCTGATGTTGCCGTAGAGCTTGCGGTAGCGGTCCGCGGTGCTGACGACGTTGGAGATGCCGTTGCCCAGCGAGACGCCGACGGTGTTGCCGCCGCTGCGCAGCAGGTCGGTGACGTCGTAGGTGGCGTACTGGACGCGCTGGGTGAAAGTGGTGTTGGCGGGTTCGAGGACGGCGTCGCCGACCTGCCTGCCGTTGATCGTGGCGTCGTGGATGCCGAGGCCCGAGACGTACAGGCGGGCGCTGCGCACGTGCTCCGGCAGGGCGAAGTCCTTGGTGAACAGCGGCAGTCCGGACGGCAGCCAGGGCTTCGGCGGCTGCTGTCCGGTGACGGCGGCGGCCTGGGTGAAGGGCCCGGCGGGGGTGTCCGCGGTGGCGAGGGTGTAGTCGGTGGGGAAGCCGGGGACACCGCCGTCGTCGGTGAGGACGTCGGCGCGAGGGTAGAGCGCGACCTCGTCGAAGGTCTTGGCGGACTTGAGGTCGAGGGTGAGCGTGATGGGCTGCTGGGAGACGTCCGGCCCGGTGTGCGCGGCGCTGGAGTAGCCGGCGGCGGTCTGGAGGCCGCTGTTGGGCAGGCCGTCCACGGCGAGGGCCGGCTCCCAGGTCTTGCGCAGGGTGTTGGACTCGGAGGCGGTGACGGCGGCGCCCTTGGCGAGGCCGGTCGTGCCGGAGGCCGCGTCGCGGACGTCGATCTCGCCGAGCTGCAGGCGCCAGGTGCGGCCCGGGAAGTCCTCCTGCAGGGGCAGGCCGAGGCGGGTGACGTCGAGACGGACGTAACGGGCGGTGGTGCGGGGCAGCTTGACGACCACGGGCGTGACCTCGCGCTTGCCCAGCTGCCAGTCGGCGTTGGTGATCCAGTCGGCCTGCCAGTCGCCGCTCCTGGTGAGACCGGTCTCGAAGGACGCGGGCGCGCTCCAGTCGGCGGCGTGGTCCGGGCCGTGCAGGTCCTTGCCGTGAAGTCCTGTGCCGTGCGGGCTCGTCGCGGACCAGAGCATCACGCGCCAGTAGACCCGGGTGCGGGAGCCGAGCTCCTTGCCCGCGTAGACGGTCTGCGGGACGGCGGAACCGACCTTCCCGGAGTCCCACAGGTCGGGGCGTCCCTGGCGGAGCCTGGTGAGCGAGGTGGCGGCCTGGACCCGGTAGGCGGTCTGGACGAGCCCCCGGGAGCGGCCGGTCAGGGCCCAGCTCAGTTCGGGGGTGGTGTCGTCGATGCCGAGGGCCTGGGTGAGCTTCTGGGTGCGCAGGGTGGTCGCGCTCAGCGACGCGGGGGCGCCGGCCTCCGCGGTGACGGCGGTGGGCAGGATCGTGACGAGCGCGGTGAGTCCGGTGGCGACGGCGAGGGCCGGGCCGCGCCGGGCGGCTCTACGCGGGGGACGGGGCATGCGGGTGCTCCTTGACGGTGGTGCGGTGGGCGGTTGCTGCGGGTCGGGCCCTGCCGGCGACGGCACGTCAGATCCGGTGCAGGGTGGCGGTGACCCGGCGGTACGGCCGCAGCGTGACCGGGCCGAGGAGCCCGGACGGCAGCGGCTTGTTGCGCTCGTTCGACAGGGTGTTGGAGACCCGTACCGCGAGGGTGTTGCGGCCCGCGCGCAGCAGGTCCGTCACGTCGGCGGTGTACGGGGTCCACAGCAGCGGGGGCAGTTCGGTGCCGTTGACCGTGACCGAGGCGACCTCCCTGACCTGGCCGAGGTCGAGGCGGAAGCCCCGGCCGTCGAGGGTGCCGGCGTCGAGGTCGAGGTCGGTGGTGTAGACGCCGCTGCCGGAGAACAGCGGTTCCACCGTCGTCCAGCTGCCGAGCGGGCCCGTCACGGGGGTGGCTCCGGGGCGCTGCAGGGTGAGCGTCCAGTCGCCGCCCACCGGGACGGGGGTGAGCGGGTCGGTGACGCTCACCGTGCCCCGGTAGGCGCGGCCGCCGTCGGTGCCGGTGAGCACGTGGTCGCCGGGCGCGTCGACGACGGCGGCGACGCGCAGGGTCTGCCCCGCAGCCGTGACGGAGCCGATGGAGGCGGCGGGCAGGGTGCTGTCGGTGAGGTGCGGCCGGGGCTTCGCGCCGGCGCGGACGACGACGGCGAGGGTCTCGTAGGGGGCGAGGCGCAGCGGCAGCCGGACGCCGCCGTGCTTCTGCTCCCGGTGGACGGGCGCGGGTCGTACGGTGCCGGTGACGGGGTCCCAGAGTTCGGGGACGCCGTCGGCGGGCAGCACGGCGACGGTCTCGACGGGCGCCGCGCTCTCGTTGTTGAGGAGGAAGGCGACGTCCTTGCCGCGGGTGGTGCGCAGCACCCGTACGGCCGGGGCCGGCGGTTCGAGGACGGCCGCGGCGACGCCGGCGTCGCGTGCGGCGTCCCCGAGGCCGGCGGTGCCGGCGACGCGTACGGCGGTTCCCGCGCCGACGCGCCGGCTGCCCGGGACGGTGTCGCCGAAGAGCGCGGACAGCGCCCGCTCCAGGGTGCGGTCGCGCCCGTCGGCGTCCTCCAGGGGGAGGGTGCCGACGGCGACGACGGTGCCGCCCTGCCGGGCGAAGGCCTCCAGGCGGCTGACGGCGGCGGCGTCCAGGGTCGGGGTGACGGGAAGGACGGCGAGGTCGTAGCCGGCCTCGCCGACGACGAGGCATCCTTGGTGGACGCGGGCGTGGGCGAGCAGTTCGGGGTCGCCGGACAGGGCGCCTTCGTGGACGAGGTCGAAGTCGACCTGGGCGCTCTCCAGGGCGTACGCGGCGTCGGTGAAGGCGCCGTCGACCTCGCCCTGGCGGGTGGTGCCGCGCCACTGCTCGGCGGCCCGCTGCGGCTGGACCAGGGCGGTGCGGGCGCCGGAGGTGCCGCGGGCCACCTCCATGACGCGGCCGATCCAGTCGGCGATCGGTTCCATCGCCCACCACCAGGGTGCGCGCGGGCCGAACGGCGGCGGGAAGAAGACGCGCTGCTCGTCGGTCCACAGGGCGTGCAGCACGGTGAGGTTGACGCCGCGGGCGGCGTTGGCGCCGACCAGCGCCCGCACGAAGTCGGGTGCGACCTGCCAGCCCATGTTGCCGAAGCACTCCAGCAGGGCCCGGTCGCGGCCCATCTGGTGGGCGACGCTCACCGGGTTGCGGGGGATCATGGTGGGCTGTCCGGCCACGTACTCGGCGGTGATGATGTCGCCGCCGGGGACCTGCGCCCACTGGTGGACCTTGTGCAGGTCGCCGGTGGAGACGATCCGCTTGGACGGCGAGGTCTCGTCGTACAGCGGGTTGGTGATGAGTGCGACGCCGCGCTTCTCGTACCACTGGGACTGCTTGCGGAAGTAGCCCGCGAAGCGGTCCGAGACTGCCTGCCAGTAGCGGCCCCGGGTGATGCGGCCGGTGCGGCCGAGGTCGTCGAAGGCCGTCGCGTAGGCCGTGCCGGGCTCGGTACCGGTCTTCCGCAGGGCGGCGGCCAGGGTCGGCGACCACGGGAGGCGCTTGAAGTGCGCCTCGGCGGAGGCGAAGAACGGCTCGTCGTCCCAGAAGCCGGGGATGACGTTGCCGAAGTAGCGGGCGAACCTGCGGTGGTACTCGCCGGGCACGATGTCGAGGAACAGCTCCACCGGCTCGTCGTCGAGGAGGTCGACGTAGCTGCGGCTGTAGCCCTGGGAGTCGTCGATGAGCGGGGTCCCGCCGAAGACGTCGATCAGCCAGTCGCCCTCGGGGACGTGCCAGGTGCGGCCGTCGCCGAGCTCCCGGGTGAGTTCGATGACCTGGTCGCTCGATGTGGCACCGACAGGGCGGGCGGCGGCCGCGACCGGTGCCGCGGCGCCGGCGGGCGGGATCCGGGCGGGGAAGTCGCCCGCGGCGGCGGGGTCGTCGAAGGTGGTCCTGGTGTGGAGGGCGGTGCCGTCGGCGGCGGTCACGACCAGGCTCGCCCACAGGGCGCGCTGGGTCCCGGCGGCACGGACGCCGACGCCGCCGGCGGGGTGGGTGGGGTCGGTGACGGTGCCCTTGGCCCTGCCGTCGAGGGTCACGGTCAGGGTGGGGCCGCTGACGGTGACGGCGAGGGTGTGGAACTTGGTCTTGTTGAAGCCGTCGGTGCGGGTGGAGCGGGCGAGTTCGACGGGGTCCCGGTCCTTCGCGAGGAGCGAGACGGTGACGACGCCGGTCTGGTCGAACTCGACGGCGTAGCCCGCGCTGCCGTCGGCGGCAGCCCGTACGACGAGGCCCGCGGCCACCTGGTCGGCGCGGGCGCTGCCGGTGACGGTGTAGTCGCGCCACTCCGTTCCCCCGTGCAGCACGGCGGCGCCGCCCAGGACGGCGGCGTCGGCGACCAGCGAGGTGGCGTCCACGCCGACGCCCGTGGTGGTGCGCAGGTCGACTGCGGCGGGGCCGGAGACGACGGTGCTGGACCGCCACAGGGCCTTCAGCCGCAGGTCGGGGCGGGGCTTGTAGGTGCGCGAGCCGACCTGGCCGCCCTTGACGATGTACTCGCCGGAGCGGCCGCTGGGGAAGTGGTCGTCGTTGAAGATCCACACCCGCATGCCGGTCTTCTCGGCGGTCTGCAGGACGTGGCCGACGATCGCGAACCATTCCTCGGTGAAGAAGACCGGCTGCATCTCGGCGTTGTCGAAGGGGAAGAGCACGACCTCGTACATCCCCTTGTCCCGCAGGTCGGCCATCTGTGCGTCGACGAGTTCGGGGGTGACGGGGCCGTTCCAGTACCAGTAGACCGTCGGGCGGCTGTCCTTGGCGGGGTCGGCGAAGCGTGCGGGCGACCAGGTCGCCTCCGTCGCGCCGTGGTGCTGCTGCGCGGCGTACGCGGGGAGGGGCAGGCCGGACGCCAGCGCGGCTCCGGTCACTCCCGCGGCGGCCACGAAACGGCGTCTGGACAGGGGGAATTCAGGCATGGCGGTACTCCGTGAGGTGAGGGCGGGGAGGCGGGAGGGCGGGCCCTTGCGCTCCCGCCGGCCGTGTCAGGGGGTCGCGAGGGCGGCGACGTCGGCGGGCGCGAGGGCGCGGTTGTGCAGCCGGAAGCCGGCGACCGCACCGGTCAGGTAGGGGTGCGTGGGGTTCTGCGAGCGGCCGAGGTAGTTGTGCGTGGTCGTGCCGAGCAGCAGCGGGCTCGCGGCCATCGCGGGGTTGCGGCCGGCCTCGGCGCCGTCGACGTAGAGGACGCCGGTGCGGTCGCCGAGGGTGAGCGCGACGTGGGTCCAGCGGCCGGCGGGCAGCGGGCCCGTGGCGTCGATGACGTCCTCGGCCTCCATACCGGCGATCTTCAGGGCCGCCCGGGCGCGGCCGGCGCCGGTGCGCGGGGTGAGGAAGAGGTAGGTGTCCTTGTGGTAGCCCAGGTCGAAGACGCGGGCGGAGTTGGCCAGGACGTCCACCCGCACCCACATGCTGACGGTCAGTTCGGACAGTGCCGACGGCAGGGCCGGGGCCAGCGCGACGTGCCCTCCGGCGCCGTCGAGCGCGACGGCGGGCCGTCCGCCCGGTCCGTCCGCGGTCCAGGAGGCGCCCGCGGCGAGCGTCGCGGGGGCGAACGTC
The DNA here is from genome assembly GCF_040630935.1 of Streptomyces sp. NPDC005722. Classification (NCBI taxonomy): domain Bacteria; kingdom Bacillati; phylum Actinomycetota; class Actinomycetes; order Kitasatosporales; family Streptomycetaceae; genus Streptomyces; species Streptomyces sp. NPDC005722. The sequence goes on from NZ_JBEXYN010000047.1 coordinate 50,853, forward strand.
CGTGTGGTGTCGGCGGCGGTGGTGCCGGTGCCCTCGTCGAGGGGGTAGCGGGCGACGTCCCGCTCGCGGGCGGCACGGGGGGCGACGGCCCAGTAGACGGTGTAGTTCTCGTGGTGGACCCGGTGGAACGGCTTCAGGGTGACCGCGCCGTCGGCCGTCTCGGCGGTGAAGGTGCCGTCACCGCCGCGTACGGGGCGCAGGGACTGCGGGGTGATCTCCGGGACGGTCGTCAGCTGCGTCGAGCCGTAGGTGCCGGCGAGTACGAGCGGGCCGTACGACAGCGAGCGCACCTGCGGGTTGTCGGGCGCGGGACGCCACACGGGTTCGCGGGGCAGGGTGAGTTCGACGGTGTCCCCGGCCCGCCAGTGGCGGTCGAGGGTGAGGTGGGTGCCGGGCTCGACACGGCCGGTGTACGGGTGTCCGGCCACGCGGACGCGGGCCCGGGCCCGGCCGTCCGCCAGCCAGCCCGGTATCCGTACCTTGAGCGCGAAGCGGCCGCCGCCCTCGGCGACGGTGATCCGCACGGTGTCCTCGGAGACGGCGTGCTGACGGATCGTCACCCCTTCCTTCGGCCCGTGACGCCGCCAGTCCACCTCGGAGGGGATGAAAAGGTTGACGTAGAGCGCGTCGCCGGACTGGAAGTAGATGGTGTCCGCGAACTTGGTGTGGGTCTCCAGGCCGGTGCCGTGGTCGCAGGAGAAGTTGTCGTAGTCGCCGCTGTAGCTGCCGGGCGCCGCGCCGAGGCCGCCCTTGGGCTGCCGGTGCGAACCGGCCCACAGCCCGGTGTAGTACGTGACGAAGCCGTGCTCGGAGTCGGGGTCCTGCTCGCCGAGCATCTGGTTGTACAGGGTCCACTCGTAGTGGTCCAGGTAGGCGGTGCGGGTCGGCTCGTGCAGGAACAGCTGCCGGCCGAGCTTGAGCATGTTGTAGCTGTTGCAGTTCTCGCAGGTGTTCTCCGACAGACGGCTGACGATCTCGTCCGGGGGCCCGAAGAACTCCAGGTTGGAGTTGCCGCCGATGGCGTACGTGTGGTGCTCCACGACGGTGCGCCAGAAGGTGCGCGCGATGTCGAGGTAGCGGCGGTCGCCGGTGGCCTCGTAGGAGTACGGCGCCCCGACCACCTTGGCGATCTCGGTGTTGGCGTGCCGGCCCGCGAGTTCGTCGCGTCCGGCGGCGAGCGGCGCGTAGAGCTCCTCGTGGTCGAAGCGGCGGGCGGTGCGCAGGTGCGCGGGGTCGCCGCTGACGAGGTGGAGGCGGGTCAGGACGTCGTTCATGCCGCCGAACTCGACCTTGAGCACGGACTGCATGCGCTCGTACGACAGCGGCGCGGTGCGCGCCTCCGCCCAGCCGGCCATCCCCAGGAGCACGGTCATGGCCTGCTGGTTGCCGCTGAGGGTGTACTGGTCGAGCAGCCCGGCCATGATCTTGTGCAGGGTGTAGTACGGCGCCCAGGGCTTGCCGCCCGCTTCCAGGCTGTCGAAGACCGACTCGGGGAAGGCGGACAGGTACCCCTCGTGGAACCCGGCGGCGGGAGAGGCCGCCTGGCACTCGGCGAGCGCGGCGACGAGGACGCGGCCCTTGTCGGCGTAGGCCTCGTCCGCGGTGTTGGCGTGGGCCTGGGCGAGGGCGGACAGCAGGTGCCCGGTGGTGTGGCCGCGCAGTTGGACGTCGGGCGCCTCCCAGCCTCCGCAGGGTTCGGCGGACGAGGGAAGTCCCACGGTGCGGCGGAAGGTGTGCAGGAGCCGGTCGGCGTCGACGAAGCGCAGGTAGGCGCCGGTGCGCCGCATGTTGTCGCGGAAGGGGCTGTCGAGCAGCCGCACGGCCGACAACGGCAGCGGGGCGAGCTTCGGACGCACCGCGGGGGACGCACCGCCGTGGACGGCGTCCGCCGGCCCGGGGGCGCTCGGCCCGGGGGCGCTCGGCGCGGCGGCGGCCGGGGCCGCCAGCACGGCCTGGCCGGCGGACGCAAGGGTCGCGGCCGTCGCGACGCCGGCGGTCAGCACGTGCCTGCGGGACGGCTGGGAGGGGTGGGGTGCGGACATTCTCGGAACTCCTTCCGGGCACGGAGGAGTACCACCGGCCGGCGTGGGCCCGGCGGTGGCGCGGCCGTGGAACGCGGTTGCCGGGCAGCCCGATGCCCGGCCACTGGCCTGAGTGCGAATGAATCGTTTTTAGAGCCAGCGGCAACCTAGGGTGACTTCGCGGAGACCGTCAAGAGCCGCACCCCGATCCGGCACCCATGGCGCCACGCGTCCGACGAACCGTCACAAAAGGTTGCATTTACGGGCGATGGAGAACCCACGGGCCGCCCCCACGCGCGGGGAAAGACGCCGACGGCGCCCGGCGTCTTGTCGCGGCAGCGGTGGCCGCGTATGTTCCTGCCCGTCACTTGCTGAATCGTTCAAGTCTTGAGGGGGAACAGCAAGCGCGGTCACCGTGCCGCACCACGGAGGCCAGAGCGGACGTGGGCACCCGGCCGTCGTCCGGCGGCGCCGGACGGGAGGGGATACTCCGGGACGGCGAAAGGACGCACTCACCCATGACCACTGACAGGATCTCCGCGGCCGCGGCCGGCACCTGGCTCCTCGGCGACATGAGGGTGAACCGGATCGGCTTCGGCGCGATGCGGCTCACCGGCAGCGCGGCCTTCCACCTCGGCACCTCCAGCGACCGGGAGCGCGCCATCGGCGTGCTGCGCCGCGCCGTCGAACTCGGCGTCGACCACATCGACACCGCCGCCTTCTACTTCTCACGGCTGCGGTCGGCCAACGAACTCATCAACTCGGCCCTGGCGCCGTACCCGCGGGACCTGGTCATCGCCACCAAGGTGGGACCCGCACGGGACGCCTCCGGCGAGTGGGCCACCGCCGCCCGCCCCGACCAGCTGCGCGGCCAGGTCGAGGAGAACCTGCGGCAACTCGGCCGCGACCACCTCGACCTGGTCAACCTCCGCTTCATGGGCGGCACTTCCGTCGCCGAGCACTTCGGCGCCCTGGCCGAGCTGCGCGACGCCGGGCTCGTCCGCCACCTCGGGCTCTCCAACGTCCGCCCGGAACACCTGGCCGAGGCGCGGGCCATCGCCTCCGTGGTGTGCGTCCAGAACCGCTACGGCGTCGACGCGCGCGACAGCGACGACCTGCTGCGGGAGTGCGGTGCCCAGGGCATCGCCTTCGTGCCCTTCTTCGCCATCGCGGGCGGCGGGCGCGAACGCGGGCCCGGCGCCGCCGACGGCGGCGAGAGCGAGGCCGTCCTCGCCGTCGCGGCCGCCCACGGCGTCTCGCCCGCGCGGGTGCGGCTCGCGTGGACGCTCGCGCAGGGCGACCACGTGCTCGCCATCCCGGGGACGGGTGATCCGGAGCACCTGGTCGACAACCTGGCCGCGGGCACGCTGCGGCTGACGGCGCGGGAGACGGCGCTCATCGACGCGGCCGGCCGCCCCGCCCGCTGAACGGTACGGGGCGGGGCCGGACCGGGCGTACCGGCGGTCAGTCGTGCGGGACGACCGCCACGGGCGCCTTCGCGTGGTGCAGCACCGCGTGCGTCACCGGGCCGATGTGCAGTCCGGCGGCCGCGTGCCGCACACGGCGGCCGACGACCACCAGGGAGGCGTCGGCCGCCGCCTCGACCAGGTGGTGCGCCGCCCCTCCGGCGAGCGAGTGCTCCACGACCTCGACGGCGGGGTACTTCGCCCGCCACGGCGCCAGCACCTGCGTCAGCGCCTTCGCCTGGGCGTCGGTCAGCTCGTGCTCCAGGTCGAGCGCGATCGCGGCGGGGTTGTAGCCGTAGGAGGCCGGCAGGTTCCAGCCGTGGACGGCGCGCAGGCCCGACCCGCGCTCCACGGCGGCCTCGAAGGCGAAGGCCAGCAGATCGTCGTGGGGCCGGGCCAGGTCGATGCCGAGCACCACGTCGCGGAAGGGGGTGTACTCCGACACCAGCCCGTCGAGGTCCGGGCGGTGCTCGTCCTCACCCGTCTCGCCGGCCCGTACGAGCACGACGGGCCGCACCGTCCGGGCGACGGTCGCGGAGGCCACCGAGCCGACGAGGAAGCCCGCGAGCGCGCCGAGGCCGCGCGAGCCGAGCACCAGCAGTTCCGACGCGTCGGCGGCCGCCGCGAGGGCCGCCGCGGGCTGCCCGCTCAGCAGGCCGGCGGTGATCTCCAGGTCCGGATGGCGCGCGGCGAGTTCCGCGGCGGCGTCGCGCGGCACCGACTCGGCCCACTGCCGCTGGGCGTCGGGGTCCACCGCGGCCACCGCCCCGGCCAGCGGTGCGTGGACGGAGCCGTACGGCTGGTACTCGTGGACGTGCACGAGCCTCAGCGGCAGTCCGCGGCGCAGCGCCTCGCGGGCGGCCCAGTCCGCCGCGGCCCGGCTCTCGGGCGTTCCGTCGAGACCGGCGGTGACCGTACGGGACATGACGTTCCTCCTGGCGAACGGGACGAAGGGCGTGGGCTGTTCGCCCCCAGCCTCCCGCCCGCGGCACGCCCCCGGCAGGGGCCCGCCGGGCCCGCCCATGGGCCGATCGGCCCATGGGCGACGGCACGTGCCGTCGCGGACAGTGGGAGCAGGTCACCGCTGCGCCAAGCGTACGGGGGCGGGTCCGGACGGGACGGTGGGGGGTGACGCGGCCGCGACGTACGGAAGGACGTGACCGGGCATGACGCAGCAGGACGCGGCCGCCGCGGCCGGGGACATCGGGCGCCGGATGGCAAGCCGCCGGGAGGAGACGGGCCCGTCCCCGGAGGGGGCGGCGGAACGCACCGGCATCGCGCCGGGCCGCCTGCCGCACGTCGGACAGGAGCCGACCGCGGCGCCCCGGACGGAACTGGTGGAACTCGGCCCCGAGGAGTGCTGGGCCCTGCTGTCCACCCACGGCGTCGGCAGGATCGGGCTGGACACACCCGACGGGCTCGCCGTCCTGCCGGTCAACTACACGGTCACCGAGCGCGTGATCGCCTTCCGCACCGACCCGGGCGCCACGCCCGCGGCGGCCGCGGACACCCGGTGCGCGTTCGAGGTCGACCACGTGGACGAGGCCCTCAGCCAGGGCTGGAGCGTGCTCGTCCGCGGTCTCGCCACCGCCGTCACCGACCCGCCCGCCGTCCGGGGCCTGGCGGAACACGAGTACAGCGGCCCGTGGGCGGGCGGCGACCGCACCCTGTGGGTCCGTGTCGTCCCCACCGGCGTCACGGGCCGCCGCATCACGTCCGGGTAGGCCGCTTCGTCCCGGACCGGAGCGGCGGGACAGGGCGGGGGCGCGGAGCGGGGCTGCCGTCAGGATCCTGGTCGGCCACGGAGCGGCCGCACGGGCGAGGAGGTCGGCGCCGCGCAACGCGGCCTCGGCGAAGGCGAAGCCGACCGCGTCCGCGCCGGCCGGGGAACCGTCGACGCCGAGCAGGACCGGTCCGCCGGCGGACGGCCGCTCACGCACCACCATGACGGGGCACTGGCCGTGCGCGGCGAGGTGCACTGCCGTCGAGCCCAGCAGCAGGCCGACGAAGCCGCCCATGCCGCGGGATCCCACGACCACGAGTTCCGCGGCGCGCGACTGGGCCTCCAGCACGGTGAGGGGTTCCCCGGTCACGACGGCGTGGGTGACGTCCACGTCCGGTACCGCGCTCCTGGCGCGTTCCACGGCCTCCGCCACCACGCGCCGCGCGGCGTTGCGCGGACCGCCCTCGGGCGGCCCGGGGCCGGAGGGCCCCAGGGGCACGTGCATCGCCGGCCACAGGAAGGCGTGCACCACCCGCAGCGCCGCCCCACGCCACGCGGCCTCCCTGGCCGCCGTCTCCACCGCGGCGAGGCTCGAGGCCGAGCCGTCCGCTCCCACCACCACCAGGCCGCCCACCGCGCCTCCTCGTCCGCCGTGCCGCACGTCCGCCTCCGGCCTCAGGCCCTGCGGTGGCCCCAGGACGGGCCGGTCCGCTCCCACTCGCGGTCCCATGCCGCGGCGCGGTGGCGGTCGATCCGCAGGCGGACGATCCAGCGGCCGGCGAGGACGAGCGCACAGGCGCCCGTCGCGGCGACCGTGCCGAAGACCACTCCCTGGGCCTCGGCCTGCGCGGGGGTGAGCCGGTTCTGCTGCAGGTGGCCACCGGCGTCCAGCCAGACGGTCGTGGGGGATCCCGCGTGGCTGCCCGGTTCGACGCGCGCCTCGCCGGTCCGGGTGGAGCCGTCGGGCGCCGTCCACCGGACGGTGGTGAGGACCTTGCCGATGGAGCCGGTGTACGGGTTCTCGACGGCCTTCGCGGCGTCCTCGGTCAGGACGGCCGTCGCCAGGTGGGTGCCCGCGCTGTGCCGCAGCTCGGAGTGCTCGACCGCGACCGCCGTGGCGGCTCCCGCGGCCGGGGCGCCCGCGGCGATCAGCAGCGCCGCCGCCACACCCGTCCAGGCCTCCAGGACATCGGACCGCCGCCGCATCGGATTGCGGCGCCAGCGCCAGAACACCGCCCTGCCGCCCATGGCCGCGCTCCCTTCCCTGTCCGTCGACCGTCGCACGCGCCGGTGCTCCCGTTGCAGGGGCCGCACGGATCATTTCCGCCCCGGGAGGGGGCCGACCGGCCCATCCGCGCGTACGCGCCCCGGGCGCGGCGCCCGCCCGGCGGCCCCGCCCGGGACGTGACGACCGTCACCCACCGCCGATCGAACTTCGCGTGCCGCCCGCCGTCCTGTCGGTGTCCTCGACACCTTTCGGAAACGGAGTACGGATGTCCACGTCCGCGACCCATCCCCTGTCCCCCGGCACCCACACCCTGGAGGTGGACGGTGTGGTCCAGCGCTACCACGTCCACGGCACCGGCACCGGTCCGGTGTGCATCGCGCACTCGGGCGGGCCGGGCGTGTTCTGGGAGTACCTGCGCATGCCCGAGGTCGAACGGCACCTCACGGTCGTCTACCCGGAGCCGGTCGGCACCGGCGGCTCGGGCCGGCTGCCCTCGCACCCGCACGGGTACACCCGGGAGCTCTACAGCCGGTTCCTGGACGCCCTCGTCGACCACCTCGGCGCCCCGCGCGTCTACCTCCTGGGGCACTCGCACGGCGGCTTCGTCGTCCAGTACCACGCCCTGCGCCGTCCCGCGCGCGTCGCCGGGGTCGTCCTCTACGACAGCTCCCCGGTCACCGGCCCCGAGCTCGGCGCCGAGGCGGCGCGCAAGGTGGCGGAGTTCGCCGCCCGCAACGCGGGGCACCCCGGTCTGCCGGAGGCCCTGGGGGCCCTGCAGGGGGTGTCCGCGATCTCCGACGACGCGGGGATGACGGCGGCCCTCAAGGGCCTGCTGCCCGCGTACTTCGCCGACTACTGGGCCCGGGAGGAGGAGTTCGCGCCCCTGCGCGCCGCGGTGACGGGCACGTACATCTCGGGGCTGGACACCGGCCTCGTCCCCGATGTCATCGACGACCGCGGGCAGTTGGGAACCCTGACCGTCCCGGCGCTGGTCGTCGTCGGCCGGTACGACGTGATCTGCGGGGTGCGGTGGGCCGATGAACTGCACGGGCTGATCCCCCGATCGGAGCTGCTGGTCCTGGAGGACAGCGGGCACTTCGGCCACCTCGAGGAGCCCGGGCGCTTCGCGGAGGCCGTGGTGGGCTTCGTGGCCGCCCGCGAGGGGGCGGTGCCCGCCTGACGGACCGGGGAACGGGTGCGACGCGGCGGCCGCGCGGCCGCCGCGTCGCAAGGCTGAACGGGCCGCGCCCGTCCGGTGAGGGCCGGGCCGGCCGGTGGCGGGGACACCGTGGTGTCCCCGGCCACCGCCGGCCGGGACCGTCGCCCACCGGGGCCGTCGCTCAGGTGATGACGTCGTACTCCCCGTAGGAGTGCTGCGGCGTCATCGTGGAGTCGAGCCCGTTGGTGACCCAGGTGCCGAGGACCATCTCCGCGGTGATGCCCGGGCCGAAGCCGGCCAGCAGCCCGCGGTGCCCGTCGAGGGCGGAGCCCTCCTCGAACATCCGGTAGAGGGCGTCGAGTACGACGGCGCTCGCGATGTTGCCGTACTCGGTCAGCGTGGCCCGGCTGAACCGGAACGACTCCGGCGGGACGCCGAGGAAGCGGCACAGGTCGTCCAGGATGCGGGGGCCGCCGGCGTGGATGATGTAGTAGTCCAGTTTGGCGGCGTTCCACGCGTGGTCCTCGGCGACCTGGCGCAGCACCGGCGCCAGGGGTTCCATGGTGCCGGGGACACGCTTGTCGAGCTGGAAGTGGAAGCCCGTCTGGCGCACCGCGTAGGAGATCCACTCCTCGGTGTTCGGGATGAGGTAGGAGGCGTTGCGCTCCAGCCGCATCCCGGTGCCGCCGCTGCCCCGGACGACGGCGGCGGCGATGCCGTCGCCGAACAGGCCGTTGGAGAGCAGCGTTCCGACGCTGAGGTCGGTGGGCTGGTAGCACAGCGAGCAGAACTCGCAGGCCACGATGAGGGCGTTGGCCTCGGGGTACGCCGTGCAGAAGTCGTGGGCGCGGTTGATGGCCGCGCCGCCCGCCGCACAACCGAGCTGCGCTATGGGCAGTTGCCGGGTGTCGTGGCGGAAGCCCATCTTGTTGATGAGCCACGCGGTCAGCGAGGGCATCATGAAGCCCGTGCACGAGACGTACACGATGATGTCGATGTCCTCGGGCTCCAACTCGGCCTGGTCGAGAGCCTTTCGTACGACGGCCGGTACCCGCGCCTTCGACTCCGCCTCGTAGATCTGGCTGCGCACGTCGAAGCCCGGATGCTTGAGCACCTCTTCGATCGGCTGGATCAGGTGCCGCTTCTGAACGCCCGTGTTCTCAATGAGCCTGAGGGTCAGGCCGAGTTGCGGGTGGTCCTTGTGCAGCCGCCGTGCCAGCTCGAGCGTTTGTTCGCAGGTGATAACGTTGTCGGGTACCGAAATCACCGGCTTGCACAGAACAGCCATGGGTGGCTCCATTTCCTGCCCCTCGGCGGGCTATGGTCCATGTGGTGCGCTGCTCCGGGATTTCCGGAGCAGGCCCGTACCTGTCACGAAAATGCGGTAGGGGGTACGGGCGCATTCATCGGCGCACCCACAGGGGGACTCTCAGGAGGTCCCGGCAAAAGTCGGTTCACAAAAGGGGACCGGCCGCTGTCGAAGTGGATTCATGGCCTGTTCAGATTTGCGTCCACCAGGAAAACGTACGTCACTTGGGCGGATTCCGCATGTCGGAGCGGCCGGCACCCGTCGCCACGAGGGACGACGTGACGGGACCGGCCCCGCACCCGTGCGGGGTGCGGGGCCGGTCCGGGCCGGGGCGACGGGTCACCAGGCGACGTGCAGGGCCACCGGGTAGCGCCAGATCGACGTGGCGCTCCACCGCACCTCGTCGGCGGGCTTGGCCAGCCTCAGGTCCGGGAAGCGCCGCAGCAGCTCCCTGAAGGCCACCTGGAGCTCCATGGTCGCCAGGGGCGCGCCCAGGCAGTGGTGGCCGCCCCAGCCGAAGGTCATGTGGGGCGTGCCGGTGCGCTCCAGGTCCAGCTCGTCGGGGCGGTCGAACTTCTCGGGGTCGCGGTTCGCCGTCAGGTACGAGACGTGGACGACGTCGCCGGCCTTGATCAGCACACCGCCCATCTCGACGTCCTCGACGGCGATCCGCGGGATGCCGACGCCCTTGCGGAACGGGATGTGGCGCAGCATCTCCTCGATGGCCTGCGGGATGAGGTCCGGCCGCTCCCGCAGCATCGCCATCTCGCGGGGGCGGGTGAGCAGGGTGTAGGCGATGTTGCCGATCTCGTTGGACGTGGTGTCCTGGCCCGTGATGAGCAGGACCATCGCCATGACGGCGAGTTCCTTGTCGTTGAGGATCTCGTCCCCGTCACGGGCGGTGGCCAGCACGCTGACCAGGTCGTCGCCCGGGCGGGCGCGCCGGTCGGCGGTGAGCTTGGTGAAGTAGTCCCGCAGGAAGGCCTTGGAGTGGACGGCGTTGGCCCGGTTGTCGGGGCTGAAGTCCATCATGGTGCGGGCGTGGCCCCGCAGACCCCAGCTGTCCTCGTCGGGGATGTCGAGGACCTCGCAGATGGCGGCCAGCGGGAGCGGCGCGGCCAGGTGCTCCACGAGGTCGGCCGGGGAGCCGCTGCGCTCCATGCCGTCGAGCAGTTCGGCGACGACCCGCTCGATGCTGGGGCGCATGTGCTCGACGTTCCGGGGGGTGAAGCCCTTGGAGACCAGCGAGCGCAGCCGGCTGCTGTCCGGCGGGTCCATGACGTTGATGGCCTCGTCCTGGACGATCGGCTCCGGCGTCATGCGGGGGAAGTCCTTGCCGACGACGGCGGCGCGGCTGAAGCGCCGGTCGGTCGTCACCGTACGCACGTCCTCGTACCGCGTGACCAGCCAGGCCTCACCCTCACCGTGCGGCAGCTTGATGCGGGAGATCTGCTCGTTCTCCATGAAGTGCTTCAGCTGCGGGTCGAACTCGAGGGCTTCGGCGAAGTCGAAGGGGCAGTTGTGCGCGGAGGAACCGGATTCCATGCGAATACTCCAGTGCACCTGGGCGTCGGGGGGACATATCACAACCAATCCCCAGCGCGCGCCGGTGACCACTGCAGGCGGCCCATCCGGGCGACCCCCGCCGCGACCGGGCGCAGGCGCGAGGACGGCCGGGCGGACGGGTGTACGGACGGGTGTGCGGAGCCGCGCCCGCGGCCCCGCACCCATGGGCGTGCCGCGCCCCGGGGGACGCGGCACGCGGGCGGGCTCACCCGCCGTCAGTAGTAGTGGCGGCGCCCCGCGACGGCGTGCCCCATGGCACCCAGGACCCAGAGCACGAGGCCGATGGCCACGAGGATGACTCCCAGGGTCCACAGGATGGAGATTCCGGCGAGGAATCCGACGATCAGGAGGATGATGCCGAGGATGATCATGATGCACTCCCTTGCTCGGCCCTGGTCGCCGTTGCCGCGCACCGGGCCGGACGCGCCGCGGGGGCGGGCCCCGGGGCGTTGACCGCGCGGTGCGCGGCCGGGCCGGGTCCCGCTCGGACGGGACCGGCCCTCGGCGTCGCCCGCCGTCCACGCCCGCGGCGTGGACCTGCCGGCTTCGCATTCACCCCCATTCCTACAGGGATCGGCTACCCGGTTCCGCGCGTTTCATGACGACCCGATCGGTCCGGCCCGATGCCGGGCGTAATCAGGAGCCCTGGGAGAGAGCGCTCTCAGAAGCTGGAACACACCCGGTGACACGCCCTGCCGAGGTGCGGAGGACGGCTCAACGGCACGCTCTCGACCGCCACTTCGCACCTGCGGTGCGGGCCGCCCCTGCCCCGGCAGGACCCGCCGCCTCCAAGCAGTGAAGGCAGGGACGCATGTGCGACTTCTTCTGTTCCATGTATTGACCGCGGTTCACCCCGGCGGGAAGGTGTTCCCGCCAGATGAGAGCGCTCTCAACGCTCAGACCTGAACCGCACCCTTCCCCGGCACCGATCCCGAGGAGGCATCACCCCCGTGTCCACGCGAACGACCACCCGCAGGCGGTACGCCGCCAGACCGATCACCCTGGTGATGGCTGCCGCAGCCACCGCCACCGCCCTCTGCCTGGGCCTGCTCGGCTCGGCCACGGCCGCCGTCCCGGCGGCACCTTCCGGCTGGACCACCGTCTGGAGCGACGACTTCAGCGGCGCCGCCAACACCCTCCCGTCGAGCGACAACTGGATCGTCGACACCGGCACCAGCTACCCCGGCGGCGCCGCCAACTGGGGCACCGGCGAGGTGCAGACGTACACCGCCAACACCGCCAACCTCCGCCAGGACGGTTCCGGCAACCTGCGCATCACCCCGATCCGGGACTCCGCGGGCAACTGGACCTCCGGGCGCGTCGAGACCCGCCGCAGCGACTTCGAGCCCCCGTCGGGCGGCAAGCTCCGCATCGAGTCCCGCATCCAGATGCCGAACGTCACCGGCGCGGCGGCGGCCGGCTACTGGCCCGCCTTCTGGACGCTGGGCGCGCCCTACCGGGGCAACTACTGGAACTGGCCCTCCATCGGCGAGTTCGACCTGATGGAGAACGTGAACGGCGTCAACCAGGTCTGGGGCACCCTGCACTGCGGCACCAACCCGGGCGGCTACTGCAACGAGACCACCGGCCTCGGCGCCACCCGGGTCTGCCCCGGCAGCGCGTGCCAGGGCAACTTCCACACGTACGCCTTCGAGTGGGACCGCAGCGTCAGCCCCCAGCAACTGCGCTGGTACGTCGACGGCGTGCAGTTCCACTCGGTGAACTCAAGCCAGATGGACGCCGCCACCTGGAACGCGGCCACCGCGCACGGCCACTTCATCCTGCTCAACGTCGCGATGGGCGGGGCCTTCCCCGACCCGGTGGCCGGGTACAAGACGCCGACGGCCTCCACCGTCTCGGGCGTGCCGATGCTGGTCGACTACGTCGCCGTCTACAGCTCCGGCGGTGGCGGCACGCAGCCCCCGACCGATCCCCCGCCGACCGGGGGCACCGGCGGCGCGTACGGCACCCTCCAGGCCGAGTCGTACACCCAGCAGTCCGGCACCACCGTGGAGACCACGACGGACAGCGGCGGCGGCAAGAACCTCGCGTCGCTCGCGAACGGCGACTGGGCGCTCTACTCCGGCGTCGACTTCGGGACCACCGCGGCCCGGCAGTTCAAGGCCCGGGTCGCCTCCGGAGCCGCCGGAGGCGTCAGCGGCCTGGTCGAGGTACGGCTGGACAGCCGGACCAACGCCCCGATCGGCAGCTTCTCCGTCGCCAACACCGGCGGCTGGCAGAACTGGACGACGGTCCCGGCCAACATCTCGGGCGTCACCGGCAAGCACGACGTGTACCTGACCTTCACCAGCGGCCAGCCGTCCGACTTCGTGAACGTCAACTGGTTCACCTTCAGCACGACCTGACACACCCCCTGCCGCCCGCGGCACCCCCGGCCGGGCCCCTCCCCCGGCGGCCGGCCGGGG